>JAISOL010000028.1 GCA_031275645.1 Deltaproteobacteria bacterium
AGATAAATATGAAGCGGCTAACTTTGAGCGATATTGAATACGGCAGACGCAAGCGCACGACGAAGCGCGACGAATTTTTGCGGATCATGGAGCAAAGCATCCCTTGGGATGAATGGGTAGCATACATTCTTCCCTACTATCCGGAAGGGAAGCGCGGACGTCCTCCCATGGGGATTGAGAAAATGTTGCGCATGTATTTGCTGCAATGCTGGTTCAATCTTTCTGATGAGGGCCTTGAAGACGCCATTTACGACAGCTATGCCATGCGTACCTTTATGGGGGTCAATTTTTTTGAGGAGCAGGTACCCGATGCCACAACCTTGCTCAAGTTTCGGCATTTGCTGGAAAAACACAATATCGGCAAAGTGTTTTTTGAAGCTGTCGCCCGAGCGCTCAGGGAACGCGGCCACATGATGCATCAGACCAAGAAAGGCAACGAATGGCATTTCGGCATGAAATGCCATGTGGGTGTGGACGCGGGTAGCGGCTATGTGCACAGTCTTGAGACGACAGCGGCCAATATGCATGACATCACGATGGCGGAGAAACTTATCCGTGCGGACGATGAGGTCGTGTATGGCGATTCCGGCTATATCGGCATAGAGAAAAGAGAAGAAGTGAAAAACTCGCCGCATTTGTCAGCGATAGAATATCGGATCAATCGCCGTCACCATAGCGTCCAGCGAATGCCCAAAGGGTGCATTGAGTGGGAGAAGCAGATTGAGCGATGTAAATCGTCCGTTCGTCAGGCGAAAAATACGCACCGGCTACACACTTTGTTCGCCAGCACAAATCTCTTGATGTGCGCTCGTGCTGGCAGGTCATTGCGACCTGCCTGAGGATACATGCGCCCTTTTTTCAGGAAATGAACAGAAAAAGAGACAAAAATGGCAAAGTTAATGGTCAAATTTGGGTAATTTTGCGAAATTTGATCCTTTTGATGGAGATTGGCGCTGAAACCGCGAATAAATCAGCGTTTCCCTAATTTTCAAAGAAACTGCGTAAAGTCTGACTGCGTATGGGATGCCGCAGCTTGCGCAGAGCTTTGGCCTCAATCTGGCGGATACGCTCGCGGGTCACGCTGAAAGTTTTACCCACTTCTTCCAGAGTATGATCGCTTTTTTCGCCTATACCGAAGCGTTTACGGAGCACCTGCTCCTCTCTGGGGGTAAGATCGGCCAGGACATTGGCGATCTGTTCGGAAAGCTTGGTGTTCACCACCTCTTCCGCGGGAGCCACCGCCTTTTTATCTTCTATGAAATCGCCCAGGCTGGAATCTTCCTCATCCCCTATGGGTGTTTCCAAAGAAATCGGTTCCTTGGCTATTTTAAGCACTTTTTTTACTTTATCCACAGGGTAATCCATACGCTCGGCTATTTCCTCCGGCGTGGGATCACGGCCCAATTCCTGCACCAGATAGCGGGAAGTACGGATAAGTTTGTTGATTGTCTCAATCATATGCACTGGTATACGAATGGTACGGGCCTGATCCGCTATGGCCCTGGTAATGGCCTGACGTATCCACCAGGTGGCATAGGTTGAAAATTTATAACCCCGCTGGTATTCAAACTTGTCCACAGCCTTCATCAGACCTATGTTGCCTTCCTGAATAAGGTCAAGAAACTGCAAGCCCCGGTTGGTATATTTTTTGGCAATGGAGACCACAAGGCGCAGGTTGGATCTTATCAGCTCCTGCTTGGCTCTGGTAGCCGTTATGTTGCCGCGCTTGATGCGCCAGAGAACTTCTTCCAGATCATTCACGTTATGGCAGCATTTTTCCTGCAGGCGATTCAGAATCTCCACCTTGCCCATGATCATTTCCTTGAAAGGGAATATTTCTTCCAAGGTAAGCCCGATCATCCCGGCAGCTTCCTGCGGGCTGCATGTGCGCGCATCCATGGCCGAAAACATTTCCATGATTTCAGCCTGGCTCTTCCCTGTAGAAAGAATATAGGCGGAAAGATCGCGATGGCAGTTATGCATTTGCCTCACATAATCCTCGACAGTTTCAATAATGCGATCGATCAGAGTTTTTTCCAGTTTGATATCGCGCAGGCGTACTACTATTTCTTCTTTATAGCTGACAATTTCCTTCTGAATTGAAGCCACGCGGCGTTCCAGGGTATTGCAGTCATCCAGCTTGGAATAAATTTTCTTTTTGCGCTTGTAGGTATTCTTTATTTCGTCCATCAGCAAAATGACGCGCTGCTTCTGGCTCATTTCATCTTCAGTGGGATCGTCTTCCTCAATGGTCTTCACCACTTCCTTGAGTTTAATCCTATTCTGCCTGAGATCTTCGCCCACATTGATCAGCTCTTCAACAGCCACCGGCACTTCAACCAGAGCATAGAGCACATCCTGCTCACCGCTTTCAATGCGTTTGGCAATATGCACCTCGCCGTCACGGTCCAGCAAAGGAACAGCGCCCATTTCACGCAGGTACATCCGCACGGGATCCGTACTCCGCGAAGAATAATCGGCTATCTCCTCCTCTTCCCCCAAGCCCAGGGGACTGTCCGCCACGGACTCGTCTTCAGGTTCAGTTGTGGAGACGTTCATCTTCTTGCCCTCTTTTTCCGAATCGACAATGGCGATATCCAGCTGATCAAAAATTCCGATCACTTCCTCAATCTGTTCCGGAGTGCTGGCCTCGGAAGGTAAAGCTTTGCTCACTTCTTCGAAGGTCAGAAAACCAGAAGTTTTGCCTTTAGCTATAAGCACTTTGATTTGCTGAATATCTTTTATATTGCTCATATTTTTTTCTCCGCTTTCTTCCCGAAGGAATTCCGGCTTTCCTTAAAAATCCTGAGATTTTCCATAAAAGCGCCAAATATCTCGTCTTCCGCTTTCCCCTGCAAGCCTGCCAGAGACCTCTCCTGGCTGCCCAGGTTCTGCCATTGAATCTCCCTCTCTATTTCGGAACACAACTGCTCACATTCAAAGCCTTCCTTTTCAGGGTCAGAAGGAGGCATATACACATTACGGCAAGTCAGACAAAACTGTTTGTCTTCTTCCTCCAGGCAGAGCAGACCCTCTACAAAATCATCCGGTTCAGGCGTCCGGGCGTGCAGATCCGAAATTTTGCCCCACAGCTCTTTTGTCCGGGGGGCTTTCAGCACAAAGTCCAGGCCGCTGTCGCGTAAATTCGGAATATAACACGGATAACGAACGGCAAAAACAAGAAACTTCCATTCCTTTTCCTCTTCAGCCCGCAAACCTCCCAACCCGCCGGCGAACTGAACTTTATTAGACTCCCGTGCCTTCCCGGCAGTTCCTCCGGCCATGAGCATATCTTTGCGGATGATCTCCTCATCCATCCCCAAAGCCCGCGCAATCTCCGAAATATACCGGGGCAGAAATTCCCGCCGTTCCAACTGACGCAAAAAATTTCGCACCCATTCCGCAATCTCGTTCTGAGAAAAATCGCGCAGAGCGCGCATGCAGAAATTAAAGCCATCCGGAGCCTTGGCGCGCAAATCCTCGAAAGCTTTCACTCCCTGCGTCTTGAGCAGCTCGTCTATATCCTTGGGGCCGCCATCCGGAAGCAAAATAACCCTGCAATTCAACCCCCGCGAAATAATCATCTCCGCGCTGCGCAAAGCCGCCTTGCGCCCGGCCTTATCGCCGTCAAAAAGCAATTCTAGAGGGACGCGGAAATTTCCCAACCTTTTGATCTGCTCCGGTGTTAGGCTGGTGCCCAGAACGCCGCAGGCATTCCTGTAGCCGAACTGATGCAGAGTCAGCACATCCATATACCCTTCGGTGAGCAGTATGGATTTCTTTTCCGCAACGGCGCGCCGAGCCTGAAAAAGTCCGTAAAGATTGTCTCCTTTTCTGTAAATGGGAGACTCGGAACTGTTTATATATTTGGCCGTATCCGCATCCGAAGCAGTGGAGATAATGCGCCCGCCGAAAGCTATTATCTGCCCTCCGGGATTTTTGATGGGAAACATCAGTCTGGCCCTGAAGCGATCGTACACATTCCCCTTGTCGTTTTTGACCAGCAGCCCGGAATCCACTCCCTGTTCCTTGCTGTAACCTGCCTGGAGAAAAGCGTTGCCCAGGTTGTGCCAACTGTCGTGACTCCAGCCCAGAGCAAAGCTTTCCGCGATATTTTCATCCACGCCCCGCCAGGCCAGATAATCCCGGCAGGACTCTCCTCCCTGTCCGGATAAATTACCGCGAAAATAGGCTCCGGCGAATTCATGCAATTTCAGGGCAATCTCGCGTCTGCGCTGTTCTTCCGTAATTCCGGCATCACTCCGCCCAGGCTCCAGCGGTACACCGGTTTCCAGGGCCAGCTGCCTCAGCGCTTCATTGAAATCCACTCTGTTATACTTGGCGTAAAAATCAAAAATATCACCGGAAGCCTGGCAGCCGAAACAATAAAAAAGTCCGGTATCCGGGCGCACGGAAAAAGAAGGCTTGGTTTCCTCATGAAAAGGGCATGGACCCATCAGCCTGCCGCTGCCCACCGGCCGCAAAGGAACATGGCGCCCGACCAGCTCGGCGATGTCGAGACGGTCTTTTATGGCCCGCGTTACCGAGTTGAGGTTGGAGACCTTGTTCCTCATGGTATCAACATAATAAATTCTTGAGCAATCCCGCCTCGAAATTGCTCTTATGATTATTGCGATCAAATAGAAAATTCACTTCAGGGTAATTACGGTGACACCGTCCCCTCCCTGATCTTCGTCAGCCAGATCAAAGGAGGCAACCTGAGGATGCCGTTTAATATAAGCATGAATTTCCCGGCGTAAAGCTCCGGTGCCGCGTCCATGTAAAATTTCAAGTTGTTCCCTGCCACCAAGTATGGCTGAATCAATAAAAGAATCAAGTTCAGCCAGGGCCGCGTCCGCTCTTTTACCACGCAGATCCAGGCGCGAAGAAAAAACAGACGCGCCGGACAGACGGACGAATTTTTCTGCGCCAAAAGAGGAAACTTTGCCGGATTCCGCCTTCCAGGCCAGATCTCCCGGTTCCACCCAGATACTAACCCCGGATAAATCCAGGCGCACCCTGTTTTTACGCCTATCCACCTCCAAAACCCTGCCCGGCTTATTCCAGGGGGCATAGAGCAGATCCATTCCGGGCTCAAGGCGACTAAAATCCGGCGTTTCAAATTGAGAATCCTTTTCTTCAGCCTTTTTTTCCAATATGCCGGAGCGGATTCCGGCGAGGCTTTTCAGGGTCTGCCTGGCTGAAAGTCTGGAATCTTTCCATTCCCGCAGCACATACTGGGCTTGATTCCTAATCTCTGTAAAAAGCCTTTCCCTTTCTTTGGCCAGATGTTCTTCCAACTGCTTATGTTTCAGCTTAAAGGCGAGGCGTTCTTCCTTCAAGGCGTCGGCTTCCCTTTCCCTGGTCAGGGCCAGGCGGTTCAGCCTCTCCATAAGCTGCCCGGTATCTTCTCCGTCCAGCAGCAGATAATTCCGCGCCCTCTTCAGCACCGCTTCCGGCAAGCCGTGTTCCCTGGCTACTTCCAGAGCCTGGCTCGCGCCCACCTGATCATAGACCAGCCGAAACAAGGGTTTTTTTGTGTCGGGATCAAAAAGCACGGAAGCGGCCCGCACTCCGGGCCTGGACAGAGCATAGGCCTTCAGGGCCGGAAAATGCGTTGCCGCGAAAATACTGGCTTTTTTTTCCATTAATTCGTCAATGACCGCCTGGGCCAGAGCCGCGCCTTGAGCGGGATCGGTACCGGCGCCGAATTCATCCAGGATTACCAGCGCATTCTCTCCAAGTTTCTCCCAATATGCCGTCAACTGGGCAATCTGAGCCGTAAAGGTGGAAACATGGTCCTCCAGGCTCTGATCGTCGCCTATAAAAGGAAGAATATTCTTCCAGAAAGGCAGGGTGCTGCCTCGGGCGACCGGAGCGGGAATGGAGCACAAAGCCATAAGCGAAACCAGGCCTACGGTTTTGAGGCAGACGGTCTTGCCGCCGGCGTTGCCCCCACTGATAATCAATGTTCTCTGCTCCGCAGACAACTGTATATCCACAGGTTCCGGCTCAGGATACCCGGCGGCGGCGCTCCTTTCCCCATTTTCAGCCGAAAGACCGGCCAGCGTAAGCAAAGGGTGCCTGGCTTCCAGCAGATTTACCGGCAAATCCGCGCCCAGGCGTACCAGAACCCCGGCATAGCTCGCCCCCAACCTGCTCCTGGCCTGCAGCACATCCATATCCACCAGCAGGCGGTACGCCTCCCCCAGCAGATTTTTTTCAGTACGCAGCAAATCAGAGATGTAAATAAGAATCTTGCGTTCTTCCTCCCTTTCCTCGCGTTTGAATTCCTGCAGGCTGTTATTCAAATCCACCAGAAACATGGGTTCAAAGTAGCAGGTTTCGCCGGTTTGGGAGTAATCGTGGACTATCCCCGGAAACTTGTTCTTGAAATTGCTTTTAAAGGGCAGGACATAACGATCCGAAGCCAGAGTGATATATTCGTCCTGCAAATAGGGGGAAAGGTTGTGCAGGCGGATGAATTCGCCGGCTTTACTGTTACATTGCCGGTGGATACGACGGATTTCACTCCGCACCAGGGCCAGCTCCGGCGAGGCTTCATCCCGCAGAAAACCATCCTCGTTGAGGCAGCGAAAAAGGGCTTGCAAACTTTTCTGCGGCAAGGGAGCAGGCAATTCCAGAAGCAAAGGCCAGAGCTGCCTGGCCTGCTTGGGACGAGTCAGAGATTCCAGGAGTTCTCCGCAGTGACCGAGCATCTGGCGCAGGATCCATAATCCGTCCAGTTCCAGCGGTTGTCTGTCGTTTTCCAGAAAAGCCAGAACACCGTCCAGACTGGGAAAGTTCAGCAGGGAAAAACTCGTGAATTCCAGCCAAAGATTGCCTTGTTCAAACAGTTCAGCCTGTCGGGCCGCCTGCTCAAGGGTGGAGGAAGGCCGTAAGCCAAGGCAAGCCCTGCTCCCGGCTTCAGAAACAGCGAAACCTGCCAGATAAGCGAGAAGCTTCGGAAATTCCAGAACGTGTAGAGTGCGCGTGTCCATATGTATAACATTTTAATTTGAAATGTTTCATTCGGCATGCCGGACGCGGTTTACCCGCGTCCGCGCCCCGCGGACCGCCATCAAAACAACGAAAGCCCGGCGCAAACCAGGCTTCCGCCGCCAGAACGCTTGCTCCAGGACAAAGGCAAAACTCAGTTGGAATTCAGCTTCCGCATTTTTTTGATCAACCGCTTGCGGGCGGCAGCTTTTTTCTTTTTGCGCATTACACTTGGCTTTTCGTAGTGTTGGCGCTTTTTCATTTCCGATAAGATTCCGGCTTTTTCCACCTGCTTTTTAAAACGGCGCAGAGCATTATCAAAATTATACTCGTCATCGTTCAAATACACACCTGGCAAAACTATCACCCCCTTGCAAAACGGCGTAATACATCCGCTGAACCCCGCGCGACTGAAGCATTCTGGCCTGAGAGGGGCACAGCACCATGTAACGCTTAAAACCCGCGTTTTAGGCGTCAAGATCGCTCCGCCGGAAAGCGTGGTTTCCGGTCCAAAAAGAAACACGGCGATAAAAACGGGAGAAAAAGACGACTAGTCTCTTTTCTCCCAAAAGGCAAGATTTTTCATGCAATTCAGTGTTACGGACAATTTCAATGCCGCGCGCCGCGGGCGGATCCCTTACGCATATCCGCCAAAGATTTGCCCAGTACAACGGCCAAACCCAGACCCAATACACCCAGCACCAGGTAAAGCACACCGAAAAATACGGCGTGATCCGTCATCCACCAGGGAATATCCCAAGGCAACATGCTGTGTATGGTTTCCCCATGCTGCATCAGCCACATCGCAATCCCCCAAAAAGTCTTTTCAGCGACTTCACGTCAGGCGAGACTGAAAGTTAATTAACAGCTTCTTTGAGATTTTTTCCAGGGTGAAATTTGACAACTTTGGAAGCCGGAATCTTGATCGCGGCTCCTGTACGGGGGTTACGCCCGGTTCTGGCTTTACGGGACTCCACGGAAAAGGTGCCGAACCCGGTAAGAGTGAGCTTGCTTTCTTCTACCAGAATCTCCTGCACTGCTTCCAAAAAGGCATTGAGGGAACGCTCCGAACCTACTTTGGAAATGGATGCCTTGCCGGCAATTTTCGCGACCAAGTCGGCTTTCGTCATGTGATCATCCTCCTGAATAAATTTTCTATTCATATCACAAAAAAATGGAGGCGTCACAAGAAACCCATAACTGATTTTACGACGCCCTTTTCTTAAAAAACATGATTTCCGCGCTAAAGTCAAGCCATTCCCAAGTTATCTGTCTCCAGGCTTGCGCCGATCCGGGACTCTCAAGAAATTACAAATAAAAAAAACAGGTAATTATATACAATTTTCTCTGTAAAAAATATCCGATAATTCTTTGTAGCAAACGGGAGAAAGCTCTTCCGGGCGCGCCGAAAGGGCTATGCCGCACTTGGTCAGCAACGCCGGGTCATGGCCCTGCCGGCGGAAAATAACGCCGATCTGCTTGCGGCGCTGCTGAAAAAAAATTTTCAGGAGATAAGACAGCGCTTCCGGATGAGCTGGCAGACTGCCCTGAGACAGAGGCTCAAAACTGAGCACTGCGGACCAGACCTTCGGCCTGGGCCTGAAGACTTGCGGCGGTACCATAAACTCCAGGCGCGGACGGCAGAACGACTGGAGCCAGATGGAAAGAGAGCCGTATTGCCCGCAGGCCGGAGGAGCGATCACCCTCAAAGCCACCTCCTTTTGCACCATGAATACCGCCCTGCGCAATCCCCTGGCCCGGCTGAACAGATTCCACATCAGGGGGGAAGCGATGTTATAGGGAAGATTGCCGATAATTTTGAAAGGATCTTTCAGAGCCGCCCAATCCTGCCGCAAAGCGTCTCCCGTAATTACCGTAAGAGAAAGAGCGCTTTGTTTCTCTCCTTCGGCCCGCCTTATAGCCGACCAGTAAATGTCTTTTTCCAGCAAAGTGAGCGCGGCCGGAGCAGCCCGGATTAAAAAGCCGGTAAGCATGCCTGGCCCGGGACCGATTTCCCAGACCTGATCCTCAGGTTCTATTTGCAGCCTCTCCACAATTTTACGCGCAAGATTGCAATCCTGCAAAAAATTCTGGCCCAGGCTTTTTTTGGCTTCAGGATGTGAAAACGCGGTCATGTTCAAACGGAATCGAAACGAGCAAAGCGCATAAGCAAACTAGCGCGTCCCTGGGTAACTGAACGCAGGCGGGTGGAAAACCCGAAAAGCTCCCGCATGGGCGCCAGAGCGGTAACAAGTGCCCGCTCTCCTTTCTCCTGGACGCGCGTAATCTTCCCCCCCCGCGTGTGGAGCAGATTCAATACAGCCCCCTGGAAAGCTCCCGGCACGACGACTTCAACCTGCATGACAGGCTCAAGAAGCAGAGGGGAAGCCGCTTCCAGCGCGGATTTAAAGGCCGCCACTCCGGCCAGATGGTAACCTACGGACGAAGAAACCCCTTCCCTCCTTTGCAGAGCCAGGATATCCACCTGTACATCCTGTAGGGGAAAGCCCCGCAACGCACCGGAATGAAAACTGTCGGTGATTCCCTGAACCACGGAATCCAGCCAGGCTTCAGGCCAATCCCGGCGATCGAAAAGCCAGTTCAGCGCGTTGCCCTGTCCGCGCGCCAGCGGGGATACCCTGAGGCGTACATACCCGTGATGAAAAACTTCACCCAAGTAGCGCTCACAGATTCCTTCCGCTTCCGCGCTTCTGCGTATGCTCTCCTTACAGACCACCTGCGGATTCCCCACGCGGGGTTCCAGCCTGTATTCACGCCGGATGCGGTCACGCAGCACTTCCAGATGCAGTTCGCCCATTCCGGAAACAAGACGCTGGCCGCAGGACTCATCAATTTCCACTTTAAGCGTAGGATCTTCCAGAACGTAACGGGCCAGAGCCTCATCCAGCTTTTCTCCTTCCGCCCGGTTCCCGGGCTCAAAAGCCACGGAAATGACCGGAGTATAGGCTGTAATATTTTCCAGCAACAGAGGCCTGTCTCTGGAAGTTATGGTATCTCCCGTAAAAACGGAACGCAATCCCTGCACGGCCACTATATCACCCGGCCCGGCTTCGTTCAGGGGAATCCTGGCATCCGCCTCCAGACGAAAAATCCTGGTAACGCGCTCCGCTTCCCCCCGGAGGGCGTTGCAGCACAGCGTCCCTTCACGGATGCTCCCGGCGTACAGGCGCAACAAAGAAAGCTTACGCCCTCCTTCCAGAAAAACTTTAAAAACCAGCGCGGCCAGAGGAGCTTCGGGATCAGCGGCAAGATTTATCTTGTTCGCGGGCTGTCCCTGTACAGGAATTTCAGCCGATGCGGGGAGGCTTTCCGCCGGAGAAGGCAGAAAATCCACCACTCCGTCCAGAAGAGGCTGTACCCCGATATTGCGCAAAGCGGCGCCGGCATATACAGGAACTATACGCTTGGCCAGCACGCCCTTGCGCAGGGCGGCTCTGAGCAGATCCGCGGCTGGCGTTTCCCCGGCCAGATACTGTTCCATAACCAAATCACTTTCGTCAGCCGCCGCTTCCAGGAGCTTTTCCCGCCAGGGCGCGGCCAGAGCCGTTTCTTCCTGATTCAGAGGGGTTCGTCTGTATTCCCTGCCCTGACTTTCGGGGTCAAAATCAATCCGCTCCAAAACAAGCAGATCCAGCAGGGCCGTGAAATATTCTTCTTCGCCCAAAGGCAGCGTGACAGGCACAGGACGCGCGCCGAGCCTATCCCGCAGTTCATCCACTGTCCGGCTGAAAGACGCGCCAGGACGATCCATCTTATTGATAAAAGCCAGTCTGGGAGTGCCAAAGCTCTCCGCCTGCCGCCACACGGTTTCGGACTGCGGCTCCACTCCCCCGACAGCGCAAAATACGCCTATGGCCCCATCCAGCACCCGCAGGCAGCGCTCGACTTCAATGCTGAAGTCCACATGCCCGGGGGTGTCGATAATATTTATGTTGTGCCCGCGCCATACACAGGAGCAGCAGGCCGAGGCAATGGTAATGCCCCTTTCCTGCTCCTCCGGCATAAAGTCCATGGTGGCCGCGCCTTCGTGCACCTCGCCCATGCGATGTATCTTCCTGGTATAGAACAAAATACGTTCCGTCAGAGTGGTTTTGCCGGCGTCAATATGAGCGATGATGCCTATATTCCTCAGACGGACGAGAGTTTTCGGAAAATCTGCAAGGACGGGAGCCGGCATGGAACGCTCAGAGCAAGGTAAAAACTTGCCGGTAAAAATCCCTGGGGGCGAGATTGGGCCATAACCAGAAAAATTCCCGGCCCGGCCCCAGGGCCAGAGCCGCCTTGGGAAAAACTTTCTTCTGGCGGGAGGAGGAAGGAGCGGGGCAGGGAGACGCCGACCGGCCGAAGACGGCGGCATAAGCCCCTCCGGGATCGAGAGCAAGGGGAAGAAATTCCGCCTGCGGATACAACCAGCGCAGCAGATGGTCTTCCGCGCCGGAATGCCGCCCGGAATCTCCGGCCAGGGCGATTCTCATTCTCCCCGGCAGGAGGCGGGATGCTAGTCCCAGGCGTTGCGCCCGCAAAAACAGGGCTTCTCCGGCGCCGTCATCCCCCAGGACAACCATGCCGCCGGATTCAGGGCCGCTTTGAGCGAGCATATTTTCCAACAGAGCGGAAAGCTCTCCCGCATCCAGGCTGTAAAAGCATTCCTGCCCCAAAAATTCCAGAGCCAGAGAAAGGGAGGAAGGAAAATGAACCGGACAGGATTCATCCTTCAGCCGGCAGATCAGAATCAACTCCGCTCCGGCCATAAGCGCGGGCAGAACGGCCGCAATCAAGCCAACCGGCGAAGCGTAGTCAGCGGCAAGAACAAAAATGATCCAGCTTCTGGGCGTATATTCGCAGAAAAGCGATCCCGCTCCGGGCAAATCGCGCAGACAAAGGCGCTCCGGATTGAGAGGAAGCCAAAGCTTGTGCAGCATGGCAATCTGGCTTTTCAGACAAGCGCGCCATTGCGGCGGCAAAGCCTCATATGCCGACGGATCAGGTAAAATTTCGCGTTGATCCATAAAATCCGGCAGATGCATGGCCCTCTCCGGCACGCTAATTTCCCAGCACAGGTTTGCCGAGTTTGCGTTTCAAGGCGTTAATCTTGACCAGAGAACGCAATTCATAATCGTTGAGTCGCCGCGTATAGTCTCCGTTGTTCAGCATATTTTGAAATTCGCTCCGCTTCAGGACATCGTCGGACTTTGACAGGACGGCCAACGCCCGTGCGTAGTTCTCCGACATTTCCAGCAAGCTGCCGCGATCTGACCTTCTCACCAGACTTTCTATTTCTTCAAGATCTTCGGCGCTCAATCCGCCATCGGTCACCGCTTTCATGCCCGCGAAATTACGCTCCGCTCCTGAAAGAATATGCCGCGCCTGAACCACATTAAAACCTCCCCAGCCCGCTTTCAGCCATTTGAATATGGAATATCCGGTACGCAGATCTCCCTGGGGAAAAAACAACGAAATGCAATATGAACTGTACATATAGGTGGAGAACATACCCAGGCCTGTGGCGGTTCCTCCGGCGTCGCGGGTGAAGACGAAGTCCCAGTTGCTGTAATCACCCAGGAACCAGCCTTTTTTGCCGACTTCGGAAGCTCCTTTCTGCCAGACGACCGAAAGCAGCATGGGCAGGTTCTTATAGCGCAGCAGCATAATCAGGCGATCCTGATTATACCTGTAATACGAACCGCTGAAATTGTCCGGAGTTATTTCCTCAAATTCCTCTCCCCGCAAAATCACCGCGCTGTCGGCAATTTCATCCACCTGTTCCCATAAAGGCACGCTGAGGTTGAGCATATCGCTCCCCGGCAGCCAATATCCCAGCCGAATGGAAGAAGGATACAGAAGTTCACTGGAAATGCCGGGATTAAAATAATAGCGCAAAACGGACGCAAACGGCATATTCAAATGTCTCTTCCAGAATATCCCCTTTCCCCCTGAACGATCTCCGGGGTATTGCGCATCTTTCGCGCCATCGGCGGAAATCATATACTCCAGCAGCGAAGCCAGTTCCGCGGGGCGCGGGATCGCACTGTTCCTGTCTCTGCAGGATAAAACCAGATCTATGGCTGTTTCCACCTGCCTGGTCATGACAGCGTCAGGTTTGAACATGCTGAACTCAGTTTCGGAAGACTCCGTGGCGCAAAGCGGCATAGCCTCCAAAAACGGGAACAAAGATAAAAAAGACAGGGAGGCGAGAAAATACTTTATAAATTTAAACATGTTGTAAATCCGCAAAAATAAAAATTGTTCAATCCCCCCGCAGCCGGGCCTGAAAATATTCCCGGCTCGTCTCCGGAATACTGGCACTGAACTTGCTTCAACCTGTAAGTACAGGCGGGAGGAAAAAAATGCAGGTTCAAAGGAGTGCATGGTGAACACAGGCAATATAGGTCATATATATGAACCGCAACGCTTAAATCAGCCGGAAGGAGAGATGGCGGAAAAAACGCCGGAACAGGGGGGCGACCCCAGTCTGACTCTGGCGAAACTCGCCGACAGCGCCTCTCTTTCCACTTTGCTCCCCCATCTGCAAGGCATGCTGTCCGTGATGAATCGCCGGGAAGGCAATGTGCTGCAAAGCGTAAAGGACAATATTTCGCGCCTGCAGGACGCCTTTGTGGAGTCCATGTCTGATATTCTGACCAAAGAAGGACTGGATCTCTCCCAAAAAATTACCCTGCGCCTGGACAAGGATCAACTTCTGAAAATAACCGGCGAACATCCTGATAAAGAAAAGGTCGAAAATATTCTGGCCGAGAGACCGGAACTTTCCGTTGCTTTCAGGGAAATAGCCTCTCAATCCGAACTCCTGCGCGACATGAGCAATATAGAAAAATTGATTGGCGCGCGCAACGGCATCTCTGCCTACCAGAGCAATTCTTCCGCCGCATACGAAAACAGCAGATATCAGGTAAGCATCAAAGGAGAGATGAGCCATTTTTATTTCAGCCGGTAACCCCCCGGCTCTGAAAAGGCATTGTCAAAAGAAATCTCAGGGTTGAGCCGGGTCGTCGGGGGAATCTTCCGTCGCATCCGCCGGGCCGCTCACGCTCCCTTCCTGGAGCAACGGAGTTATCCTTGAAGCATTGCCGCCGCCGGTGGAGGTAATGATATTATACCCCAGAGAAGTGCACAAAAAAACAACCGCGACAAAAGTGGTCAATTTAACCAGAATGCCTCCGGCTCCGGTGCTGCCGAAAAGCGAAGAACTCCCGCCGCCGAAAATAACCCCCATTCCTTCCTTGCCGGATTGCAGCAGGACAAAGAGGATGAGCAGAACGCAAGCGACTATGTGCAGGATCAACACAAGTTTATCCACAGGATTTACTCCAAGATTAAGCCAGAACAATGCGGCTGAACGTTTCAGCCTGTAATGAAGCTCCGCCTACCAGGACTCCGTCCACATTGTCAAGTTTCAGGATCTCCCCGGCGTTGTCAGCCTTTACGCTTCCACCGTATAATATGCGCATCTCCGCGGCCTTCGCGCCGAAAATATCCCGTAAAATCTTCCTGACCAGAGCGTGTGTCTGCAAAATATCGGCCTCGCCAGCCACTTTACCCGTGCCAATAGCCCAGACCGGTTCGTAGGCTATGGAAAGGCGGGAAGCGGTCACATCAGCGGCCACGTCTTTTGTGCCTTCTTCCAGTTGAGTCCCGAGTACGCTTTCCAGCTTCCCTTTTTCCCTTTCGTCCAAGGTTTCGCCTATGCAAAGCACCACATCCAGCCCGGATTCCAGGGCAAAAGCCGTTTTCCGCCCCACAAACGCGGCCGACTCTCCCAGAATATGCCGGCGTTCGGAATGTCCGGTCAAGACCAGGCCGCAACCGCTGTCCAAAAGCATGAGCGGCGAAACTTCACCGGTAAAGGCACCTTCCCTGGCCGGATAAACATCTTGCCCTCCCAGCGTGAACCTGTCTCTGCCCTGCATGACCGAGGCCGCGGCGGGCAATACGGTGAAAGGAGCGAAAATCGCCACTTCCCTGTCTTCCGGCAAAACAGGAAGAAACTTTTTTAAATCCATAAGCGTGGAGACTGTTTCCGCAATGGTTTTATACATCTTCCAGTTGGCAGCCAGCAGTTTTCGCATAGTATCCCCTTGCTGTTTACATCCCGATCCCGGCGATATGGTCAACATGCTCCATAACCTGTCTCCCCAGTCGACGCCTCCGTGAAACGGAACTCGTACAGCACGGCGTCTTCAACCGGACAGACATAATAGCGGCGGCGCAACCCGCAAGGAGTGAAGCCGAATTTTTTGTACAACCCGCGGGCGGCCCGATTGCCGGAACGAACTTCCAGCACGGCCCTTTCCAGACCCAGTTTCTCCGCCGCCGCAAACATGGCCCGCATTAAGCTCCGGCCCAATCCTTGACGGCGCAGGGGCAAAGATACGGCAATATTGCAAACTTCCAGTTCCTTGGCGGCTCTGGAAATTATGGCCGCGGCATAAGCCAGAAGAACTTCTCCCCCGAGTACGCCGAAAATTACGCAACGCCCTCCGCGGATCAGGGCTGCGTATTGCTCTTTACTCCAAGATGTGGAAAATATTAAATACTCCAAATCCAGCACGGCATCAAGATATTCCGTACCCAACATCCTTACGGCGTAATCTCTGGCCTGCGGCGGAGTGTAATTTTTAACCATGAAAGTCATTAGCACTTATGCCTGAAAAAAAATACCCTGCGCGTTTTGAAAAAATTTTTCAACCTCCGGACGCCGACACCCTGGAAGTGCTGGATCACAACGGCTCCACGCTGTTGCTGATGCCCGGCAAAGCCGTCTTGCAACAAAAATTGCCCCACCGCGCCGTACTGGTGCTGCTACGCGATCCGGACAAAAAAATTTTAATCCGTAGATACCCCCGTTCAGGAAAAAGCCGTGCCTCGCTCTGGAATGTCTCGGCCATAGTTCTGCCTAGAGTCGGAGAAGCTAGAGAAGAAGCGGCGCTGCGCGTTTTGCGTGAAGAATTCGGAATGGACGGCCCGGCCCTCTTTCCGGCTGGAGAAAAAAGAGCCTGTCCGGAAACCCGCTGGAAACATCTCTTCCTGTTCCTTTCCCGCCCTGCCGGACTCAGCCTTAATCCGCGGCCGCCCACAGCCGGGACTATGCTCACGGACGAAAACGAACTGAAAGAGATGCTGCTGGCAGCGCCCCAAAGTCTGGCTCCGGAATTGCATTGGGCCGCTGGAATCCGCAACCTGTTCCGGCCCTGAATTCCGCATGCCTGCCATTATTGCCTGGAGCGCATTCTTTTTGTGCTCCAGGCAAAAGCCGGACACTGATCCGGCGCGCCGCGCGACGGCGGAGCGAATGGTTTTTTACGGCGAGGCTCTCAGGAAATATAAACCCGGCGGTAAAAGTCCCTGTCGTCCAGAGTGCGTCCGACTCCGCGCACAATTGTAGTCAGGGGGTCTTCATCCAGCGCGATCTTCAGTTTGGTATCCTCATGCAGAACATCGCTCAATCCCTTTAAAAGAGAGCCGCCGCCGGCCATCAGTATGCCGTTGCGGGCAATATCCGCGGATAATTCGGGAGGCGTTTTTTCCAGAGTCAAACGCACCGCATGCACAATGGCCCGCACCGGCCCGGCCAGCGCTTCCCGGATGTGTCCGTCCGAAATGCGTATTACCCGCGGCGCGCCGGAAACGGCATCCTTGCCTCCCACTTCCGCTTCCAGCGGCTCCTTCAGAGGGCAGGCGCTGCCTATAACCATCTTGATGCGCTCCGCCATATTTTCGCCTATCTTCAAACGGAATTCATCCTGAAAATAACGCTGCACGGCCATATTCATGGCATCGCCGGCAACGCGCAGGGATTCGGCGCAAGCCAGAGCCGAAAGGCTGATCACCGCTACCTCGGTGGTGCCTCCGCCAATGTCGATCACCATGCTTCCCCGGGGCTCGTGTACAGGCAGCCCGGCCCCCAGAGCGGCGGCCATGGGCTCCTCAATCAGATTTACCTCACCTGCTCCGGCTTCCCGCGCGGATTCCACCACCGCCCTTTTTTCCACCTGGGTAATGCCCGAAGGGACGCAAATAACAATATCCGGGCGGAAAAGGCGTAATCCGGTAAGGACTTTCCGGATAAAATAGGCAATGAGCCTGCTGGTTATATCAAAATCGGCGATCACTCCGTCCCGCATGGGGCGCACGGCCTTGATCCTTCTGGGAGTACGCCCGAGAAATTCCTTGGCCTCACGCCCTATCGCCAGCACCGTGCCTTTTTCCGCATCCACCGCCACGACCGAGGGTTCGTTGAGCACTATGCCCGCCTTGCGGGTATAAAGCAGGGTATTGGCCGTGCCGAGATCCATGGCCAGATCCTGACTGAAAAGACGAAAAAACTTTTTAAGCATGGTCGGAATCCATTTCGGGTAAAGCTTCGCCGGCCGCTTCTCCTGTCCGCGCAGATTGCTGCTGCAAATTATGGAAGCGGCGCCTGATGAAAAAGTTTTCCAGGAATTGCGCCAAATGTTCCGCCGCCATCCGGGCAAACTCCCTGACCTCCATGTCAAGCTCCAGAGGAAGCCTGTCGGCCAGACAAAGCACTCCTCTGACCTTGTTCTGGTAGACCAGGGGAAGGGCCATCATACGCTGAAAATCCGGGACATCCGATGGATACCCAAGTAAAAGGGCCTCGGATTTGCCTTCCGGACCGCCGTTGGCCAGAGGCTTTCCGTAGCGGAAAACCCAGCCGACCATGCCGCAGCTCAGGCTGTAACTTTTGGACTGGCCCCCGCGCAAAAGCAGAGGGTAATTTTCGCCTTCAATATTGTACTGGCTTTCATCCGGATGCAAAGTGCACAAGGCGCAATACTCGCAGCCGCTGGCCTTGGAAAGCGTATCCAGAAAACTGTTCATGAAATCCGGCCAATTGGAATACTCCCGCCTATACACATAAAGCAGGCGCATAGCCGCGTAATAACGCAAAACAGCGCTCTGGGCCGCCTCCCGGCTGAGGATATCGTGAAAGTCCGCCAGCATACCGGCAAAGAGCTGGAGAATTTTCTGATCCTTATCCGAAAAGGAGTACTGGCGCTTGCTGTCCACGCACAGCGCTCCAAGACCTCCCGGCAGGGCGCACCCCATGAAGGCCTTTATCTGCCGCTCTTCATTATCTTCGTAATAAGCCAGGCTGTTGCGGCGCTGATCGAAATCCGGCACCAGGAGAGTATCCTGATTACGTATAACCCAGCCCACCAGCCCCTGCCCCGGCGAAATCTCGGCGGCGGGCTTGACCTTGTCGCCGAGGCTGAACACGGCCTTCAATCTGTGAACTGAAGTTCTGTCGCCCGGAGTGGAAGGAAGAAACAGCACTGCGGTATACCCTTCCAGCACGCTGCACAAAAGACCAAGAAGACGCTCATACGGCGAATTATCCATTATATTTGCCCTGGTTGCATGACATGTCAGGCATGCGCGTATTTAAAACAACATCAGCAGCCAGACTAACTGATTCCATTATGACTGTCATCTCCTGAAGTACTTGAAAATTTAGTTAAAATGAATTTTTCTGTGGAAAATTCCTCAAGGCAGTGTTATGTAAATTCATTCCGAAATAATTTTCAAGGGCAACTGATGGACTCCTGGCAAGAAGCATTCACAAAGGGAAAAATCTCCTGGCGTGACAAGGTTAACCTCAAGGATCGCCTGCTTGTCCGTGAACTCAGCGAATTCAAACATTTTCTCGATCTTGTCCATATCCGCCACTGTCTGCTCAAACCATACTTCGAGAACAGTGATTATCCCCTGGTAGAAAGCCGTGAGCTCCTGCCCTCTTTTGACGCGGACATGTTTGAGCATAAAAATTTGCCCGGTTTCAGCCTGGTGGCTTTCGGAAGACCCATAAATTATTTTTCCGAAGTGTTTCAGTTTGACTTTCTGCAACCGATCACCAGCGAGATGTCGGAAGAAGAAGCAATCGCCGCCATGACCGAAAATATGCAGACCTTTCAAAACCGCATCCACAAAACTGAACACCCGGCTTTGCTGGACATTTTCAGCAAACTTGATCTGACCAGTCTGGACAACTACTCCGCCCTCATGCCCTTTCTTATGCAGATGGACCGGGCTCAGGTACTGGCCATGAACGGCGATGTGCCTGAAAAAAACAATTTCTGCCTCTGCGGCATTTACGCTTCCTTCCCTTCGGATCTGGATACGGAAATAAAGCGCTACGGACTGCGCATCGGAAAATTTTCCGTCGGAAACAACGAAATGTACGAAAACAACCGCCTGTTCGTATACCAGTATCTGATGGAGCTTTACGGCTTCCCCATTGCTTCGGAGCGCCGCACTTCAGCGGCGCTGTTTTCCAGGAGGCTGCACAAGATGGGCGAAAAATTTCTTATCCGCACTCTGGGGCAATCCGACCGCACCATCACCACGGTATGGACCGATTCGCCCGGACGCCCCTACCCCAAAGTGGAAAAAATATCTCTGATTGCCCTGGATAAAGATCAGACCGAATATATTGACGTTTTGCAGAGGGAAAATTTCTTTGTGGATGCTGAAAAACGGGTGGTGCTGATCCGCATAAAATACAAGCAACATGCTTACAGCGCGAACAATGTGCGCGAAGACCGGGCCTTATCCGTTGACACGCAGGAAATAATCCATCCCATAAGCGGAGAATCCATGCCCGGAGTCAACCTGATCAAGGACAGCACCAATATGTTCCTGCGCCTGAACGATATTGTACGGGGCGAATATAGCGGCAGTATAGTATACAAACGCACCGAGCTCATTGAAAATACCGACACGGACGAAAAAAAGCTGAAATTCCTTTATGCCTGGCTGTCCAAGCATCAACATCGCCTCATAGCCTACAGCGACGAATTTTTTCTGAATGTGAGCAAAGTGCTCGACACCTACTTGTTTTCAGCCGAAAATTACCTTACTTTCAATTCGCTGGATGGCCTGTATCAGGAAGTTTTCTCAAAATACAGTTATATTCAGCAGGCGCGTAAAATCAAGTTGCTGGAAGATCTAAAAGGGCGCTATTTCCGGGGAAAACGCATCGGCTACGGCGATATGCTGGAAGAGGTCATAGATATACTGCAATCGCTTAAATTTGATGTTGTCAACTACTTTGCGCCGCTCGTGGATTCAATAATCAATATAAGCGACAGCATTCTTAACGACAGATATCTGCGGCGCAACTATATCGACAGAAAAGGGAGCGATTTGTCGGCTCGGCAGCAGAGCATACGCCGCAACTACGGCAAGCTCGTCTCCCTGGTTGACGAATTCAAGGCCATAAGGCGCATGCGCGCGGAAATTGTTAAACACTACAACACCGTAACACAGCAGGCAAAAACATGAGCGCAGCAGCCACCCCGCTTAACTCCTGGCATAAGGCCCACGGAGCCAAAATGACCCCTTTTGCCGGATGGGACATGCCTATCCAATATAGCGGCATACTTCAGGAGCATGAACACACGCGCCGCCAGGCTTCAATTTTCGATATCTGTCACATGGGAGAATTCCTGGTGAGCGGCAAAAACGCCACCCGAAGCCTGGGTCTGGCTCTGACGGCCAACCTGGAAACCCTCAAACCCGGGCATTGCCGCTACGGTTTTCTGCTCAACGAACATGGCGGCATTCTGGACGATCTTATCACCTACCGCCTGGAAGAAGAGAAATACATGTTGGTGGTCAATGCGGCCTGTATACGGACGGATCTGGAAATCTTCGGCCAACGCCTGGATCGCGGGCTCGGGCTTGAGGATATTTCCGCCGGAACCGGCAAGATCGACCTGCAGGGACCGGCCGCGCTGGAAGTTCTTTCGACCGTTTTCCCGCCCGAACTGTTTTCGGACTGGCGGACCCTGCCTTATTTCGGTTTCAGGGAAATCAACAGGAAAGGGACAAAAATTCTGGTCAGCCGCACGGGCTACACCGGCGAACTTGGCTACGAACTGTACCTGCCCGCGGACAAGGTTCAGGAATTATGGGAAGATCTGTCGCTCCATCCGCAAGTCAAACCGGCCGGTCTTGGAGCGCGAGATACCCTGCGTCTGGAAGCCGGGTTCCCCCTGAACGGACAGGATCTTACCCCGGAACACAGCCCGGCGGAAGCCGGTTACGCCGGAATGCTCAACTCCGCGTCCGACTATGTGGGGAAAGCCGGAGCCGTAAAAATCCGCCAGGTGCTCGTTCCCCTGGCTATCCCAGGCCGCCGCAGCGCCAGACACGGAAACAAGGTGCTCCTCCCGGAAGGGGAACGGCCTCAGGTCGGAGAAGTCAGCAGCGCGTCTTTCGCTCCCTCTCTGGGTTATGCCGTTGCCCTGGCCTATATCGATAAAGAACAATCCGGCCGGGACAAATACCTTGTTCAGGCGGATCGCGCCATCCTTGAGGCCTCCCGTACGGAGCTGCCCTTCTACAGGCAGGGTACGGCCAGAAAAAAATTAGTCTGAAATCATGCGCACCTTTTTTCTTGAGCCCGGACGCTGGCGCATTCCCTTTATCCTCGACGGCCCTGAAGCCAGACATATAGCCAGAGTCCTGCGCCTGAAAAACGGCGATTCCATACGTTTGCTGGACGGTCAGGGCAAAACCGGAGAATTCGCGCTTACAGCGGTCGCCGAAAAAGGCATAAAGCTTGAGCCGGTCAATATTGTCGAACATCCAAGAAGACAAAGGCGCAACTTTCTGGCCGCCGCCTATACCAGGGTAGCGCGGAGAAGCTTCATGCTGGAAAAGGCCGTGGAACTGGAAGCCGGCGGAATCTGGTTCTGGCAGGCTGAACGCAGTCAGGCCAAAGTGCCGGATAAACCCGTTGCGCGCTGGCGGGAACAACTTATTGCCGGAGCCAAGCAAAGCCTGAATCCCTGGCTGCCGGAGCTGAGAACTCTGCCCGGTGGAGCGGAGGATCTCTTCTCCGCCTCCTCTTCCTTCAAAAATCGTTTTCTCCTGTGGGAAGAAGCCGATCCCGCCTGTATGCTGCTCCCGGAAGACCTGACCGGCGCCGGCGAACAAGAGGACATTCTTTTTGTCATGGGCCCGGAAGGAGGATTGAGCCCGGCGGAAGCGGAATTTTTCGTCGAACGGGGTTTCAGGCCGGTAAGCCTGGGGCGGCGTATTCTACGCTGGGAAACCGCCGCCGTGCTCTGCCTGGGCCTGGCCTGGTGGACGGGAGAATGCTCCCGAGCCGGACAGAGGCCGGTATGAGCCCCCTCCCCCCTCTCCCGGAACGCCTGCGCCCGGAAACGCTGGAAGATTTTGTGGGGCAGGAACATCTGCGCGCCAAACTGCAGAATCTGCTGCGCGCCGAGCGTCTGCCCAGTCTGCTCCTTTTCGGGCCGCCGGGATGCGGAAAATCCACCCTGGGGCTGATTCTGGCCAAGGCCCACGGGCGCAAGGCCATGCGCCTGAGCGCTCCTGAAGCCGGTTTGCAGCAATTGCGCCGCGCGCTGAACGGCATCGACATTCTGGTACTGGATGAATTGCACCGTTTTTCCAAGGCGCAGCAGGATTTTTTCCTGCCTCTGCTGGAAAACGGCGAACTCACCCTCATAGCGACCACCACCGAAAACCCTTCTTTCAGCGTCACCCGCCAGCTTTTATCCCGTTTACATGTGCTTCGCCTGCGCCCGCTGGCGCACGAAGAACTTCTGGAGCTGGCCGGACGCGGATTGAAGACGCAGGGATTTACTCTGGAGCGGGAGAGCCTCCGGATGCTGGCCGGAGTATCCGGAGGAGACGCCCGCACCCTCCTCAACCTGCTGGAGTACGCCGCGGCGGCGCCCGCAGACAAGCGAGAGCCGGAACAACTGCGCACTCTTCTGCCGGAGCTGGTCGCGCGCCATGATAAGGACGGGGACAGCCACTATGAAATTATTTCCGCCCTGATCAAATCCATACGCGGCAGCGATCCGGACGCGGCTCTGTATTATCTGGCCTGCCTGCTGGAAGGAGGGGAGGACCCCCGCTTTATCTGCCGCCGCCTGATTCTTTCCGCGGCCGAAGACGTCGGCCTGGCCGACCCCCAGGCCCTGACCCTGGCTGTATCCTGCCAGCAGGCGGTGGAATTTGTGGGTATGCCGGAAGGTTTTCTCCCTCTGGCGGAAACCTGCGTGTACCTGTCCCTGGCCAAAAAAAACAACAGCAGTTACGCCGCTTACGTAAAAGCGGCCAAAGAGGTCAAAACCAACGGCCCGCGGCCTGTTCCCCTGCATTTGCGCAACTCTTCCACCCGCCTGCAAAAAGAATGGGGCTTCGGCCGGGGTTATCTCTATCCGCACAATTATCCAGACGGTTGGGTCAAACAGGATTATCTTCCTCCGGAAGTGGAAGGACGCCGCTTTTATAATCCGAAAAATCTCGGGGAAGAAGCCGGATTGAGCGCCTGGTGGAAAAAAAATGTGCAGCCGCTCTTCAACAAGGATCAGTGATGAGCAATATAACCCCTGACGACGGTTTTCCTCTGCCCCACCTGCCCCCCGACTATATGAGCCCGCCGGCTCTCCGCAGACCTCTTTCGGCTCTCTTCCCCTCCCTCAGCTTCTACGTCCGCGTGTTCCTTGTCGTCCGCGCAGCCGGAGCAAAAGCTGCCCGAGGAGAATATACGGCGGAAGACTGGATCGGAAGCAGTCTGGAAACCCTGCGGGCTCTGGAGTACTGCGGAGTAGTCCTCGAAATACGCGGGCTGGAACACCTCGCGCATCTGAACGGTCCCTGCGTCGTCGTGAGCAACCACATGAGCACGCTGGAAACCTTTATCCTCCCCTGCGTCATACAGCCGCACAAGGATGTGACCTTCGTGATCAAGGAAGATCTGCTCAAATACCCCTGGTTCGGAAATGTCCTGCGTGCCCGTGACCCCATCACGGTAGGACGCGCCGACCCGCGCGCCGATTTGAACTCCATGCTGAAAGGAGGAGCGGAACGCCTGGGCGCCGGAATCTCCATCATCGTCTTCCCTCAGGGGAGCCGCGGCCCTTCGTTCGATCCCCGACATTTCAACAGTGTAGGCGTAAAAATAGCCAGAAAGGCCGGAGTACCCGTGCTGCCCTTGGCCTTGCGCAGCGATGCCTGGGGAGTGGGAAAGATCGTCAAGGATTTCGGTCCGATACGACCTCAGCTCAGGGTGCGTTTCAAATTCGGCCCGCCTTTGAGCGTTGCCGGCAACGGAAAAGAAGAACACGCAACGGTACTGCGTTTCATTCAGGACAATCTCGCCTCCTGGGGCATTGACGCCCCGTATTGCGCTGTTACTGAATAATACCTCCACCCACCACCAGATCCTCCTGATACAGAACCAGGGATTGACCCGGAGCAACTCCTGACTGGGCTTGAGAAAAATCCACTTCCCACTGCCGCCCTGAGGCTTCCGGCCGCACCGTCACCGGCAGAGGAGGCTGGGAGGAGCGCAGACGCGCCCACAAGTCCGCTCCCACAGAGGACAGGGGCAGGTGCAGATGGATTTCGCCGACGCGGCAGCCCAGGCTCAGGCTCTGCGCCCGTTCTCCCACCACCACCTCGTTGCGTTCCGGATTCACCCGCAGCACATACAGAGGCGCGGCAGCGGCCAGACCGAGACCGCGTCTCTGTCCCGGAGTAAAGCGCCAATACCCGGCGTGACGCCCCAGCACCGTGCCGGCTGCATCCACTATATTCCCGGGCCGTTCGGCCATTCCCAAAAGCTCCGTATGTCCGCCGGAATAAAAATCCTGACTGTCCGGCTTGTCGTGCATGGGAAGACCATATTGCGCGGCCAGGGCGCGCACCTCGCCTTTGGTCATATCTCCCAGAGGAAACAGCGCCGCCCGCAGTTGCTCCTGATTGAGCCTGTACAAAAAATACGATTGATCCTTGCGCCTGTCCAGGCCGCGCCGCAGAAGAAAACAGCTCTTGTCCCGCGAAAATTCCACTCGGGCGTAATGCCCGGTGGCAAAGTAATCAAAAGCCAGACCGCTCCGTCTGGCCAGATCCGGCAAGAGGCCGAATTTCAGCATATGATTGCAGCGCACGCAGGGATTGGGAGTTTTCCCCGCCAGATAGCTTTTCCGGAAGTAATCAAGAACAATATCTTTGTATGCTTCGGCACAGTCAAAAACCAGGTGCCGTATACCCAGCGATTCGGCCAGAGAGGCGGCGGCCGCGATATCCTCGGCTTCCCCGCGGTCATAACAGGCATTCCCTCCGGAACAGCCGGCCGGACCGTCATATACGGACATGGTCGCCCCGATGACGGTGTAGCCTTGTTCCAAAAGCAGCAAGGCGGCCACCGACGAATCCACGCCCCCGGAAAGTCCGACCAGAACAGTCTTTTTACTCCCGCGCCTGTTGCCGCCTTCAGCCATGCCCGCACCAAAAGGGCTTGCCCGCCCTGAAAAATTTGTTTATTCCCATTGCACAGAGAGGTCGAACCTCAAACCCGGACCATTTGTTAGACAGGAATACCGGCGGCGTCAAGCATAACCACTTTCATACGGACGGCTTCCTCATGCACCTGCACACCTTACTGGCTCAGGCCGGCTCACGGAGAGATCCGAAAACCGGGGCGATCTCCATGCCCATTCATCTGTCTTCGGCCTTCCAGCATCCGGCTTTGGGGCAAAGCACCGGCTTTGACTACTCCCGCACCTCCAACCCCACCCGGCAGGCTCTGGAGCAAACCTTGAGCAAGCTGGAAGGAGGGGCCGGCGCCTCAGCCTTCAGCTCCGGGATGGCGGCTCTGGATGCGGTGCTGCGCCTGTTTTCTCCAGGCGACAAGCTGGTGGTGACCGAGGATTTGTACGGGGGCAGCTTCCGGCTCTTTGAAAAATTCGGGAGGCCGCAGCAACTGGATTTTATTTATGTGGACGGCTCCGATACGGAAGCTGTGGCCAAAGCTCTGCAAACCCCGAAAGTAAAGGGACTGTTTGTGGAAGTGCTCACCAATCCCCTGCTGAAGGTGGCGGATCTCGACGCCTTGGGAGAACTGGCCAGGGCGCATGAAGTCTTGTTCATCGTGGACAATACCTTCCTGACTCCGGTTTGGTGCCGCCCCATGGAACACGGCGCGGATATAACGCTTTACAGCGCCACCAAATATCTGGGCGGACACCACGATATGCTTGCCGGCCTGGCCGTGGCCCGCACCGGCGATCTGGCCGAAAAAATAGCCTTTATACAGAATGCCGCCGGCGCCGTCCTGGGAGCCTTCGATTCCTGGCTTCTCCTGCGCAGCCTGAAAACTTTGCCCCTGCGCCTGAAAAAACACGAGGAGAACGCTCTGGCCGTGGCGAACTTTTTGAGCGGACACGCGGGGATCAAAAAGCTCTGCTATCCCGGCCTGCCGTCTGATCCCGGCCACCAGAGGCTGGGCCGGCTGTCTCTGGGCTACGGAGCCATGCTTTCCTTTGAAGTGGAATCCAGCGCCAAGGTGGAAAGCATCCTTAAATCCGTAAAAGTTTTCCTTTTCGCCGAAAGTCTGGGGGGAGCGGAATCCCTGGTGACCTATCCCCTGATCCAGACCCATGCGGATATCGACCCTCAGACCAGGGAGAGAATCGGCCTTACGGACCGCCTGCTGCGCCTGTCCATCGGCCTGGAGGATGCGACGGATCTCATGGAGGATCTGGCCGAAGTGCTGAAGTGAGCATCGGTACCGCATGGTACTGAAGCCGTAGCGGCCTTGTGCGCAAACGCGTGGCCGCAGGGCCTTAGAGCATGGACTGCGGAAACAATTTGACTGCCATTTCACGCAGCTTGTACTTCTGGATCTTGCCGCTGGTCGTGACGGGGTAAGAATCCAGCATGTGGATATAGCGCGGTTTTTTCAAACCGGCTATTTTTCCCCGGCAGTGCCGCCGGATGTCGGCCGGCGTCAGATTCGAGCCCCGCTCGGGTATGATGAAAGCGCAGACCTCTTCGCCGTAACGGCGGCTGGGCACGGCCACGACCTGCACATCAAGCACTCCCGGCAGGGTACTGATAAATTCCTCAATTTCGCGCGGGTAAACGTTCTCCCCCCCCTTGATAATCATATCCTTGATGCGCCCGCTGACATGCAGGTAGCCGTCTTCGTCCAGCCAGCCCAAATCTCCGGAGTGCAAAAAGCCCTCCCCGTCAATGACGGCAGCGGTTTCCTCGGGCATGCGGTAATACCCTTTCATAACATTATAGCCCCGGCAGCAGATTTCTCCGTTTTCCCCAAGAGGGCATTCCAGGCCGGTCTCCGGATCCCTTATACTGACCTCCACTCCCGGCATGGGTCGCCCGGCGGTGCCTACGCGGCGCTCAAAGGTATCGTCCGTGGAGGTCATGCACATGGCCGGGGAAGACTCGGTCATGCCGTAAGCGATGGTTATTTCGGGCATGTGCATTGTTTCGATGACCTGACGCATAAGAGGTACTGGACAAACGGAACCTCCCATGATGCCTGTGCGCAGGGAGGAAAAATCCGTACGGCTGAAGGCGCGGTGCTGCAGAATGGCCTGGTAGACGGCCGGCACGGCGTAGAGCGCCGTACAGCGCTCGCTTTCTATCACGCTCATGCTTTGCCCCGGATTTATATTGGACATGAGCACAAGGGCCGAACCGCTGCAGACGCAGCCCAGAGCGGCAAGCACGCAACCGAAGCAATGAAACAGAGGCACGGTGAGGCAGAGTTTGTCCTGCCGGCCCAGACGCTGGATGCGCGTGCACCAGTAAGCGTCATTGAGTATGTTGACGTGGGTCAGCATTACCCCTTTTGGAAAGCCGGTAGTACCGGAAGTGTACTGCATGTTGACCACGTCATGGGGAGACACGGCGGCCTGGCGGGCCGCGTATTCCTTCTCGTCCACGCTCTGGCCCAGAGCGATGATTTCGGCTATGGAGTACGCGCCCGGACGCGGCTTTTCTTCCATGGAAACAACCCGGCGGAGCTTGCCGAAGCGGCAGTCAAGCTCGGCCCGTCCGCTTCCCGCCAGCTCTCGCAATTCCGGCACAAGATTGTCAACGGTTTCGAAAAAATCGAAATCGCGGTGAGCGCAGCCGACCACAAGCGTTTCACATTCAGACTGTTGGAGCAGATATTCCAGCTCTGTTTCACGGTAACCCGTATTGACCGTAAGCAGAATGGCCCCGATTTTGGCGCAGGCAAACATCGTTTCCACCCAGTAGGGCGTATTGGTGGCCCAAAGAGCGACCTTTTCCCCAGGGCGTATGCCGAGAGCCATGAAGCCTCTGGCCAGATCGTCCACCAGCGCGCCGTAGTCCTTCCAACTGCGGCGCAGTCCGTAATCCGCATAAATCAGGGCTTCGCCGTCAGGATTTTTGGCTATGCTTTCATCCAGCATCTGCCCCAGAGTTTTTTCCTGTATAAAAAAAGAATCGAAATCCATTCAAATTTCCTTTAATTACACCATGTTAAATAAACTTCATCTAAATCATCCCCTTGAGTCCGTTTTCACGCAGGGCGGAATCACAGACTCCAAGGTGATAGAACAGATGTCCGATCATCAGGGCGAAAGCGGCGGAATGCGGCATATCGCTTTTGAACATCTGTGAAAGGAACTCATTTTTCCTGCCCAGATCCGCGTCGCCGAGCCCGGCGCAAAAAGAGCCGGCGGACAGGCGCATTTGCGCGGCAAAAACTTTGGCCTCCCGCCTGCTCCAGGAAGTGTCCGGAGTCTGGGCCAGTCTTACCGTTTCCATGGGCATGGGGAGTTGGGCCGGCGGCGCTCCGGCGGCAAAAGTGCCGGTAAGGGCCAGAATATGATAGACATGCTGCCATACGGGCCAACCGCCGAATTTTTGCGTCCAGATGTTATCCGGACAGACTTCAATAAATTTTTCCATATTTCCGAAAACGTTTTCAAAAATGGCCTCCAGGCCCTCTGTGGCCGGAGCCGGAGCCGTCCGGACCGTTCCCGCGCTGCCTGACATAAAATCCTCTCTTTGGGCATAAAAGGTTTCTCCCGGCTGCCGGGGCTGAACTTGCCTCCCCAAGGCATCCGTAAAGCGCCTCAACTTCGCCTATATTTTCATTTTTTACAAGAACGTTTTCATTGACCCGGACAAGAGCTGCCCTCAAGCCGGACGGACAAAAAACACTTGCGTTTTTCCGGGAAAATATTTATTACTTTTCCAGTGGTTTTAATAATATTTAGTTGAATATACTAAGGAGTGTAGGATATGGCGAAATTTTATTCTGACAATTCCCAGTCCATAGGGCGCACCCCTCTGGTCAAGCTGAACAAGACGGTGGGTTCCAAGGCCACGGTGCTGGCAAAGGTGGAAGGGCGCAACCCTTCTTATTCCGTAAAATGCCGCATTGGAGCGGCCATGATCTGGGAGGCGGAAAAAAGCGGGATCTTGAAGCCCGGCGTGAAAATTATAGAACCCACCAGCGGGAACACCGGCATAGCCCTGGCTTTTGTGGCGGCGGCCCGGGGATATGATCTGACCCTGACCATGCCTGAAACTATGAGCTTGGAGCGTCGGAGAGTTCTGGCCATGCTGGGAGCCCACCTGATCCTTACTCCTGGCCCGGAGGGCATGCCCGGGGCTATCAGGCGGGCTGAAGAAATAGCGAACAACGGAAAATATTTTATCCCTCAGCAGTTCAATAATCCCGCCAATCCAGCCATCCACGAAAAAACCACCGGCCCGGAAATATGGGAAGATACGGAGGGCAAGGTGGATGTTCTGGTATCCGGCGTGGGCACGGGCGGGACCATCAGCGGAGTCTCCAGATATATCAAGAAAAGCAGAGGTAAGAACATTACCTCGGTGGCGGTTGAACCACAGACCAGCCCCGTCATCACCCAGCATCTGGCCGGCCAGCCCCTGCAGCCCGGACCGCACAAAATTCAGGGCATAGGGGCCGGCTTTATTCCCAAGACTTTGGATCTTTCCCTGGTGGACAAAGTTGAAACCGTGAGCAATGAAGAGGCGGTGGAGTTTGCCCGCCGTCTGGCCAGAGAGGAGGGCATCCTGGCTGGAATATCTTCCGGAGCGGCGGCGGCGGCGGCTTCACGCCTGGCTTCCAGTCCGGAATACGAAAATAAGACCATTGTGGTCATCCTGCCTGATGCCGGGGAGCGTTATCTCTCCTCGGTACTCTACGAAGGAGTGGGCGTGTAGGAAACAAGGCGCGGCGGCAGCGCGCCTGTCGCGCCTTTTCATACAGCCTGGGCAATCAGATCGCCCAAGGCGCTGCAACTCACAATTTCCATTCCTGCCTGCTTTCTCGCCAGATCGCCGGTACACCGGCCGCTTTTCAGAACATCGCGCACGGCCTGCTCAATGGCGGAGGCGGCCTGCTCCTGTCCCAGGCTGAAGCGCAGGAGCATGGCGGCGGAAAGTACGCACCCCACGGGGTTGGCTTTGTTCTGCCCGGCAATGTCCGGAGCCGAACCGTGCACAGGCTCGTAAAGACCGAAACTTGAATCCCCCAGAGAAGCGGAGGCCTGCAGGCCAAGGGAGCCCGCCACGGCGGCGGACTCGTCGGAAAGTATGTCTCCGAAGAGATTGCCCGTGAGCAGCACATCAAACTGAACCGGATCCAGAACGAGCTGCATGGCCGCGTTGTCCACATACATATGGCTCAGGGCCACATCCGGATAGCCGGCGGCTGTCTCGTTGACCACAGATCTCCACAGGCGGCTCACTTCGAGCACATTGGCCTTATCCACGGAGCAGAGTTTTTTGCGCCGGCTGCGAGCCAGCCTGAAGCCCACCTGGGCGATGCGCCGTATTTCTTCCTCGTTATAAATCATGTTGTTGAAAGCGTGGCGCAGGCCGGAACGGACTTCCAGGCCGGCCGGCCGGCCGAAGTAAACATCTCCGGTCAATTCGCGCACTATGGCAAAATCGACGCCTCCGGCCGTCAAATCCGGGCGCAGACAAGAAAGAAAGGAGAGTTCCGGATAAAGCAGGGTAGGCCGGATATTGGCAAAGAGGGAAAGTTCCTTGCGTATTTTCAGCAGACCGGCCTCCGGGCGTTTTTCGGCCGGAAGATGATCCCAGGCCGGGCCGCCCACCGCGCCCAAAAGCACAGCCTGGGCCTGGCGGCACAGATCAAGGGTCCTCGCCGGCAGGGCTTCCCCCGTGGCCGCATAAGCGCAACCGCCGATCAGGGCTTCGTCAAATTCCAGAGTGAATTTGAAACGAGCGGAAGACGCCTTGAGCACCTTTACCGCCTCGGCCACAACCTCAGGCCCTATGCCGTCACCGGGCAAAAGAACGATTTTCATAAAATTTCATCCCCTGTTCGCGAAATGGAGCGCCGATATATAACAAGAGATACTTCCGGAAGCAAGTTTGATATATTTATTGTTTTAATTTAACTTGTTAGCTTATAAAATGCAAAAAGGAACGGACTTTTCTCTAAATATTTGTTGTAAGGTTCCAAAAATATGATATTGAGAAAGCATACCCCTTTAAGCCGGCTTCAGGGGAGAAGATATAAAAAACTAGTGGGAAATTTTTATGCGCATTGATCTAGTTTAATCGTTGCAAAAAATCGCCTGCGTAAAAATCTGACATTATTTTCTCATACCCTTTCGCCAATATTTTCGGGTAAAACTTTAAACTTGAGGATTTCAGCATGAACAGAGCGGTAATCAAAACCCCTCCGGAAGATTTGGAACAGGTTGCCATGCTTTTCGATGCCTTGGGCAATGCCACCCGTCAAAAAATTATCCTTATGCATGAACCGGGGGAAGAACTGTCTATAAAGGAAATCGCCGATCAGTTTGATCTCGGCCGTACCACAGTTGTGCACCATATCACGGTATTATTCAACAACGGCGTGTTGCGCCTGCGCAAATGCGGACGCCAGCGCCTGTATTCCGTGAACTATGAGGCGATCTGGGAAGGGCTGCAAAAAATGCGCTTCTATATCGCGAACGTTATGGCGGGCAGGGGAAACAGCGAACCCTCGATTCTGGCCGACGAAGAGCCGGATGAGGATACTCCGACGGATTTCCTGCTCAAGCCCATCGGTGGTTGCCGGGACGGTTTTCATTCCAAGGACGCGGCTCAACGCCAGCCTTAGAGAGTTTATAACGCAACGGCCGCGCAGGCGGGTTTTGCCCGCCTGCGCAATTTCGCGGGTTCAGAGCGGTTTACGCCCGAAATGCTTCTTGCTTAACCGCGAGCAAAGCCAGCCGTGGGAAAATGCTTCAAAGCTGCTGCAGCACGCGCAGGGTTTCCAGCATGGCCGAAGCGGCCTCCGCGCCCTTATTGCCGGATTTTCCGCCCGCGCGCTCCACGGCATGCTCCAGAGTATCAGTGGTCAAAACGCCGAAGCCCACGGGCAGCCCGCTTTCCAGGCTGACCTGAGCCAGGCCCTTTACCGTTTCGGCGCAGACATAGTCAAAATGCGGGGTCGCTCCGCGAATCACCGCGCCCAGAGCCACCAGACCGTCGAATGCGCCGGAACCGGCGAGTTTACGGCAGATCAGGGGAAGCTCGAAAGCTCCGGGCCCCCGGATAACAGTCAAATCCTCCCGTTCGGCGCCGTGGCGCAGCAAATAATCCACCGCCCCCTCCAGAAGGCGCTCCACTACGAAACTATTGAAACGCGCCGCCACCAGGGCTATTTTCAGCCCCCTGGCCTCCATTTGTCCTTCAATGGTCTTGATATGCCGCATTTTTATTCTCCGGGTTATGACGACTCCGGCCGCAGGAAAAGGCCGGCGCGGGACAAAGCCGCGGTTATTTTTTCAGATCGCGCCAGGGAGCGCGACATCCGGCCGCTCCTCAGGCTGCTCCGGGGACGCCTCGGAGGCGGACCTATTTTTTATATGTAAAAAATGGCCCATTTTTTCCTGCTTGGCGCGCAGGTAAGCCTCGTTAAAGATGGAAGGGCCAAGTTCCAGAGGCACGCGCTCGGTTACTTCCAGGCCGTAACCTTCCAGACCGATGATTTTTTTGGGATTATTTGTAAGCAGGCGCATTTTGCGCACTCCCAGGTCCACCAGCATTTGGGCTCCTATGCCGTAATCGCGCAAATCCGCCTTAAAGCCCAGGCGCAGATTGGCTTCCACCGTATCCAGGCCCTGATCCTGCAGGGCATAAGCCCGTATTTTATTGGTCAGGCCGATTCCGCGCCCTTCCTGGCGCATATAGAGCACGGCCCCCCGCCCTTCTTCAGCCACCATGCGCATGGCAGCGTGCAACTGTCCGCCGCAGTCGCAACGCAGGGAACCCAGGGCGTCGCCGGTAAGACATTCGCTGTGCACCCGCACCAGCACGGGGGAATCGTCGCTGAAATCGCCCATGATCATGGCTACATTGGGGGCAGACTGCAAATCGTTCTCGTAGGCTATGATGTCAAACACGCCGTACGGAGTGGGCATTTTCGCCCTGGCGGCCCGGCGCACGCTCAAAAGACCGGATTGAACCCGGTAACGGATCAAATCTTTGATAGTGGCTATTTTCAGGCCGTGGCGCTCGGCAAAGGCGATCAGATCCGGCATTCTGGCCATTTCGCCATTATCCTTCATTACTTCACAAATCGCCGCCGCCGGCCGCAGGCCGGCCAGACGGGCGAGATCCACGCTCCCTTCAGTCTGGCCCGCCCGAACCATCACTCCGCCTTCCTGGGCTCGCAAAGGAAACATGTGTCCGGGGCTGACCAAATCGCGCGGCGTCGCATCCGGCGCAATCGCCGCCTGTATTGTCCTGGCGCGATCCGCGGCGGATATGCCGGTGCTCACGCCATGCCTGGCTTCAATGGAAACGGTGAAGTTTGTGCCGAAGCCGGATTCGTTTGTTCTGGTCATCAGGGGCAGACGCAGATGATCACATATTTCGGGATCCAGAGGCAGACAGATCAGGCCGCGGCCGTGAGTAGCCATGAAATTGATCACCTCCGGAGTGGCAAATTGCGCCGCAATGGTCAAATCCCCCTCATTCTCGCGATCTTCGTCGTCCACCAGGATAATCATCCGGCCGGCGCGTATTTCCTCAATGGCTTCCTCAGTTTTGCATATGCACACATTATTGCTCCGGATTAAAATGTTACGGTTATTCAGCATAAGAGCGTATTGCCGTTGAAAAAGCGCAATCTGTTATAAGATTCATAAATAACCGTTACGGCGGAAAAAATCCGAATCCAGGCCGTCGGGGGCGAGAGCACCGAATCGCCCCTTCCTGGCGGAACTCCCTTCCCTGTCGCCTTCCTGCCCCGAAGGTGAGGCTTCCACCCGAAAAAGCATTTTTTCGACATACTTGGCGAGCAGATCCGTCTCCAGATTGATTTTGCGCCCCGGAAGCCAGGAATCCAGCGTGGTTTCGGCCTGGGTAGCCGGGATGACATTCACCTCAAAGTAACCCGGCCCGCAGGCGTTCACCGTGAGACTGACCCCGTCTAGGGCTACCGAACCCTTGGCGACTATGTAAACGGACTGCTCCTCGGGACAGGACAGGCGGAAAACAACGGAGCTGCCGGCTTTGCTGATCCGGATAAGCTCACACACGGCGTCCACGTGTCCGCTGACCAGATGCCCGCCCAGGCTGTCGCCCAGGCGCAGAGCGCGTTCCAGATTGACTTCGCTTCCCGGGCGCAGAAGAGCGAGGTTGCTGCGGTTGAGAGTTTCCGCCGAGGCATAGGCGCTGAAGCTGTCCGGGGTAAAATCCTCCACGCTCAGGCAAACCCCGTTCACCGCTATGCTTTCTCCTTTGGAAAAACCGTTGGAGAAAGGTTTAAGCGGGCGAATAAACAGACGCGCTTCCCTTCCGGAAGAAAAACGCAGAATTCTGCCCCTGCACTGTACCAGCCCGGTGAACATACCGATTTTCCTGAGCTTATTCCGGCATAAAACGCAGGCATAAATCCCCGCCCCGCGTTTCGCCGGAGATCAGGCGCAAGCGCAGGGCCGCGTCCATATGCTGCGGCTCTCTCCCGTCAAAAACAGGTTTGGCCTGATTATCTCCGAGTATCCTGGGGGACAGGTGCAGGAGAAGCTCATCGGCCAGTCTTTTCTGGAGCAGGGAAAGCCCCAGTTTACCCCCGCCTTCACAAAGAACGTAGAAACAGCCATATTCCCGGCGCAGAATCTCCAGCCCCTGCTCCAGGCAAAGCCCGCCGGCTTCCGCCTCCAGACCGTGCACGGCAACGCCTCCGGAGCGCAGATCCAAGGCCGCCCGACTTCGGGAGGCCTCCAGGCTGGTCAGAAATATAGTGCCGCCCGGCCGTTCGCGCAATAGGCAAAAAGAAAAAGTTTTCACAGGCAGGCGGGTTGTGACGACCACGGCCAGGGGCTGGCTCTCGCCCGGCACGCCGCCGGGCCGGGCTGTAAGCCTGGGATTGTCGGCATAAAAAGTATTGCCGCCCACCAGAACGGCCTGAACCCTGCCGCGCAGCCAGTGAACATATTCCAGGGTTTCCGGAGAGCTAAACCGCTGCTCCGCGCCGTTGCGCGCGGCAATGCGTCCGTCCAGAGTTGAAGCCAGCTTCAGCAGGACATAGGGGCGGGAACCATGTTGAAAAAGCAGGAAATCCGCAATATTATCCAGGCATTCCCGGGCGGCTATTCCGCATTCCACCAACAGGCCGGCCCGGCGCAGAATCTCCGCGCCCCCGGCGGCCGGGGTGTGCCTCTCCCTGGCCCCGATGACCACATGCCTGATCCCGGCCTCCAGAATGGCCTCCGTGCAGGGAGGAGTGCGCCCGTAATGGGCGCAGGGCTCCAGAGTAACCACCAGGGTGCACCCGGAAGGGTCCAGACCTTTTTGAGCGGCGTCGTCCAGGGCCGCGCGTTCGGCGTGTCGTTCCCCGCAGGCCTCGTGCCAGCCACGGGCAAGTATGTTCCCATCCCGCACAAGAACGGCCCCCACGCAGGGATTGGGCGCGGTACGGCCAAAGCCGTTTCGGCTGAGGCGTATGGCCTCCAGCATGAAGGCGCGGCAGGGGTGATTGTCCGCCGCCGGTTCCTCACCAGGCATAAAGCGGAAAGCCGCGCGCGAATTTTTCCACCTCGCGGCTTATATCCCTGAGCCGGGACTCGTTGCCGCGCCCCTCCAGAGCTTCAACAATCCACTCCGCGACTTTAAGCATGTCTTTCGTATCCATGCCGCGCGTGGTCAGGGCGGGAGTGCCCAGGCGTATGCCGGAAGTGACGAAGGGAGAACGGGTTTCAAAAGGCACGGTATTTTTGTTGACTGTGATGCCGGCCTTGTCCAGGGCGATTTCGGCCTCTTTGCCTGTAATCTCAAGCCCCGTGAAGTCCAGAAGCAAAAGGTGGTTGTCCGTTCCGCCGGAAACCAGCTTGTATCCGCCGTCCCGCAAACAGGAAGCCAGCGTCCTGGCGTTATCCAGCACCTGCCGCTGGTAGCGGGCAAAAGACGGGCGCAGGGCTTCGCCCAAAGCCACGGCCTTGGCCGCGATCACATGCATGAGCGGGCCTCCCTGTATGCCGGGGAAAATCTGGCTGTTCAGGGATTTCATAGCGTCCGCTCCGGAAAAGAGCATGCCGCCGCGCGGCCCCCGCAGAGTCTTGTGCGTTGTGGTGGTGGTATAATGGGCATGCGGGATGGGGCTGGGATGGAGATCCGCGGCCACCAGGCCGGCAATATGGGCCATATCCGCCATGAGTTTCGCCCCCACTTCGTCGGCGATGGCCCGGAAGCGCTGAAAATCAAGAGTGCGCGCATAGGCGCTGGCTCCGGCCACAATCAACCGGGGCCGTTCCCTGCGGGCGATATTAAGCACTTCGTCGTAATCAATAAAACCGCTCTCGCGGGAAACCCCGTAGGAAACAAAGCTGAAAAGGCGGCCTGAAAAATTCGCCGGACTTCCGTGAGTCAGGTGTCCGCCGTGGGAGAGATCCATCCCCAGCACCTTGTCGCCGGGGTTCAGGATGGAGAAATACACGGCCATATTGGCCTGGCTTCCGGAATGCGGCTGCACGTTGACGTATTCCGCCGCGAAGAGGCTGGCGGCCCGCTCCATGGCCAGATTTTCCACCATATCCACGTATTCGCAGCCCCCGTAATAGCGTTTGCCGGGGTAGCCCTCGGCGTATTTATGCGTCATGACGCAGCCCTGAGCCTGACGCACAGCCGGGGAGACGAAATTCTCGGAGGCAATCAGTTCCAGTTTGCCTGTCTGGCGTTCCATTTCCAGAACAATGGCCCTGCCCGCCTCCGGATCCTGCAAATACAATTCATCCATGACCTTTTCTCCAAGTCGTCCGGGATAGGGATTATCTGCCGGTCCAGCGTTTATAGACTATGCAGCAGTTGGTTCCGCCAAAGCCGAAGTTATTGCAGAGCACGGTATTCACCTGGCGTTTTTCCGGGCCATGCGCCATATAGTTGAGATCGCAGCGGGGATCGGGAGTGCTGTAGTTTATGGTGCCGGGGATAATGCCCCGCGCCAGGGTAAGTATGCTGAACACGCTCTCGATGCCGCCGGCCGCTCCCAGAAGATGCCCCACCTGGGATTTGTTGGAAACAATAGGTATATCGTAGGCATGCCGCCCGAAAACGCGTTTTATGGCCTGGGTTTCACAGGCGTCGTTCAACTGGGTGGAGGTGCCGTGGGCATTAATGTGATCGATATCGGCCGGAGAGATGCCGGCGTCTTTCAGGGCCCGGCTCATTGCCGCCGACATGCCGAGGCCCTCTTCCTGAGGGGCCGTCATGTGGTAAGCGTCGCCGGAAGCTCCGAAGCCGATGATTTCCGCATAAATTTCAGCGCCGCGCGCCTTGGCGCTTTCCAGCTCTTCCAGCAGGATAAGGCCGGCGCCTTCGCCCATCACAAAGCCGGAACGATCCCGGTCAAAAGGGCGCGAGGCTTTTTCAGGCTCGCCATTCATGGTAGACAAAGCCTTGAGGGCAATAAAGCCGGAGATGCCCATGGGGGTAATCGTGGCCTCCACCCCGCCGGTAACGGCCGCTGTACAGCGCCCGAGCAAAATATCCGAATAGGCGTAGCCGATGGCGTGCAGACTGGAGGCGCAGGCGCTGGAAACCGCCAGGTTGGGGCCCTTGGCTCCTGTAAAGATGGAAATCTGCCCTGTGGCCATGTTGGAAATCAGCATGGGGATGTAAAATGGAGAAACGCGGCCGGGGCCTGATTCCAGAAGCTTGGAATGAAAGGTTTCGATGGTGTCGAGCCCGCCCAGGCCAACGCCTACGATTACAGCCGTATCCTCGGCCTTGTCCTCGTCCACTGTGTAGCCGGAATTCCGCAGGAGCGTGTTGCCGGCGGCAACGGCGAACTGCACGAAGCGATCCATGCGTCGGGCCTGCTTGTCTGAAAGGCCGTATTCCTCGGGACTGAAATTTTTTACTTCCCCCGCTATTTTCACGCTGTAAGCGCCGGCGTCAAACAGGGTTATGGGGGCGATGCCGGATTTTCCATCCAGCAGGTTATCCCAACTTGAGGCAAGATCTTTCCCTATGGGGGAAATAGCCGCCAGGCCGGTTATTACGACACGTTTTCTGTTCATTGAAATTTCCTTTATGGTCTGAAATCTCTCCCTTCAGGTGGACTCTCGCCTGACGCCAGACTATGCCGGGCTCTCCCTCCCCTCTCCCCTCTCTCAGGGAGGGAAGCAATCCCCCCGGCTCCTGTCGGCCGGGCCGGAGCCGGTGGGCGTATGGAGCGGGCTGCGGGCGGAAAGGAGTAAGGGACGCCGGGTTCCTACGGCTGAAAAACCGGCGTGGGCCGCGCGGACCGGGATATTCCGGGATATCGCGGGATATTCCGGACAAGCCCCGGCTCTCCGCGCGCTTCCCTCCCGGCGCCGGAGGCAAAGCCGACGCCGGGAAGCGGACGCTCCTTTCAGGAGCTGTGTTCGGCAATATACTTGTACGCGTCTTCCACTTTCAACAGCTTCAAAGCTTCTTCGTCGCCGATCTCAAGGTTGAATTCCTCCTCCATAGCCATGATGAGTTCGGTCAAATCCAGGGAATCGGCCCCCAAATCCTCGACAAATGAGGCTTCGGGAGTGACTTCTTTGGCATCCACCCCAAGATTGTCGACAATGATTTTTTTAACTCTTTCTTCGATTGATGACATTGTTCCTCCAGATAGAACTGTAATTGTTGATGGGCATTTATCGGAACGGAAATCAGCAGTACATGCCGCCGTTCACGGACAGCACCTGACCTGTGATATAGGCGGCTTTATCCGAAGCCAGGAAAGCCACCGCCTCGGCCACATCCTGGGCCGTGCCGAAACGCTTCAGGGGAATCTGTTCCAGGTAGACCCGGCGGGTCTCTTCGCTCAGGGAACCTGTCATATCCGTCTCGACAAATCCCGGAGCCACGGCGTTCACCGTGATATTGCGGGCGGCCAGCTCCTTGGCCCCGGTTTTGGTGAGCCCGATGAGGCCAGCCTTGGCGGCGCTGTAGTTGGCCTGCCCGGGGTTGCCCATCTGCCCCACCACCGAAACCAGATTGACGATGCGCCCCAGACGCTGCCGGGTCATGATTTTGGCCGCCTCGCGCATACAGACGAAAGGACCGCGCAAATCGGTATTCAGAACCTTGTCCCAATCCTCGTCTTTGAGGCGCAGGATCAGATTATCCTTGGCAATGCCGGCGTTGTTCACCAGCACGGACAAAAAGACCTTGTCCCGTATCTCCTCCTGAAAAAAAGCCGCCACCGCCTCCGGCCTGGAGACATCTAGAGCGAAGGCCCTGGCTTTACCGCCCGCGGCCAGGATATCCTCCACCACCGCGCCGGCCTCGTCCGCCTTGCTGACATAGGTCAGGTAAATCTGAAAACCTCTTCCGGCAAGAGTTTTGGCCACAGCCTTGCCTATGCCGCGTGATCCGCCGGTCACCACAGCGGTGGGAACAAGTTCACTCATGCTTTTCTCTCAATATTGATCCGCGCCGCGAGAAGGCGCCTCTCCGCTGTCTTCCACAGGGCAAGGCGGGATGCGCGGATTTACCCTACACAAATAATCATGAAGGCGCAATTGCCTTATTGCGTCCGGGGATTTTCGCCCCGACACTCCGGCGCGGCCTTCTCCCACGCTTCAGACCGGCAAAATTCCCGTCATGTTGAGGCAAACTGCCACAGAATGGGCCGGAGGTAAATAGCCGGACTTGAAAAACACAAAAATCTTTTGACAAGGGGGGGCATTTGCCGTAGTGTAACCCCGGAAACGACAAAATGGGTAGTTTTATGCCGACGAAGGATTATTTTTACCTCTCCGCCTCTTCCGGCCGGGCCTCTCTCCGGGGGGGCTTTTTCCTGTCCGGTCTCTGGCGGCAGAGATCTTCCTTCGCGGCCAAGGCACAATTCTGACCAAAAAACAGAACAGATGTTTCGGGGCCGCCGGCGATGCTTGCGGCCCTTTTTCATGTCCGGAGGCCCGCCGCCCCCCAACATCAGGCAAGGAGTCCTTATGCGGAAAACTTTCACTCAACACAGCTCTCTGCTTGACAGCGATCTGGAAACCCCGGTGGGCATGTTCATCCGCCTGGCGGGAGAAAAACAGGGCATACTTTTTGAAAGCGCCGAGGTTGACGGCCGCTGGGGGCGCTACAGCCTTATAGCCCTGGACTTCCTGCTTTCCGCCTCCTGCCGGGACGGCCTGCTGGACCTGAAGCTCGCGGAACCCGGACTGCGGGATTTGCTGGAACACGCGGGCAAGCCCTTTGTGGCCGGGTTGCGGGATTTGATGCGTTCCCTGGAGATACTGCACGACTCTCCGGCCGCGCCCCCCATAACCAGGGCTCTCTACGGTTATCTGGGCTACGGACTGGCCGGCCTGCTGGAGCCAGGACTGGCCTCGGCCCTGCCCCCGGAACAGGCGGAGGCTACCCTGGTTCTGCCCGGAACCCTTGTGCTTTTCGATCACGTCTACAACAAAATATCCCGCCTTACTCTGCTTCTGGAAGGCAAAAAGCCCCTCTCCCTGCCCCCGGACTCCGCGCGGGGCTCATTCCGGCATCCATTGGGAACCCGCACGGCGGATAAAGAAGGCTACACAGCCTCCGCGGCCAGGGTCAAAAACATGCTCCATCAGGGAGAAGCCATCCAGGTGGTGCTCTCCGCTCCCTTCGGCGCGCCGCTGGCCGGAGATCCCTTCAGGCTGTACCGCAGGTTGCGCCGCCTTAATCCCTCTCCCTACATGTTCCATATGAACCTGCCCGACGGCGCCTTGCTGGGCTCTTCGCCGGAAGTGCTGGTTTCCTGCGACGCCGACCGCCTGCGCCTCTGCCCCATTGCCGGAACGAGGCCCCGCAGTTCGGATCTGGCCCAGGACGCCCTTTTCGGCGACGAACTCCTGCAAGACCCCAAGGAAAAAGCGGAGCACGTCATGCTGGTGGATCTGGGCCGCAACGATCTGGGCCGCATAGCCAAAACCGGCAGCGTGGTTCTGGAGCGTTTTATGGAGGTGGAGCGCTTCTCCCACGTCATGCACCTCACTTCCAGGATAAGCGCCGAGCTTTCCCCCGGCCTGGAGCCCCTGGACGTGATTTCCGCCACCTTCCCCGCGGGCACGGTAAGCGGAGCGCCCAAAATACGGGCCATGGAAATCATCGCGGAAGAGGAAGCCTCCCCCCGCGGCCCCTACGCCGGAGCGGTCGGCTGGCTGGGACTGGATAAGGACAGCGTGCATCTGGACTTCGGCATCATCATCCGCAGCCTGTGGGTGCGCGGCGGCCAGGCGCGCTGGCAGGCGGGGGCCGGCATTGTGCACGATTCCGATCCCGGGAAGGAATGGCTGGAATGCCTGACCAAGGCGGAAATCATCAGAAAAATCCTCCTTGACGAAGAAGACGGCGAGGATTCAAGCGCAAGGAGAAAGCCATGTTCCTGCTGATAGACAACTACGACTCCTTTACCTTCAATCTGGTGCAGGCTTTCCGCCAACTCGGGCGCGAGCCTGTTGTGCTCAGAAACGACGATCCCTCTCTTTTGGATCTGGCCGCCGGCGGCGCTCTGGATATGGTCTGCATCTCCCCCGGTCCGGGACGCCCGGAAAACGCCGGCCTGTGCCTTGAATTTCTGCGCGTCCTGCCGCCCTCAGTGCCTGTGCTCGGCGTCTGCCTGGGGCACCAGCTTCTGGGGCATATGGCCGGAGCCCGCGTGGAAGTGGGAAGCCGCGTCATGCACGGCAAGCAGTCGGAAATACGGCACGAAGGGCTGGGCCTTTTTCAGGGATTGCCCCGGACTATGCAGGCCGGGCGCTACCATTCCCTCCTGGTGCGGGCGGAGGACGCGCCGGCTTTGCTGCGGGTCGACGCCCGGAGCGAAGAGGACGAGGTGATGGCCTTGAGCTTTACCGACAGGCCCTGGGCCGGGGTGCAGTTCCACCCGGAATCCGTGCTCACCCCCGAGGGCTTCCGCCTCCTGGCCAATTTTCCCTCGGCCCTGCTGGCGCCCCGCGCCCCGGTGGAGGCGGCGCCCTCCTTTTCGACGGAAGCGGCCCGGAGCATCAGCCAGCCCAAAGCTCCCCCGCGCATGCCCTCCATACTGGAAAGTCTGGCCCGGCGGGAGAATCTCAGCCCGGAAGCCGCGGGCGAGGCTTTTTCCCGCCTCATGGACGGGGAGCTTCCTCCGGCCCAGGCCGGGGCTCTGCTCCTGGGGCTGAGGATCAAGGGCGAGACTCCGGAAGAGGTGGGCGAAGCCGTCCGGGCCGTGCTGGCCAGGGCCGTGCCGGTGCCGCCGGTAAGCGGAGCCTGCATTGACGTTGTGGGCACGGGAGGGGACGTCAAGGGCTCCTTCAACTGCTCCACCGCCGTCTCCCTGAGTCTGGCCGGGATGGGACACAAGGTGCTAAAACACGGCAACCGCTCGGTTTCCTCGCGCTGCGGCAGCGCCGACGTGCTGGAGAAAATAGGGCTGCCCCTGGATACCCCGCCGGAAGCCGTGCCCGCGCTTCTGGAGAAGGAAGGCTTCGTCTTTCTGTTCGCCCCCCGTTATCATCCGGCTTTCAAAAATGTCATGCCCATACGCCGGGAACTGGGCGTGGGCACCATTTTCAACATACTCGGGCCTCTGGTCAACCCCGGCAAACCCACGCACCATTTTCTGGGCGTGGCCAAGCCGGAGCAGCTTTCCCTGGTGGCCGACACCCTGGCCCGTTCCTCCGGAGGCAGCGGCGCGGTGGTGCACGGGGCGGGAGCTTACGACGAGCTGACCCCCATGGGCGAGGCCTCGCTGATCTTCGTCCGTGAGGGAAAAACCTGGCCCGGCGTTCTTGACCCCGCTGCCTACGGCTTTAAGCCCTGCGCGGAAAAAGACCTGACCGTGCGGGATCCGGAGGACGCGGCCGGGGTTTTGCGCGAACTCCTGAACGGAAAAGGCCCCGCGCCCATGCGGGACATGCTGGCCTTCAATCTGGGTTTCGCCCTCTATCTGCTCGGGCCCGAAAACGGCGAGGCCGTTGACCCCGCTCGCGGCTTCGCCCCGCGCCGCATGAGCGCGGCCATGGAGGAGGCCAGAAAGGCCGTTGCCGAAGGCGCGGGGAGGAAATTCTGCCGTGCTTGAACGTTTTCGCGCCGCCAAGGCCGAAGAAGTGGCCGCCCTTAAGGAGCTTTCCGCGCGCGGGGCCCTGCCTCCGCCGTACAGGGGGCCGCGCCCCTCCTTTCTGGCTTCGCTGCGGAAGAAAGCCCCCAGGGCCGTAATCGCCGAATACAAACGGGCTTCCCCCTCCAGAGGCGACATCAATCTGGGGCCGGAGCCGGAAGAAGTGGCTCTGGCCTATGCCGGGGCCGGGGCCGGGGCCATTTCCGTGCTCACGGAGGAAAAATGGTTCAAGGGGCACATAAGTTACCTTGAGCGCATGGCGGCGCCCGGCCTCCCGCTGCTGCGCAAGGATTTCATCCTGCATCCCTTGCAGGTGCTCCAGACCGCGGCCGGACCGGCCTCCGCCCTTCTGCTTATAGCCCGCCTTTTTGCGGATGCCGCCCCGCTGCGCGCCCTGCTGCGGCTCTGTCTGGATTCCGGCCTGGAAGCGGTGACGGAAGTTTTTGCTCCGGAGGAGCTGAGTCTGGCCCGCGCCGCCGGAGCTTCCGTCATCCAGGTCAACAACCGGGATCTGGACGCCCTCCAATTGGATCTCTCCCATTCGGAGCGCCTTGCGCCGCACAAAAAACCGGGGGAATTCTGGATCACGGCCAGCGGCATAGGCAATGCCGCCCAGTTGGACCGCCTGCTCGCCCTGGGCTTTGACGCGGCCCTGGTGGGCGGGGCGCTGATGCAGGGCGCTGACCCCGGAAAAAGCCTGGCCGCCCTGCTGAGCGGAGGCGGACATGCCTGAGCCGGACGGAGGCGCGGGCCGGGCGGAAGGGCGCCCCCCGCTTTGCAAAATCTGCGGCCTGACCAGAAAAGAAGACGTGCTGCTCTGCCACAGCCTGGGGGTCGAGTTCACGGGCTTTATCTTCGCGCCCCGCAGCCCGCGTTTTATCAGCCCGGAAGCCGTCTCCTCCCTGCCCTCCGGGCCCGCTCTGCGCGTCGGCGTTTTTGCGGAGGCGGAACTTGATTTTATACGGGAAAGCGCCAGGGTGGCGAAACTGGATTACATCCAACTGCACGGCGGGGAAGCGCCCGACTTCTGCCGGGCGCTGGGGCCGGAGCGGATCATCAAGGTCATCTGGCCGCGGGGCCTGACCCCGCGGGCCCTGGCCCTGGAACTGGAGCGCTTCTCCCCGGTCTGCGCCTATTTTCTCTTCGACTCCGGCAAATCCGGGGGAGGGAGCGGAAAGGCTCCCGACTTCGGGCCGCTGGCAAAACTAATCTCCCCAAGGCCCTGGTTTCTGGCCGGCGGGCTTGGGCCGGAAACCCTGCCGGCGGCCCTGGGCCTCTGCTCGCCGGACGGAGTGGATTGCAATTCGGCTCTGGAAACGGCGCCGGGAATAAAAGACCCCGCCCTGACGCGCCGGACTCTGGCTCTGCTCCGGGACGGCGGCGCAACGGCGCAAGGAAGGAAATTTTGATGAAAAAAGGATATTTCGGCGATTTCGGGGGGCAGTTTGTTCCGGAACTGCTCATCCCGCCCCTGCTGGAACTGGAGGAAGCCTGCGCGAGCATACTGCCTTCACCGGAATTTCAGGAGAAACTGGGAGATCTGCTCCGGAATTTCGCGGGCCGCCCCACTCCCCTGACCCGCTGCGACGCCCTCTCCGGGGAGCTGGGCTTTGAACTCTGGCTCAAGCGCGAGGATCTGCTGCATACGGGCGCGCACAAGATGAACAATACCCTGGGCCAGGCTCTTCTGGCCAAAAGCATGGGCAAAACCAGGCTGCTGGCGGAAACCGGGGCGGGGCAGCACGGGGTGGCCACGGCCGCGGCCGCGGCCCGCCTGGGCCTGGGCTGTTCCATTTACATGGGGGCCACGGATGTGGAGCGCCAGGCCTCCAACGTGGCCCGCATGCGGCTTCTGGGCGCGAGGGTCATTGCCGTGCGGAGCGGCACGCGCACCCTCAAGGACGCCATCAACGAGGCTCTGCGCGCCTGGATTGCGGAGCAGAGCGACACCCACTATTGTTTCGGCACGGCTGCCGGGCCGCACCCTTTCCCGACCCTGGTGCGCGACCTGCAATCCGTCATCGGCGCGGAAAGCCTGAGCCAGATCCGCGAGCGCGCGGGGCGCCTCCCGGACGCGGTGCTGGCCTGCGTGGGCGGAGGTTCCAACGCCATAGGCATGTTTTATCCCTTTGCGCGCGATCCCGCGGCTGACGGCGTGCGCCTCATCGGCATAGAGGCCGGGGGGACGGGCGAGCCCGGCTGCTACAACTCCGCGCCCATCAACCTGGGGCGCCCCGGCGTGCTGCACGGGCAGTACAGCATGCTTTTGCAGGACGAGCACGGGCAGGTGCTGCCTTCCCACTCCGTTTCAGCCGGCCTGGATTATCCGGGCGTGGGCCCTGAACACTCTTTTCTCGCCTCCACGGGCCGGGTGAAATATCATGTGGTCAACGACGCCTCGGCCCTGCGCGCCTATGCCGCCCTCTCCCGGAAGGAGGGGATTATCCCCGCCCTGGAGTCCGCGCACGCCCTGGCCTGGGTTCTGGACAATCCGGGGGCCTTTTCCGCCGGCTCTCTGGTGCTTGTGAATCTTTCCGGCCGGGGGGACAAGGATCTGGACATAGCCGCCCGGCATCTACCCATAATGCAAGGAGGCGAAGCATGAAGGCGCCGGATCTGCGGCAACGCATCGAGAAGGCCAACGCCGAAGGGCGCATGGCCCGCATTCCCTTTCTCACGGCCGGTTTTCCGGATAAGGAACGTTTCTTCTCCGCCTTGCGGGAGCTGGACGGGAACGGCGCGGATATAATTGAAATCGGCGTGCCTTTTTCCGATCCCGTGGCCGACGGGCCGGTGGTGGAAGAAGCTTCGCGCCGGGCTCTGGAAAACGGAGTCAACCTCCCCTGGCTTCTGGAAAGCCTGGCTTCCCTCTCTCCGCCGCTCAAGGCCGGGCTCGTGCTTATGGGCTATTACAATCCCTTTCTGCAATACGGCTTGGGGCGTCTGGCGCGGGAAGCGGCACGGGCGGGGGCGCAGGGGGTAATAGTCCCGGATTTGCCCCTGGATGAAGACTCTCCCCTGCGTGATGTCCTGCGCCCCGCCGGGCTTAACCTCATCCCCCTGGTGGGGCCGAATACGGGCGAAAAACGCATGGCCGCCTACGCGGAAAAGGGCGAAGGCTACGTCTATGTGGTTTCAGTCATGGGAACCACCGGCGCGCGCGACCTCCTGCCCCCGGAAGCCGAAAGCGCCGTGGCCAGGGCGCGCCGCATCTTTCCCCTGCCCGTCGCTCTGGGCTTCGGCTTGCAGAACCCGGCGCAAGTGGCCGGAATGAAGGAAAAACCCCAGGCCGTGGTTTTCGGCAGCGCGCTTCTGCGCTGTCTGGAACAGGGAGGCTCGGTAAAAGACTTCATGGCCCCCTGGCTCAAAGGCTGAACAGCCCGCCTCCGCGAAAAAAACCGGCCGGGGGACGCAAACCCCGGCCGGTCGCGAGCGGGCGAGGCCCTGGGCCTCGCCCGCCGTGTTCCCGTTCAGATGTTGTTCTTGATCATTTCCATAAGCAGAGTGCGGGCCGCCTCGTCGTCGCCGCCCGGCTGAGTGTAGCCTCCGGAGAAGTCCACGCTGATGGTCTGGAGGGTATCGCCCTCGCCCTTGATGTTCAGGGTCAGACCGCCGGAGCCGAACT
>JAISOL010000066.1 GCA_031275645.1 Deltaproteobacteria bacterium
CCGGTCAAAGCGGATTTTCTCCGCAATTCCGCTTATATAAAGCAATATCCATGCCGTTAACCGGGTAGTATGGGAAACGAGAGCCAGTCCGAAAATTCGCGCGGGCTTGTCCGAAAAAACAGGACAAAATTCCGCCGCATCAAAAAGATTGCGCTCCGGGCGGGAAATTGTTATCAGCATATCCGGCCCACGGCGAGCCGCCGCACAAGACAAGATATGTCAAACTTCGTCCATTTACACTGCCATACGGAATACAGCCTCCTGGACGGCGCCATCCGCATAGGGGAGCTGTGCCGCCAGGCGGCGGACTTCGGCATGCCGGCCGCGGCCGTGACCGATCACGGCAACCTGCACGGGGCCATCCCCTTCTATAAGGAAGCCAGAAAGATCGGAATCAAACCCATCATCGGCTGCGAGATTTACGTCTGCCCCGACCATCTGGACAGGACCCCGGAAAAGAGGTGGGAGATGTACCATCTGGTGCTGCTGGCGCAAAATCCGGCCGGGTTCCACAATCTGGTCAAAATAGTCACCCTCGGAGCCTTGTGCGGCTATTACCAGAAACCCAGGGTGGACAAGAACATTCTGCGCCTCCACGCCGAGGGGCTCGTCGCTCTTTCGGCCTGCCTGAGCGGCGAAATCCCCAGAGCCATTCTGGGGCGGCCTTCCGCTCAGGCCCAGTTCCAGGATTCTTCCCCGGGCGCGGATCTGCCTCTGGGGATGGACCTGCCTTTGGACGCGGATCTGCCCCTGGACGCGGCTCTGGCCTTGTGCGAGGAATATGCGTCCATTTTTCCCGGACGCTTTTATCTGGAATTGCAGTCCAACGGACTGCCGCAGCAGGAGAGGGTAAACAGAAAACTGCTGGAGCTTTCCTCCCTGAGCGGCCTTCCCCTGGTAGCCACCAACGACTGCCATTACCTGCGCAGGGAGGACGTGGAGGCGCACGACGTTCTCCTGTGCATCCAGAACAAGAAGACGGTGGATGACCCCCACCGCATGCGCATGGACACGCAAAGCCTCTATTACAAATCCGCGGCTGAAATGGAGCGGGATTTCGCCTGGATTCCGGAGGCGGTGGAGAATGCCGGAAAAATCGCGGAAGGCTGCGAGGACTATGATCTTGAACTGGACAGCGCGCATCACTTTCCGCATTACAACCTGCCCGAAGGCGTCTCCATGGATGAGGAGTTCCGCCGCCTTTCCAGGGAAGGACTGGCTTCCCGCCTGGAAAAAGTCAAATACGTCCGCGAGCCGGAGGTCTACAGTGAGCGCCTGGAAAAAGAAATGGCGGTCATAAGTTCCACCGGCTTCCAGGCCTATTTTCTGATTGTGCAGGATTTCGTCAACTGGGCCAGAGACCGGGGAGTGCCGGTGGGGCCGGGCAGGGGGAGCGGCGCCGGATCGCTGGTGGCCTGGGCGCTGCGCATCACCAATGTGGACCCTCTGGCCCACAACCTTCTGTTTGAGCGTTTTCTGAACGAGGAACGCGTCAGCCTGCCTGATATTGACGTGGATTTTTGTGAAGAAAGACGCGGAGAAGTGCTGAAATATGTAAATGAGCGCTACGGCGGGGAGGCGGTGGCGCAAATCACCACTTTCGGAACCCTGAAAACCAGGGCCGTGGTCAAGGATGTGGGCCGCGCCCTGGGCATGAGCTACGCCGATACGGAACGCCTGGTCAAACTGGTGGGAGAGGCGGAGAGAGAGAACAAGGCCAGAAACGATCTCCTGCCCGACGATCAGGCAAAGCCTCTGACCATAAACATGGCCATGGAGCTGGCGCCGGAGCTAGGCGCCCTGTACGGGGAAGACCCGCGGATCCGGAAACTCATGGATATAGCGGCCCGCTTGGAGGGACTTTCCCGCCACGCCTCCACCCACGCCTCGGCCGTGGTGATTTCGGACAAGCCCATGCCCGAATACCTGCCCCTCTATCGCGGCAAACGCGACGAAGTCGTAACCCAGTGGGACATGCACGCGGTGGAGAGCGTCGGCCTCGTCAAATTCGACTTTCTGGGCCTGCGCACCCTGACCGTAATCCGGAACACCCTGGAGCTGATCCGCGCCCAGGGGCGCGAAGTCCCGGATATGGACGACATACCCCTGGACGACCCGGCTGTCTTCCGTCTGTACGCCTCGGGCGAGACAGACGGCATCTTCCAGATGGAAAGCGCCGGCATGCGCAAGTATCTGCGCAAGCTCAGGCCCTCCCGCCTGGAAGATATAGTCGCCATGAGCGCCCTGTACCGCCCCGGCCCCCTGCAGGGCAGAATGGTCGACAACTTCATAGACTGCAAGCACGGCGCGGCCGAGGTGCGTTACCCCCTGCCCGAACTGGAGGAATGCCTGAAGGAAACCTACGGGGTGATAGTCTACCAGGAGCAGGTCATGCAGATCGCCAGAATAGTGGCCGGCTACACTCTGGGGGGGGCGGACAACCTGCGCAAGGCCATGGGCAAGAAAGACGCCAAAAAAATGGCCGCCGAAAAGGACAAGTTCATGGCCGGGGCCGGGGCCAACGGGGTCAGGGAGGATAAAGCCGGGGAGATTTTCGACCTGATCAAAAAATTCGCCGGCTACGGCTTCAACAAATCCCATTCGGTGAGCTACGCCCTGATTTCCTACCAGACGGCCTACCTCAAACTCCACTACGCCCCGGAATTCATGGCCGCCCTGCTGACCTCGGAATCCGGGGACCAGGACAAGGTGCTCAAATACGTGGCCGCCTGCAAGGACATGGGCATACAGGTGGAAGGCCCCTCGGTTCAGGAAAGCCTGGCTGACTTCTCCGTGCGCGAGGGGCGCATACTTTTCGGGCTGAACGGCATCAAAAACGTGGGCGCGGAAGCGGTGGAGGAAATTGTCGCCTCCCGCAAAAACGGCGGCCCCTTTACCTCGCTTCTGGATCTCTGCTGTCGGGTCAACCTGCGCAAAGTTACGCGGCGGGTGCTGGAAAACCTGATCAAGGGCGGAGCTTTCGATTTTTTGCGTTGCTCCCGCCAGTCTCTGTTCGCCGGCCTGGATCTGGCCCTGAGCCGCGCCCAGAAAAAACAGAAGAACGCCTCCTCGGGGCAGATGTCCATGCTGAGCCTCCTCCCGGAGGGCAAAACTGAAGACGCGCCGGGGGGCATAGGGCTGAACTGCGGGGAACAATCCCTGGAGGAGTGGGCGGAGGAGGAAAAACTGCGCTTCGAGAAGGAAGCCCTGGGATTTTTTCTGTCCAGTCACCCCTTGCAGCCTTACCGGCGCAATATCAAGCGCTGCGGTCTGCTCACCCTGGAGGAGGCGCGCGAGCTTCCCCCTGATGAATCCTTCTCCACCGCCGTGCTGCTGAGTGAAATCGCGGGCAAATCCACCAAAAAAAATGAAAAGATGGCGGTCTGCCGGGCAAGCGACCTTACAGGCGGGGCGGAATGCCTGTTTTACCCCAAAAGCTACGCCAAATTCCTCAGTCTGCTTCAAGCGGACGTGCCCCTGGAACTCACGGCCGTTGTAAAGCAGGATAAATTCGGCGAAAACGGAAACAACTGGATGGACGAGGGCGAGGATGAAGACGCCCCGCCCAGGGAACTCAAGCTCGTCGCCCGTTCCCTGCGCCCGCTTCCGGAAGCTCTGCAAAGCAACGACTCCCCTTGGGAGATCGAACTCAATATGGATAAGCTGCGGCCGGGCGACGTGGACGACCTTAAGGAAATTCTGCTGCGCCACGCGGACAAGCGCAAAGGCGTGGAGGTAAGAATCGCGCTTTACGGGCAGGATCTCCAATGCCGCATGCGCCTGCCGCGTTACCGGATAAACCCCTGCCCAGGGCTGGAAGCGGAACTGTCCCGCTGGGAAAACAGCCTCGCGGGCGCGAAAATCCCCGCCGCGTCCGAAAAACCGCAAGCGAACTGAAGCCGCCGCGCCCCGCGGGCGCAAAATGTTCCAATTATGCGTGGATAATTTTTAACATTTAAGCTATTTTTGCGGGGTTATAAAATTTTCTTCCAAAAGGCGAGCAAGAAAAAATGGCAAAATTAATGGATTCCATATTGGGCATCTTTTCAAACGATCTGGCCATAGATCTGGGCACGGCCAATACCTGCGTCTATATGAAAGGCCAGGGCATAGTGCTGCGCGAGCCCTCCGTGGTGGCCGTAAAAAAAGACGCCAGGGGCGGCAACGTCATTCTGGCCGTGGGACAGGCGGCCAAGGAGATGCTGGGCAAAGTTCCGGCCAACATTGAAGCGATCCGCCCCATGAAAGACGGGGTGATCGCCGATTTTGAAACCGCCGAGGCCATGCTCCGTTATTTTATTTCCAAGGTGCACAACCACCGCCGTCTGGTGCGCCCGCGCATCATGGTCTGCGTGCCCACGGGCATCACCCAGGTGGAAAAGAGGGCCGTCAAGGAGTCCTGCCAGAGCGCTGGCGGCCGGGAGGTTTTTCTGATCGAGGAACCCATGGCCGCGGCCATAGGCGCCAACCTCCCCATACAGGAACCCACTTCCAACATGGTGGTGGATATAGGGGGCGGCACCACCGAGGTGGCCATCATCTCCCTCTCCGGCATAGTCTACTCCAAATCGGTGCGCGTCGGCGGCGACAAGATGGACACGGCCATTCAGACGCACATCAAGAACAAATACAATCTGCTCATAGGCGATTCCACCGCCGAATCAATCAAAATAGCCATTGCCTCGGCTTATCCCCTGCCCGCGGAACAGGAGCTGGAAGTGAAGGGGCGGGATATTGTCACCGGCATCCCGCAGAATATAGTGATTACCTCGGAGGAAGTGCGCAAGGCCGTGGCCGGACAGGTAAGCGATATTGTCCAGGCGGTGCGCATAGCCCTGGAACAGACCCCGCCGGAACTGGCCGCGGATATAGTGGATCGCGGCATCGTGCTCACCGGCGGAGGGGCGCTGCTCAAGGGGCTGGATCAGCTTTTGCGGGAGGAAACCATGCTGCCCATAACCGTGGTGGACGACCCCCTGTCCACGGTGGTGCTGGGCACGGGCAAGGCTCTGGACAATATCAATATTCTCAAAGAAGTGTGCATAGAATAACGTGTATGCCCCCAAGCGCATGCTGATTTTTTTCGGTCTGGTCCTGCTCTGCTTCCTCGCCTTTTACACTCTGGACGCCAGAACGGGCAGGCTTTCGCGCCTGGCCGGCATGGGCGGGCTGGAACTCACGCGCCAGGTGCTTTCTCCCGGCATCTGGCTCAAAGATCGCTTTATGCAGCTTGTGCGCAACTACCTGGCTCTGGCGGGAACAGCCGAGGAAAACGTGCGCCTGACCGAAAAGCTCAGCCTGGCCCTGCAATCCGTGGAACATTCGCGGGAAGAGGGGCGGGAGCTGGGGCGCCTGCGCCTTCTTCTGGATCTGCCCCCCCTCTCTCCCTGGGAAAAAACCGGAGCCAGGGTGATCGCCGGCAAGTTCGGGCCGCAGGCTGTCCTGAACAGCGTCATGCTGAATAAAGGCTTTCTGGGCGGAGCCCTTCCCGGCTCTCCGGTGGTCACCGCGCAGGGGCTGGTGGGCCGCGTTCTTTATACGGCCCCGCACAGCGCCACCGTGCTGCTGATTACCGATCCCTCCTTCCGGGTCGCGGTGGTGGGCCAGGAGAGCCGCGTGCGCGGAATCCTCTCCGGAGCCGGGCCCGGCAAACCCCTGCTGGTGCAGTATGTGGCCCCCAATACCAACATGCGCCCGGGGGAGCTTCTGATCTGTTCCGGAATCGACGGCATAACTCCCAGAGGAGTGCCGGCGGCCAGAGTAAGCTCCGTTCTTTACGGCAAGGATATGCTTTTTCCGGAGATCAGCTCCGCTCCCCTGGCGGATCTCTCCCGCCTGGAGGAGGTACTGGTGCTGATCCCGCCCAAGGGGGCCAGGGCGGACGAGCTTTTATACGAACCCTTTAAAGATATTGATATTCTGCCGGACGTGCCGGAGCTGGATCAGCTCGCGGACGAGGAAAACGCGGCGGAGACGGAAAATTAGCGGATGCCGGGCAATATACTGTGGTGGGCCGGTTACATCGCCGCCGGCATCTGGCTGCAAAAGCTGGCCCCCGGCCTGGACGCCCTGGTTCCCGGCCTTATTGTCTGCCTGCAGGAAGGCAACAGGCAGCAGACGACGCTTTTTCTGCTGCTCTGCATCCTTATCCAGGAAGGGGCGGGAAGTCTGCCTTTCGGCCAGTCCATCATCTGGTACGGAACGGTAATGGCCTTTTACCATATCGGCGGATGGTTCTTCATGGCCGGTAATTTCGTGTTCATCCTGATTCTTTCGCTGGCCCTGAGTCTGGCCCGCCTGTTGATTTTCCTCGGCATGTGGCTTCTGCAATCCCTGCCTCTGAGCGCGCTGGCTCCGCCTTCGGACTTTGTCGGCTCTTATATCCTGCAGGCCGCCTGCATCCCGCCGCTCTGGCTGCTGGCCGTAAAAACCAGACGGAGAGCCGAAAGCAATGCTAATTAACATTCAGGAGGAATACCAGCCCCCCCGGCACAGCCTGCCCCTGCTGCAAGTTCTGGTGCTGGCGATGTTCTGCGTGCTGGTGCTGCGCTTCTGGCACCTGCAGATACTGCAGGGGGAGCAGAACATGCAAAGGGCTTACGCCAACCGCTGGCGCGAACAGATGGTGCACGCCAACCGGGGTTTGCTCCTGGATTCCCGGGGAGTCATACTGGCGGAAAACCGCCCTTCCTACGCCGTATCCCTGGTGCGGGAGGATTGCCGGGATATTCCGGCCACCCTCGCCAAGATCAGCCAGTGGACGGGAGAGCCTCTGAGCAAGCTGGAACGCCTGTACAAAAACAGCCTGGAAGAGCGGGTTCCCAGTTTCAGCCCGCTGGCCCTGGCCAGAGACGTGAGCTTTGAACAGGTGGCCCGCATTGAAAGCCAGTTGGTCAACTGGCCCGGTCTGATTGTGGAATCGCAGCAGCGCCGCTTTTACACCTACGGCGAGATGTTCGCCCATGTTCTGGGCTATGTGGCCCTGGCCAACTCCAAGGAGCTGGAAACCTACGCCGGCCTTCGCAGGGGCGACAGCGTGGGCAAGCAGGGGCTCGAGCTTGTCCTGGAAAACCGCCTGCGCGGGACCAAGGGCGTGACGGCGCTGGAAGTGGACGCTCTGGGGCGCCCTCTGCTGCGGGAGGAAAAAACTTCCCCCAGGAGCGGCGAAGACATCCGGCTCTCCCTGGATACGGATCTGCAGCGGGCGGCCATGACAGCCCTGGGTAAAAGGGCCGGGAGCGTGGTGGTGATGGAGCCAGAAAGCGGCAGGCTGCTGGCCCTGGCAACTTCCCCCGCATACGACAACAACCTCTTCACGGGCAGATTTTCTCCCTCCGCCTGGAATTCCCTGCGCAATGACGAGCGCCACCCGCTGCAAAACCGCGCCATCCAGAGCGTATATCCGCCCGGATCCGTCTGGAAGCTCATGATGGCCGCCATGTTTCTGCATGAGGGCGTGAATCCGGACGAAACAGTGAACTGCACCGGGGAATTCCGCCTGGGAAACCGCGTTTTCCGCTGCTGGCGCGCGGGCGGGCACGGCAAGGTCAACATGCGGCGCTCCCTGGTGGAATCCTGCGATGTTTATTATTATCAGACGGCGGATCGCCTGGGCATAGACAAATTGACCGGCTTCGCCCAGACCGCCGGCTTCGGGCATCCCACCGGCATCGCGCTGCCCTCGGAAAAAGCGGGAGTGGTGCCGGGACGGGAGTGGAAACTGAACATGCGCGGCGAATCCTGGCAGCGGGGCGAAACCGTCAACGCCTCCATAGGCCAGGGCTATACCCTGGTCACTCCGGTGCAGATAGCGGTATATGTGGCCTCCCTGCTGAACGGAGGCAGGCTGATGAAGCCCCTGCTTCTGAGGGATGAGCGGCCGGAAGCGCTGGGGGGCACGCCTTCCACGGAAAAAGAGCGCGCCTTTATCCTCGAAGCCATGCGCCTGGCGGTGGAAGGCCGGCAGGGGACGGCCAGGAGCATACGGCGCGCCGACGCGCTGCTGGGCGGGAAAACAGGCACCGCCCAGGTGGTTTCCCTTGGCGATACGCGGCAGAAGCCGGAAGAAACGCGCTATGAATACCGGGATCACGCCTGGATGGCCACCTGGGGCGCCAAGGGCGACAAAAAATACGTGGTGGTCGCGCTGGTGGAACACGGCGGCGGCGGGAGCGCGGCCCCGGTGGTCCGCGCGGTGTACGATCATCTTTTTGCCCCTGAAACGGCGGCCGCCCGCGGACGCGTCGCGGCCCTGGGCTATATGCCGCGCCAGGACGTCCTGAACGACGCCGCAACGGATGAAGCCATACGGAACTCGCGCCAATGGGAGAAGTTCGTGCGCCAGGCCCCGGATCGCTACGAGCGGGAATAGAGCATGACCCAGAGCATGATGGAAAAACATCCCCTGGCGCAGGCCAACTGGGTACTGGTTTTGCTTACCATAGCCCTTGCCGGCCTGGGGTTGATCAATCTCTATTCCGCCAGCGCCGTGCGCCTGGGAGAAGGCATCAGCGTGGATTCCCATTTCCAGAAGCAATGCCTCTGGGTTCTGCTGGGAGCGGGCTGCATGCTGATCTGCATGTTTTTTGACTACCGCCGGCTGATCTCCTCCGCCGAGCCGCTTTTGCTGCTCTCCATCGCGCTTCTGCTGCTGGTGCTCTTTACCGGCGGGACCGTCAGGCGCTGGCTGCCCCTGGGGCCGGTAAACTTTCAGCCCAGCGAAGCGGTAAAAATAAGCGTGCTTCTGGTGGGCGCCAAAATTCTCTCCCGCGGCAAAGATCCTCTGAACTGGAAGGAACTGGGCGGGGTCATGCTCGTCGGCCTTGTGCCGGCCGCCCTTATTCTCAAGCAGCCGGATCTGGGCACCGCCGTGATCGTGCTGCTTATTCTGGGAGGGATGATTTTATACAGAGGGGTGAAAATCAAAATCATCAAGGTCTGCGTCCTGGTTTTGATTCTCAGCCCGGTGGCTCTGGTCAAGCTTGTCATTCCGAATCTTTTGGATTATCAACGTGACCGGATCCTCGGTTTTGTGAATCCGGAAAAAGTCAATCCGGATTCGATTTATCAGAACAAGCAGGCCAAAATCGCCATCGGTTCGGGGCAGACCTGGGGCAAGGGCTACCTGGAAGGAACGCAGAGCAAGCTGCGCTTTCTGCCGGCCAAGCATACGGATTTTGCCATAGCGGTGTTCGGAGAGGAATGGGGTTTTGCCGGAAGCGTCGCTCTGGTCGCCCTGTTCTGTTTCTTTCTGTTGAGTATATACGCCACGGCCCGCGAGGCCAGAGACAGCTTCGGAAGCATATTTACGGCGGGTGTTTTCTTTTATTTTTTCTGGCAAATTTTTGTAAATATAGGCATGGTGTTGGGAATGATGCCGGTTGTGGGCATACCCCTGCCTTTTATCAGTTATGGCGGCAGCGCCAGCCTCGTGAATTTCTGTCTGGTGGGTCTGGTATTGAATGTTTCCATGCGCCGTTTCGTGTTCAGGGCGGTTTGAGTCCGACGGCGGAAAATCTGTTTCGGAGTTCTTATGATTAACAAAGACGAATCCAAATTCAACGCTTTCCTCGGAACGGACACCTCTTACAACGGGCAGCTCTCTTTCGCCGGCTCTGTGCGCATAGACGGAGAATTCACGGGCGAAATCTCCTCCGAGGGAACTCTGATTCTGGGCAAGGACGCCAGGGTGTCCGGACGGATAAGTGTGGCCCAGCTCATTTTGAGCGGCAAAATAGACGGCGAAATTCTGGTGAGCAAACAAACCACCATGCACAAAACCGCCTTTCTTACGGGCAACATAGTCACGCCCGTCTTGGTGATGGAAGAGGGAGCCACCTTGCAGGGAACAGTGCAGATGACCAAAGATCCCTTGCCCGCCGTGGCCCGCTATACGATGGAACAGACGCCCCAGCTCACGGAAGATTAGTCCGGCCGGGAGGTTTTGAAAGCGATATGGTAAAACTGAACATTACCCTGCTTATTCAACTTCTCAATTTCATTATCGCTTTATTTTTGCTGAATTTCCTGCTTATCCGCCCTGTGCGCGGCATACTGCGGAAACGCCGGGAATTCTGCGACGGTCTGGCGAAAGAAGCGGAAAAATTCAACAACGAGGCTTCCATGCGCCTGAAAAAATATGCGCTGGAAATGGACACGGTCAGGGCCAAAGCGGAGGAACAGCGGGAAGCTATCCGGACGCAGGCGGCGGAAGTGGAAGAGTCCATTCTGGAGAACGCGCAAAACGACGCCCTGAGCCTGCTGCAGAGATCAGGCCGGGAAACGGAACAGGAAATGGACGCGGCCAGGCGGGTTCTGCGGGATCAGGTGAAAGACATGGCCGAAAGAGTTTTCGCCAGGCTCATGGGGTAAAAATCGCTTCAGCGCATTTCGCCGCCGGCGGAAATCCCAGGCATAAAATGCTCCGGCGGCCGGAGGTTCAGACATGAGTGAATCAAAAAGCAAAGTACGGGTCGTTGTTCTTGCGGGTTTTATCCTCTGTCTCGCGGCTTTCCATTTTGGTTACGGCTCACACGACTCCCTGGTGGATTTCGGCTTCAGATCGCTGAATTTTGTATTGTTCCTGGCCGTTCTCTGGTATGCGGCCGGAGGCAGGGCCCGCGCTTTTCTGCGCGGGCGCGGCGAGAGTATTGCCGGCGAGCTTGAAGCCCTGGCCAGCGCCAAAGAGCTGGCTTCCAGGCATCTGAAAGAGGTTGAGGCCAAAATCATCAATCTGGATAAGGAACGCCAGGCCATACTCGCCTCGTATAAAGCGCAGGGCGAGGCTCTCAAGTCCGAAATCATCGTCAAGGCGGAAAAAAGCGCCAGGCAGATCGTGGCCCAGGCCAAAGTCTCGGCTCAAAACGAGGCGGACAAGGCCATGCGCCGCCTGCGGGCCGAAATGGCGGAACAGATTCTTGCGGAGACGGAGAAATTGCTGCGGGAACGCCTCAAGGCGCCGGAACATGAAAGACTTATCAACAAGAGCTTAAGCAAGGTGGTGCTGAATTGAGCGGGAACGTCACAGCCCGCAGATACGCCCGCGCTCTCTTTTCCGTCGGCGCGCGAGAGGGAAGGGAGGCGCTGGAAAAAATCGCGGCCGATTTGCGCGCGTTGCGCGCGTCCATGGAAGCTTCGGAAGAGTTGTCCAGGTTTTATCTCAGTCCGGCCTTCAGCGTGGAAGAAAAGGAAAGAGTCATCAAGGCGCTGGCGGAAATTTATGAACTGGGAGAACATGCCCGTAATTTTTGCCGCCTGTTGTCCGAAAACGGCAGGCTTGCCTGCCTGCCCGGCATAGCCGAAATTTTTGACGCCATGCTTGACGCCGAAAACGGCGTCTTGCGCGGCGAACTGACCACAGCGGTGGAACTTGACGAAAACAGGCTAAAAAATATACTCAACCAGTTGGAAAAACAAATTAAGCGCGGCCTGACTCTCCGCTGCAAGGTGGACTCTTCCATTCTGGGGGGGGTGATCCTGAAGGTGGGCGATCAGGTACTGGACGCCAGTCTGCGCGCGCAGCTTTCCGTTCTGAAAGAACAAATCACGAGAGGTGAGTAGTTCATGCAGATTAAAGTCGAAGAAATCAGCAAGATTATTGAAACCCAGATTGAAAATTTTGATTTGCGCCTGGAAATGAGCGAAACGGGCTCAGTGCTTTATGTGGGCGACGGCATCGCCCGCGTGCATGGCGTAAAGAACGCCATGTCCATGGAGCTTCTGGAATTTCCCGGCGGTATTATGGGCATGGTGCTCAACCTGGAAGAGGACAATGTCGGTGTGGCCCTGCTGGGGCCGGATACGGAAATCAGGGAGGGAGATACGGTAAAGCGTACCGGCAGAATCTTTTCCGTGCCCGTGGGCGACGCGGTTATGGGCCGGGTGCTCGACCCTCTGGGGAACCCCCTGGACGGACTCGGCCCCGTGGAATCCAAAGAGGTGCGTCCGGTGGAAATAAAGGCTCCCGGCATTATTTCCCGTAAGTCCGTACACGAACCCATGCCCACGGGGATCAAGGCCATTGATTCCATGACCCCCATCGGCCGCGGCCAGCGCGAGCTCATCATCGGCGACCGCCAGACCGGAAAAACCGCCATCTGCGTCGACGCCATCCTGGCTCAGCGGGATACGGACATTCACTGTTTTTACGTGGCCATAGGCCAGAAAAAGTCCACCGTGGCCATAGTGGCGGAAACCCTGCGCAAATACGGAGCCATGGAGTATACCACCATTATTTCCGCCACCGCCTCCGACCCCGCCTCCCTGCAATACATAGCCCCCTATTCCGGTTGCACTATGGCCGAATTTTACCGGGATAACGGCAAACACGCCCTGATTATCTACGACGATCTTTCCAAGCAGGCCACGGCCTACAGGCAGATGTCCCTGCTTCTGCGCCGCCCTCCCGGACGCGAAGCCTTTCCGGGCGACGTTTTTTATCTGCACTCCCGCCTTCTGGAAAGAGCGGCCAAGCTTTCCGACGCGCACGGCGCTGGTTCTCTGACCGCTCTGCCCATTATTGAAACCCAGGCCGGGGACGTTTCCGCCTATATTCCGACCAACGTCATTTCCATCACCGACGGGCAGGTATATCTTGAGCCCAACCTGTTCAACTCCGGCGTGCGCCCGGCCGTGAACGTGGGCATTTCCGTATCCCGCGTGGGAGGAAACGCCCAAACCAAGGCCATGAAACAGGTAGCCGGCACCCTGCGCCTGGATCTCGCCCAGTACCGCGAGCTGGCTTCTTTCGCCCAATTCGGCTCCGACCTGGATAAAACCACCCAGACAAAACTGAGCCGCGGCGCCAGACTGGTGGAACTGCTCAAGCAGCCCCAGTACGGGCCCATGCCGGTGCAGGAGCAGGTAGCCTCGATTTACGCCGCCAACAAGGGCTTCATGGATGACATCCCGGTAAGCGCCGTGGGCCGCTTTGAGCGGGAATTCCTGGAATTCCTGCGCGGCGGCGGAGCGGACATACTCCGGGACATAGCCGAAAAGCAGGCGCTGGACAAAGAGCTTGAAGAGCGTCTTTCCTCCGCCCTGGCTGAATTCAAAAAAGGCTTCAGGGTCTAGAGTCATGTCATTCGCAGCATGTCATGACGCCGGACGCCGGGCGTGGCCGGGCGCGCGGCGTAATACCGGAGGCGGAGGTTCAGCATGGCGTCCCTGAAGAGCGTGAGGACCAAAATAAGCGGGGTGCACAAAACCAGGCAGATAACCAAGGCCATGAACATGGTGGCTTCGGCCCGCCTGCGCGGCGCCCAGAGCCGCATGGAGCGCTTTCGCCCCTATACGGCGAAATTCCGGGAAATGTTGCTGGAACTCTCCGGAAAAACCGAGGAGGGCGCGCATCCTCTGCTGGCGGAACGCCCCGCCCCCGAAACCTGCGGCATTATTCTGGCGACCTCGGATCGCGGCCTTTGCGGCGGATTCAACGCCGGCCTTATTGCCGAAGCCTTGCGGCTGGCCAGAAAAAAGGAAGCCGAAGGACTGGGGATCCGTTTTTATAATATCGGGCGCAAAGGACGCGAAGCCATAAAAAAAATCTTTCCGGCGCAGGCCAGTCTTCACCAGAGCAACCTGGAACCCTTGAGCTTTCAGACGGCCGGCAAATTGGGCGAAGAAATAATCGAGGGCTATCTTTCCGGACTTTTGGATCAAGTTTTTATCGTCTACGGCGAATTCGTCAGTCTGGCGCGGCAGACGCCCCGCACCAGAAGCATACTCCCCCTGAAGGCTCCGGAGAGCGAAAAAGGGAGCGGCGGCAGGCAGGCCGCGGAATATCTCTATGAACCCGGAGCGCAGGAACTTCTGGCGGAACTTCTGCCTCGCTACATCAAGGTGCTGATTTATCATGGCCTGCTTGACACCTCGGCCAGCGAGCACGCGGCAAGGATGACGGCCATGGACAACGCCACCCGCAATTGCGATGAAATAGCCGAATCCCTGACTCTGCTCTACAATAAAACCAGGCAGTCCGCCATCACAACCGACCTGATTGACATAGTCTCCGGCGCCGAGGCGCTGAAAGGCTGACAAGGGAGCGTATATATGAGCCAGAATACAGGAAAAATCGTCCAGGTTATCGGGGCGGTGGTGGATGTTGAGTTCCCCTCCGGAAAACTCCCCAACATCCTGACCGCGCTGGAGCTGAAAAATCCCAACAACGCGAACGCCCCGGAGCTTATCTGCGAAGTGGCGCAGCACCTGGGAGACAATATAGTGCGCACCATCGCCATGGACGCCACGGAAGGCCTGGTGCGCGGCATGCCGGTGCTGGATACGGGAGGGCCGATCATGGCCCCGGTGGGCTCGGCTCCTCTGGGACGCATCATCAATGTGGTGGGCAAACCCGTGGATGAAGCCGGACCGATCGTTACAGACAAATATATGCCCATCCACCGCCCGGCGCCCATGTTCAGCGAGCAGAACACAAAAATTGAAATGCTGGAAACCGGCATCAAAGTGGTGGATCTGCTCATTCCCTTTCCCAAGGGAGGCAAAATGGGGCTTTTCGGCGGCGCGGGCGTGGGCAAAACCGTCATCCTCATGGAAATGATCAACAACATAGCCAAGCAGCACGGCGGCATCTCGGTGCTGGCCGGGGTGGGAGAACGCACGCGCGAAGGCAATGATTTGTATCACGAAATGAAAGATGCCGGAGTTCTGGACAAAACCGCCCTGGTCTACGGGCAGATGAACGAGCCTCCCGGCGCCCGTTCCCGCGTGGCCCTTACCGCTCTGACTTGCGCGGAATATTTTCGGGATGAGGAGCACCAGGACGTGCTGCTCTTCATCGACAATATTTTCCGCTTTACCCAGGCCGGCTCGGAAGTCTCCGCCCTGCTCGGGCGCATGCCCTCCGCCGTGGGTTATCAGCCCACCCTGGGAACGGACCTCGGCGCCCTGCAGGAACGCATCACTTCCACTCAGGCCGGCTCAATCACCTCGGTGCAGGCCGTGTACGTCCCGGCGGACGACCTGACCGACCCGGCCCCGGCCACCACCTTCGCCCACCTGGACGGGACCCTGGTGCTTTCCCGCCAGATTGCGGAGCTGGGCATTTACCCGGCTGTGGATCCTCTGGATTCCACCTCACGCATCCTCGATCCCCTGGTGGTGGGGACGGAGCATTATTCCGTGGCGCGCGAGGTGCAGCAGGTTCTGCAAAAATATAAAGATCTTCAGGATATCATAGCTATTCTGGGTATGGATGAACTCTCCGACGAAGACAAAATAGTTGTGGCCAGAGCCAGACGCATTCAACGCTTTCTTTCCCAGCCCTTCCATGTGGCCGAAGCCTTCACCGGCACTCCCGGCCAGTATGTCAAGCTGGAAGACACGGTCAAAGCCTTCCGGGGCATCCTGAACGGCGAATACGATCATCTTTCGGAATCGGATTTCTATATGGTGGGCGGCATTGAAATGGCTCTGGAAAAATACAGGGCCCGCCAGACGGCGGAGCAATAGCAGGGTGACGCATGGATAAAACCCTCCAACTGGACATAGTGACCCCGGACAGGATCGTACTGAGCGAGCAGGTGGATTATGTGAGCGCGCACGGAGCGGAGGGCGATTTCGGAATTCTGCCCGGCCACGTCCCGCTTCTGGCGGTGCTGTCCACGGGTATACTTTCTTATACCGTGAAGGGTAACCGCAAAAACGCCTTTGTAAGCGGGGGCTTTGCCGAGGTCCACGGCGACAGGGTAACCATCCTGGCCGAATCTTCCGAACTCGCGGACAACATTGATCTGGCCAGAGCCAGAGAAGCCCTGAGCCGGGCGGAAAAACGCCTGGAACACCAGGAAGAAAACGTCAACATGGAAAGAGCCAAAGCCTCTCTGCACCGCGCCGTCATGCGCATCAACATCTATAATTCCCGCTGAACGGAGAAGAACGATTTTCAATGTATACGCGCGGTTACGCCCGCGGGGTAAAATCCCGCGTTTTTTTTATCCGAAGCCGGCCATGACAGGGATAACTTCAAAAGACGCTCCTGCCTTGAGCGCCGCCTGCCTCGGCCCGGACGGGACTTTTTCGCAGGCGGCCGGGCTGACTTACCTGCAACATCCGGATTTTGCCGGAATTTATCCTGAAAAAAACTTCCGCTGCTTCCCCTGCCCGGATCTGCCCTCGGTCTTTCAGGCCGTGGAGGAAGGGAATTGCGCCCTGGGCATTGTACCCCTGGAAAATACCTTGGGAGGCACGGTGGGGCAGAGTTTTGATCTCCTGTTGCGCCATGATTTCACCATCCTGGCGGAATTTTACGCCCGCATCAGCCACTGCCTGCTCAGCCGCGCAAGTGATAAAAGCTCTGTCCGCGCGGTTTATTCCCACCCTCAGGCCCTGGGGCAAGCCGGAAACTGGCTGCGCCGGAATCTGCCGGGAGTGAAATTTATCCTGGCGGACTCCACTGCCGGCGCCGCCGCCCGCGCGGCCCGGGAAGAAGACGGGGCGGCCGTGGGCCATCTGCGGCTGGCCTCCCTGTATCGCCTGCGTATCCTGGCTCAAGCCATTGAAGACAGTCCGGACAACTGGACCCGTTTTGTCCTGGTGGGCAAATCCTCCACGCGGAACGGGAGATCCCGGACTGGCGCCTCTCCAGAAGGTTACCGCTCATCCCTGCTTTTCACCCTGGATCACCGGCCCGGCACCCTGGCCCGTCTGCTGCAGATTCCGGCCGCCGCCGGGATAAATCTCTTCCGCCTGGAATCCCGCCCTCTCCTCTGGAGCGGGATAAACTGGCAATATGCCTTTTTTGCGGATGTGGAAGGCGACATGCTCAACCCGGCCCTGATTCCGGCCCTGGAAGACATGCGCTCCGCCTGCCTGAACCTGCGCCTCCTGGGGGCCTATCCCCAGGGGCCTTATCTGGATGAGCTTTCCGGGGAGGAACCTGCCGAAACAAAAGCCGGAGCGGACGCCGCGCCATGAGGAAGACCGGGAATGAGCGCCTGCAATGCGCCGCCGATCAGGACAGCGCGGCAGACTCAACCGCAAGCCGGAGCGAGGCTGAACCGCCGCCGGAAGCCGCAGCGGCCGAGAACGCGCAGCGTCTGATAAAGGAAAAGGAAAGCGAAGCGCGTACCCGCGTCCTTTCCTCCCCCTGGGAGAGCATTCTCACCGCCGTCGCCGTGCTCTGGTCCCTTTTCCAGCTCTACGTCACCGCCTTCCCTGTCCTGGATGCCATACGCCTGCGGGCCGGGCACATCATCTTCATGTTCACGCTGGCTTTTTTCATGTATCCGGCCCTGCGCCGCAAAAAAAAGGATTCCGGACGAACGGGGCGCCCTGAAGTCGCCGACTGGCTGAGCCTGGCCCTGGGCGTTTTCGCCTTCGGCTACATGATCCTGCAGTATGACTCCATCGCCGAGCGCGGCGGATGGTTCAAACCTCTGGATTATTTCGTGGCCGCTCTGGGCGTGCTGGCCTGCTTTGAAATGGCCCGCCGGGTGGTCAGCAATCTGGCCTGGCTGGCCGGGATCTTTTTTGCCTACGCCTTCCTTGGCGCTTTCATCCCCGGAGCCTTCGGGCACACGGGCTTCAGCTGGAGACGGGTGGTGGAACATCTCTTCTGGGGCAGCCAGGGTTTGCTGGGAGTCGGAGTCGGGGTTTCCTCCACCTATATTTTCCTCTTCGTGCTCTTCGGAGTGTTCCTCAAATACAGCGGCTTCAGCGCCTTTATCAACGATCTCGCCCTGGCTCTGGTGGGACGCAGCGCGGGAGGACCGGCCAAGGTGGCGGTCATAGCCAGCGCCCTCATGGGCATGATCAACGGCAGCGCCCTGGCCAATGTGGCCACCACCGGCGCCATCACCATTCCGCTAATGAAGCGTACCGGCTACAAGGCCGAATTCGCGGGCGCGGTGGAAGCCGTCGCCTCCACAGGGGGGCAGTTCGCCCCGCCGATCATGGGAGCGGTCGGCTTCATCATGGCGGAATTTCTGGGAGTTCCCTATACCACTGTCATGCTGGCGGCGGCCATTCCGGCTTTTCTCTATTATCTCGGCCTGATCATGGCCGTGCATTTTGAAGCTCGCAGGCTGGGGCTGAAAGGACTTTCACCGGAGCATATCCCCACGGCCCTGCAAGTGCTCAAAAAACGCGGGCATCTCGCCCTCCCGTTGCTCGTCCTGCTTTTCATCATGTTTCTGGACTATACCCCTCTTTACGCCGCCACCTTCTCCATTTTGTCCACAGTCGCGGTTTCCTGGATCTCGCCGGATACGCGCATGGGGCCGCGCGCCATCCTCAAAGCCCTGAACGAAGGGGCGCGCAGCGCCGTGGGAGTGGGGGCGGCCTGCGTAATCATCGGCGTAATCATCGGCGTGGTCTCCCTGACAGGCCTGGGACTCTCCTTCGGCTACGCGGTGCTGCGTTATGTGGGAGAAAATCAGCTTTATGTCGGCGGACTCTGCGTCATGATTCTGAGCACCATTCTGGGCATGGGCGTGCCGGGGGTGGCGGCTTACGTCATCGTGGCGGCCGTGGCCATACCCGTATTGACCGGGATCGGAGCCAGCCCCCTGGCCGCGCATATGTTCTGCCTGTTTTACGCCTGTCTCTCCAACATCACCCCGCCGGTGGCCATGTCCTCCTATGTCGCCGCGGGCATCGCCCAATCCAACCAGACCAGAACCTCGCTCATTGCCGTCCGCCTCGGGCTGACCGGCTTCATCCTGCCTTTCTTTTTTCTGAACAACCCCCTGCTTTTGTATGAATCAGGCCATTCGCCGCTCCTGACCCTGTGGGCGCTCCTCTCGGCTTCCTTCGGGGTAACGGCTCTGGCCGGCGGACTGGGAGGCTGGATGCTCGGCCCCTGCACCCGCCTCATGCGTCTTCTGCTGCTCACTGCCGGAATCCTGACCATAGATCCCGGCCTGTACACGGATCTGATCGGATTCGCCCTGTTCGTCGCGGTGCTCGTCCAAAGCAGAAAAAAAACGGCCTCGTTGACATAACTCATTAACCTTTCAGGAGTTTGCCATGCACATCAAATCCCCTTGCCTCAATCTTCTGGCTCTGGCGCTCTGTATAGTCATGTCCCCTCTGCAGAGCCAGGCGGCGGAACGAAAAAAAGTGAACATCAGCTTCCCCACGGCCGCGACCACCGGAGCTTTATACCCTCTGGGCGCGGGCATCGCCAATGTCTGGAACAACAAGCTGGGCTATGTGAACACGCGGGTGCAGGCTTCCAACGGCGGCCTGCAAAACCTCAACCTGCTCAGGGAAAAGGAAGCCCAGGTTTCCTTCGCTGTATCCAGCATAGCCTATGAAGCCGCGCACGGAGAGAACACCTTCAAAGACAGAGCCTACCCCGGACTGCGCGTGCTGACCGGATTATACTATAATCCCAATCAGGTGGTGGCGCGCGCGGACAGCAAAGTGGATACCCTGGCCGATTTCAAGGGCAAGCGCTTCGCTCCCGGTTCGGCCGGCGGCACCACCGAAGGCGAATCCAAAGTCCATTTTACGGCCGCCGGGCTGAAATATCCCGGCGAAATGCAGATTCAGCGCGTGGGCTTCACTGAATCCATAGACCTGATGCGTAACCGCCAGCTTGACGGAGCCTGGATTATGGCCGGCATACCAACGGCGGCGGTGACTGAAATGTGCGCCACGGCCAACGGCAAGCTCATAGGCATGGACGCGGAGCTGATCCGGAAAATTCAGGCAGATTATCCCTGGTATTCACCCTTTGTGATTCCGGCCGGCACTTATGACGGGCAGAAAACGGACATCACGACCACAGCCGTGAAAATGCTGCTCCTGACCGACAGTTCCCTTCCGGATGACCTGATCTACGATCTGACCAAAAGCCTGTGGGAAAACCTGGATGAAGTCCGCAAGGCTCACTCCGTGATGAAAACCGTCACTCCGGACATGGCGGTCAAGGATCTTTCCGGACTGCTCCTGCATCCGGGCGCGGAAAAGTATTATCGCGAGGTCGGATTGCTGAAATAGCCGGGCGCGCCAGCCGCGGCACAGCCCTCCCGGGCGGAGCGCTTCGGGCCTGAAGCGCTCCGCCCGCTCCATCCGCCTGTCCGGACGCCCGCTCAAAGTTCCTGCGGGACTTCCGCCCGCGGGCGCGGGCGCGGAGCTTTCAGGGCAGAAAGGAAATTTTGATGAGAAAAAAATCCCGGACTCCCGTCTCGGATCCAACTCTCCACGGACGGAAAGAAGGCAGCCTTGCCCTTGTTCTGGAAAAAGAGACGCAGGTTTTCACAAGCTATACGGAAACTTTTTACAGCGGCGACGGAAATCTGGACAAGCACCTGAAGCTGAAATACGCGCACAGTCTGCGGGTGCTGCGCAACGCGCGGGAGATCGCCGGAGAGGAAGACGCTTTCCGGGATAATCCGCAAGCGCGGCGCGCTCTGCTCCTCTCCGCCCTCTATCACGACCTGGGGCGCTTCGAGCAGCTCAGGCGCTACCGCACCTTCCGGGACGCCGATTCCGTAAATCACGGCCTGCTCGGGGCAAGGCTGCTGGCTGATCCCCGTTTTCTGGTTGGAGAAAACGCTGACGGACGAAAACTGACGCGCGCGGCCGTCCTGCTGCATAACCGTCTGGCCCTGCCGCCGCGTCTGCCCTCTCCTCTGGATGTGGTGAGCAAAGCCCTGCGCGATGCGGACAAGATAGACATCATCCGTGTGCTGCAAGAGGAATTCAGACCCGGCCGCGTCCCGGATAAAACCATAGTGCTGGATCTGCCGGACGATCCCGGAAAGTACAGCCCCAAGGCGCTGGAGGAACTGCTGGCCGGGCGAACCGTGCTCTACTCCAGCCTGGGCAGCGTGAACGACTTCCGCCTGCTCCTGTGCAGCTGGGTTTCCGGGCTGGAATTTTCCGCCTCCCGCCGCCTGCTGGCACGCGACGGACGCCTGGAAACTGTTATGGAGAGCCTGCCCCGCAATGCCGATATGGATAGAGCGCGGTCATATGTGCGAAGCAGGCTGGAGGAAGGGAAATAGACGCCGCTTTCTCACGGCTTCAGCCAGAGGCGCAGTTTTTCGATCTGCCTCCGGACGGATTCCGGACCCGTGCCGCCAGGGCTTTGCCGGCGAAGCACCGCCGCTTCCGGGGTAAGCAGAGCGTACACGTCTTCTTCGACAAGCCGGCAGATGGAACGCAAATCTTCCAGGCTCAGATCTTCCAGGGCCAGCTTCTTCTCCTCGGCCAAAGCCACGGCCTTCCCGGCCAGAGCGTGCGCCTCGCGAAAGGGCACTCCCCTGGAGGCCATGTAATCGGCCAATTCCGTGGCGTTGACATAGCCCAGAGCCAAAGCCCGGCGCATCTGTTCCGGCCGGAAACGCAAAGCCGCGATCAGGCCGGACATAACCTCCAGAGAGCGGCTCAGAGTGTCGTCCACAAGAAAAAACGGCTCCTTGTCCTCCTGCAAATCCCTGTTATAAGTCATGGGCAAGCCCTTGAGAGTGGTCAGAAGCCCCAGAAGGGCTCCATAGACCCGGCCGGTTTTTCCACGCACAAGCTCGGCCACATCCGGATTTTTTTTCTGCGGCATGATGCTGGAACTTGTGGAGTAGGCGTCAGGCAAAATAACAAAAGAAAATGCGGCATTAGCCCAGAGGATGACGTCTTCGCTCAGACGGGATAAATGGGTCATGCACAAGCTGGCGCAGAACATGGCTTCCGCGGCGAAATCCCGGTCGGAAACGGCATCCATGCTGTTGTCGAAAACTCCTTCAAACCCGAGCTCCCGCGCCACATGCTCCGGAGCCAGCGGATACGTCGTCCCGGCCAGGGCCGCCGCCCCCAGAGGAGAAACCCGCACCCGGACGGCGCAATCCCGCATGCGTTCCACATCGCGCTTGAGCATCCAGGCGTAGGCCAGCAGATGCTGGGCCAGACTCACGGGCTGGGCCGCCTGCATATGGGTGAAGCCGGGCATAAGAACATCCGGATATCTTTCCGCCTGGGCCAGCAGGGAGGCGGCCAGCTCCCGGGCCAGAACCATCCAGCGCTCCAGGCTTTCGGAAACGAAAAGACGAAAATCCAGAGCCACCTGGTCGTTGCGGCTGCGCCCGGTATGCAGCTTCTTGCCCGTTTCGCCGACAATCTCGGTCAGACGGCGCTCAATGTTCATATGCACGTCTTCCTGCTCTTCGCTCCAGGAAAAACTGCCGGAAGCAATCTCCTCCCCGATCTGCTTCAAACCCGCGCGCAGAAGATCCGCCTCTTCCCCGCTCAACACCCCCTGTCTGGCCAGCATGGCGGCATGAGCGGCGGAACCGGCTATATCCTGGCGATACAGCCGCCTGTCGTAAGAAACAGACTCGGTAAAGGCGCGAACCTTGTCCGCCGCTTCCCCGCGCAGACGCGCGCGCAACATGTTTTTCCCGCTCACTCCCCGCCTCCGCTTCCTGTAAATCCAAAGCAAATCCTTGCCGCGAGATTGTCGCAAGGCGAATTCATTTCGCCGTCAAGCGACAATCTCAGGCGCAAAATGCTTAATCGATCAAATCGCTGCGGTAACCTCTTATCCTCAGGCCATTCAGACGAATGAAACCCGAAGCTTCCGCCTGATCGAACACCTCGTCTTTTTCAAAGGTGGCCAAGTCCTGCCGGAACAGGGAAAAGGGGGATTTGCGGCCCACAGGCAGGACATTGCCCTTATAGAGTTTAAGACGCACCGTGCCGCTCACCCTTTCCTGAGTCTTGTCCACCAGAGCCTGAATCGCCTCCCGTTCCGGGGCATACCAGAAACCGTTGTAGATGGCGGCGCTGTAGCGCGGGATCAGGCTGTCACGCAAGCGCATGACTTCGCGATCCAGGGTAATCCCCTCCAGATCCCGGTGAGCGGCAAAAAGGATACTGCCCCCCGGAGTTTCGTAAACCCCTCGCGCCTTCATGCCCACAAAGCGGTTTTCCACCATGTCGATGCGCCCTATGGCATGCCGTCCGCCCAGAATGTTAAGTCTTTTTATCAATTCCGCCGGGCTGAATCTTTCTCCGTTCAAGGCCACGGCATCTCCCCCGGAAAACTCTATTTCGACATATTCCGGAGAATCAGGGGCCTTTTCCGGCGGCACGGTCATCACATAACTTTCAGGACCGGCTTCCAGCCAGGGATCTTCCAGTTCGCTCCCTTCAAAACTCAGGTGCAGCATGTTTCTATCCATACTGTACCGTTTGGATCCTGAGGAAAGCGGAATACCGTGTTTTTCCGCAAAAGCCACAAGATCGCTGCGGGATTTCAAATCCCAGATCCGCCAGGGCGCGATCACCCGCAAATCCGGGGCCAGGGAATTTACGGAGAGCTCAAAGCGCACCTGATCATTTCCCTTGCCTGTGGCGCCGTGGGCCACGGTGTCGGCCCCGTTCGCCCGCGCCGTCTCCACCAGGCGCTTGGCGATGAGGGGCCTGGCGATTGAAGTGCCCAGAAGATAACGGTTTTCATAAATTGCCCCGGCCCGAAACATGGGATAAATGAAATCGCGGGCGAACTCCTCCCGCAGATCCTCCACCTGGGCCTTAATTGCGCCGGTAGACAGGGCTTTTCCGTCCACCCCCTCCAGATCCTCTTCCTGGCCCAGATCGCAGGTCAGGGTGATGACCTCGCAGGCATAGGTTATTTGCAGCCATTTAAGAATGACCGAAGTATCCATGCCGCCGGAATAAGCCAGAACGACTCTGCGTATTTCACTCATGATATCTTTTACCCGCCGCAGGTTTTTTTATTCCGAAAACACCCATTCCAGAATGGCTTTCTGCACATGCAGACGATTTTCAGCCTGATCGAAAATAATGGAGCTTTCGCCTTCCATCACCTCGTCCGTCACTTCTTCTCCCCGGTGCGCCGGCAGGCAGTGCATGAATTTGGCTCCCGGAGCGGCCAAAGCCATCAGTTCCGCGCTTACGCAGAAGCCCTTGAAGGCCTGTTCCCGCTCCTGTCTCTCCCTCTCCTGCCCCATGGAAGCCCAGACGTCCGTATTTACATAGTGCGCGCCCGCCACCGCCAGACGAGGATCGGAACTGACGGAGATTCTGGCCCCGGCCCGGATATAGAAGTCCAGCCTCTCCTTGTCCGGGGTATAACCCGACGGAGACGCCAGGCGCAGTTCAAAGGGAAAGACGCTGGCCGCTTCCATCCAGGAACAGGCGACATTATTGCTGTCCCCCACCCAGGCCACGCGCAGTCCGGAAAAATCCGGCGTCCGTTCATAAATGGTAAAGAGATCGCCCAGCACCTGGCAGGGGTGGCCTTCGTCCGTGAGCGCGTTGACCACCGGCACGGAGCCGTACTGGACAAGCTCGGCCAGCCTCTCTTCGCCGAAGGTGCGCACCACCATGCCGTCGCAATAACGTGAAATGACCCTGGCCGTATCGCGCAAGGGCTCGGAACGTCCCAACTGGCTTTCCGCCGGGGTCATGAAGATAAGCTGCCCTCCCATCTGCCTGATGGCGACGTCAAAGGAAAGGCGGGTGCGCGTGGAAGATTTTTCAAAAATCATGACAATAGTCCTGCCTTCCAGCAGCCTCCCCCTATACCTGCCCGCTTTCATTTCTCCGGCACGGGCAAGGATCCTTCTCGCTCCTTCAGGGCCGAGATCCCTGATGTGAATAAAATTTCTGCTCATAGCCCACCTCTGCAAAGGCTGAAAATACGCCAAAAGTGTCTTTTAGGACTAAACCGGGGTATTGTAAAGCCCGCCCCGCGCGGCGCAGGGTCATTCTGTTCTTGATTTTTTAGAAAAATTTTAGAAAATATGGCCACGGAGGAATGCATATGCAAACTGAACTGGCTACCTTATGGGATTGTCTGGGGCAAGTACCCGA
>JAISOL010000076.1 GCA_031275645.1 Deltaproteobacteria bacterium
GGACGCCCGCCGCGAAGGCGCGGGCGCAATTCATTTGCGCCGGTGAGTGCCGGAGCGGGCGTGGAGCTGAAAGAGCATGTATGTGCAACATCAAAGTGGAAATGCTCTAAGTATTGAGATCGCCGAGCTTGACGCCCGGTGAAGTCGGGCCTATTATCCCGGCAATCCCTCCCTTCAGAGGGGGAAACAGTCCGCCCGGCTCTTCGGCCGGGCGTAGTCATCCGGCGCGTGGAGCCGACTGTGGATTGAAACATGAAGAGATTGTTTTTTTGTCCGGTCTTGCTTTTCTGCCTTTTTCTGTCCGCCCCGGCCGGAGGCACTCCGTTATCCGTCGGCATAAGCGCCGGAACCTTGGGTCTGGGGGCCGACGTGGGCTTCCAGATAAACAACTTTCTGAAGACGAGGCTGAACGCCAACATATTGCCCCTCTCCTCCCTTAATTTGGGGCTGAAAGACAAACTGGGGCTGGACAGCGGAAACCTGCCTCCGGGCGTCGAGGAGCTGGACATCGATATCGACACCACCCACTACACTCTGGGCCTGCTGCTGGACGTGCATCCTTTTGGGGGCTCCTTCCGCCTCAGCGGCGGGATATACTACATAAACCTCAATCTTGAGGTCACCGGCACGCCCAGGAACTCAAGCGATATACGCTACGGAGACCATACTTTCAGCAGCAGGGATTTCGGAAGCCTGAACGGCGAAGTGAGCTGGAGCAGGTTCGCCCCTTATATAGGCCTGGGTTGGGGCACGGATCAGGGCGAGGATACGGATTTCTCCCTCGACTTCAACCTGGGTTTGCTGCATCTTTCCAATCCCAGGCTGGAAATCGGAGCCAGCGGGCCCATAAGCCGCGGGCTTATGTACGACCCCGGCAGTAACAATCTGGTGAGCGCCTCTTCCGTTCCCGGCGGTTCGGAAGCGTACAGGAGCTACCTGGAGAAACAGGCCGAAGTCAAAGAGGAGTTCCACGACCTGCGCAAGTATCTTCACTGGTATCCCGTGGTCAGCCTGGGCTTTACCCTGCGTTTTTAGCCCGGACTTTGCGCGAAGCGTAAAATCCGGGCGGGCGTTCCGTTTTACAGCCAGCTTAAATCCGGCGGCCTTCTGGGCGGAAGGGAGCGGTAGCGGAGAGCCGGATACCCGAAAAAGGCCATAGCCTGGACGGCGGTGTCGTCGTCAAGGCCGAGGAAACCGCGTAAAGGCGCGTAGGCTCTTAGCGCCGTTATGCCGAAGCCGCACCAGCAGCTTCCTATGCCTCCGGCGCTGGCCGCGAGGCAGAAATAGGTCAGGGCTATGGAGGAATCCACCGGCCCCCAGAGAGCGTTTTTTCCGGACATGACGAACACGGCGCAAGGCGCTCCCCGGAGAATGGGATCATGGCCCTTTCTGTAGCCGGCCATCATCCTGTCCACGCCGTAGCGGCCGTTCAGAACAGGATCCAGGCGGACAGCGCTATCGAACCATTCCATGGTCAGGGCGGTGAAACGCCGCGCTTTTTCCCTGCCGCTCATCACCAGCCAGCGCAGAGCCTGGGCATTGCTCGCCGTGGGGGCTCTGCGCGCGACGTCGATAATCTCCAGGATCTTCTCTCTGGAGACTTCTTCTTCCCTGAACCTGCGCAGGGATCTGCAGGAAAGGAGAAAGCGGGAGGCCGCGGCGAAATCCACGGGAGACCCGAAGTCGAGGGGAGCGGCCCTTTCGCCGTTACAGCCGGGAGAAATGACCGCCCCGGTCGGGCAGACCGCGCTGCAATGCCCGCAGAAATTGCAATACGCCTCGTTCTCCGGGGGCGCTTCCGGCCCTCCGGCACCGTTATCGACAAGCACTCCCCGCCCGCAAGCCGCCAGACATTCCCCGCAATGAACGCAACGTTCGCGATCAACAACAAAATCAAGCATGTCTCCTCCTTCTTCGATTTTCAAGCCAAACCGCCTCCATGCGGTTTTGACTTGTCTGGTCTTCCCGACTCCTTCAGGCTTACCGCGGACGGGCCGGTCTGTCTTCTTTGACGGGCAGGTTCACCAGGGCGGCGAAAAGAGCCAGGGCGATGTCAACATACCATACCCAGAGCAGGCTGTTGGCCTGACTCATGGCAAGGCCGCCGAGCCACACTCCGATAAAGGCGCCCACCTGATGCGTGAGCAGGGTCAGTCCGAAGAGGGTGGAAAGGTAGCGCACGCCGAAAAGCTTGCCCACCAGCCCGGAAGTGGGAGGAACCGTGGCCAGCCAGCTGAGCCCGGTACCCAGGGCGAAAAGGTAAAAACTCATCTCTGTTTTGGGAGAGGCCAGATACAAGGCTATCATGGCGGCCCGGCCGGCGTAAATCCAGGCCAGAAGTATTTTCAGGCGAAAGCGCCGCCCCAGAAAACCGACGCCCAGGCTGCCGACGACATTGCTCAGTCCGATCAGGGAAATGCTCATGGCGGATACGGCCCCGGAATGTCCGCACAAGGCGATTTCTCCGGGCAGATGCGTCGTCAGGAAGGCCACGTGAAAGCCGCAGGTGAAAAAGCCGCAGTGCAGGAGTATGTAACTGGGAGTGCGCAGGGCAAGACCGAGCTGCTCCTTCAGACCCTGGCGGGCGAGAGCAGGAAGCTCCGGCGTCCCGCCGGCCGGCGGCAAGGGCTCCCGCGCCCGCTCCCTGGTCCGGCAGAGCGGCCGGGCCGGGATAAGAGTGAGCAGGACGGCTCCGGCCAGAAAGACCAGACCGGCGTAATATCCGCGCAGGTGTATGGCGAACTGCGCCAGGGGGGCGAAAATAAACTGCCCCAGAGATCCCCCGGCATTGATTATGCCGCTGGCGACGGAACGCGTCTCCTGAGGAATCTTGGCGGAAACAAGGCCGATAAGCAGGGGAAAACTCCCGGCCGCCGCTCCCAGCGGAGCGAGAATTCCCTGGGCCAGGGTCAGGGAAAAAATCGAATCGGCCCATATGGTCAGCAACTGCCCGGCGGCCGTGCACAGAACCCCGGTACACATGGCGGCGAAGGCTCCGCCCTTGTCCGCCCAGAGGCCGAAAACAGGCTGGAATATTCCCCAGACCAACTGTCCCACGGCCAGGGCCAGACTGACTTCCGCTATGCTCAACCCCTTGTCGGCCGAGATCGGTTGGACAAACAGGCCGACGGTCTGGCGCGCGCCCATGGTGATCATCAGAATGACAAAAGCCAGGGCGACCCAGGCCCAAAGGCGGGCGGAAGCCGCGCGGGAGGGATCGGTTCCGGTGGGACTGCGGCGCATGGTTGTTTGTCTCCCTGGGGCATTTTGCGTTTGAGTCGCGCATTTGGCGGCAAGACGGAGCGTTCTCGCCCGGCTCGCTGCAAATGCGCTTCTGTGCATATACACAATTATAGGGAGAGTCAAACTTTTTGGCTCTAGTTGCGTTTAGTGTGTATTTTCCCTTTTATGATTGCCTGAAGCCAGTCTTGAGGTGAAATAAGGGGACATTCATGTAAGCGCCGCCAAGTGAGGTAGTTGGGC
>JAISOL010000055.1 GCA_031275645.1 Deltaproteobacteria bacterium
TGGAAATCCCATAGTTTGTACCTCCATAACTAGTCTTTTGACTAGATAGCAAACTCAAGAAAATGTCAAGCAAAAAATGCTTGACATGGGATTTTATCTAGTCAAAAGCCAAAGACGAGTTCCCGGCTTTGCCGGGAGTCAAGCCGGAATCTCCCCGCCGGGCGGCGTCCGGCCGCTGTTTTTCTTGCCAGAAGAGCGAAATGCACATATAAAGGATTCTCATGCATAGATTCAAAGAAATTCTGAAAGCGGAAGAGAAAAAAATCACCGCTGCCCTGCGGGATGAAATCAACCGCCTGGACCCTGTGGTGCGCCCTCTGGTTCTGCATCTGGTCAATGCCGGAGGCAAGAGGATACGCCCGCTTATGACCGTGCTCACGGCCGGGGCCTTCGGCTGTTCCGACCCCATGATCTATGCTCTGGGCGGCGCCATGGAACTGCTGCACGGGGCTACCTTGATGCACGATGACGTGGTGGACGGGGCGGAACTGCGCCGGGGAAGCCCGGCGACGCACACCGTATTCGGGATCAACCGGAGCATTCTGGCGGGAGACGTACTTCTGGCCGCCTGTATGCGCATAGTGCTGCGCTCGCGCAATTTCGAGATCATGGAGAGCGTGGCTCTGGCCGCGGAAAAAACCGCCGCCGGAGAAGTGGAGGAACTGCACAACCTCCGCAACCCGCAACTGGACTTTGCGGGCTACCTGCGCATCATTACGGGAAAAACCGCCTGTCTTGCCGCCTGCGCCTGCGAAATCGGCGCCATGCAGGCCGGAGCCCCCCCGGAGCGGAGCCGGGCCGCCGCCGCTTTCGGTCTGGAACTGGGCATAGCCTTCCAGATGGTGGACGACGCCCTGGATATTGCCCCGCAAAGCGTCACCGGTAAACCCGCGGGCGGGGACCTGCGCGAAGGCAAGGTCACCCCCATGTTCCATTTTTACCTGGAAACCCTGAGTCCCCGGGAACGTCCGGAATTCATCGAGGCTTTCAGCTCCGGCTCTTTCAGCGAAAGCGCGCTGCGGAGCATAACTTCGCGTATGCGGGAAAGAGGCTGCGCCGAACGCACCCGCGCCCTGGCCTCCGAACACCTGCTGAAAGCGGCGGAATATCTGGCCCTTGTCCCGGAAGGACAGGAGCGCGAAATTCTGCGCGCCTTGATCGCCCATGTCCGGGATCGTGATTATTAGAGCAATTACAGAATGAAATTGCTCAGGCGGCCGCGCGAGCGGACGCCCGCCGCTTTTATCCAACGCGCCGTAAAACCCCGCCCTTCAGGGCGAAGATATAAGGCGCACCTTAACTGGAATTTCCTTGCCTTTTGCCTTTCCCTGCCGCATACTGTCTCCGGCGGCCGGGCAAGCCGTGTCAGCCTGTGGAGAGGCAGTGAGACCTGGGGGAACAGCCGGTTGGCTCGTAGCCGTAAAATTCCCCACTGTGGGAATTTGAAAGCGAAAACCAAGCTCTGTTCCTCTGGGCAGTCTCGTTGAAGCAGGAACCCGCCAGAGTCGCCGCGTAAGCGGCTTCCGCTGGAATCCCCTCACTTTAGGGAGGGGAGGATGTCAATTTAGGAGGCTTCCATGCTGCGGCGTATTGAAGCGCGGGTCAGGCCGGGGCTGGCGGACGTGCTGGGAAGGCGCCTGGCCGAACGGATCGGCTTCACTCTGGGGCTGCCCTTGCGGGATGCGCGCATAGTCAAGGTCTTTACCCTGGCCGGGCTGGAGGAGAAGCATTGCCGCCTTCTGCTTGAACGGGCCGTTCTGCATGACCCGGTACTGCAGGAGGCCTCCCTGCTCCCGTACAGGCTTGGAGCGGACTGGGTGGCGGAAGTCGCCTACCGTCCGGGCGTGACCGACAATGAAGGGCGCACGGCCCAGGAAACCGTCTCTCTGGTTTTTCCGGAACTCTCCGGGCAAATCCGGGCATATACCTCCTCCCAATACCATTTTTACGGGGAACTGAGCCCGGAGCAGGCCGGGAGCATTGTCACGGGCGCGCTGGCCAACGGGCTGATCGAGCGTTTTGAGCTTAAAAGCGGGACGGACTGGGAGGCGGAGCCGGGTTTCGCCCCGCGGGCGGCTCTGGTGCTGGGCGAGGCCTCGGACGAAGTGGAAACCCTGCCCCTGTCCGGGCTGACGGACGAGGGGCTGGAGAACCTGAGCCGCGAGCGCACCTGGGCCATGTCTCTGCAAGAACTGCGCGCCATCCGGGATTATTACGCCAGGCCGGAGGTGCGGCGGGAAAGGGCAGGAGCCGGGCTCCCCCCGGAACCCCTGGACGCGGAAATGGAAGTGCTGGCGCAGACCTGGTCCGAGCACTGCAAGCACAAGATTTTCAGCTCCAGCATCGACTATGTCGATACGGAAACGGGCCGGAGCAAGCGGATTGACGGCCTGTACAAAACCTGCATCCAGGATACGACCCGCCGCCTGCGCGCGGAAAAGGGAGAAAAGGATTTCTGCCGCTCCGTGTTCAAGGACAACGCCGGAGTGGTGCAATACGCGCAAGGGTATCACCTCTGCATCAAGGTGGAGACGCACAACAGCCCCTCGGCTCTGGATCCTTACGGCGGAGCTCTCACCGGCATCGTGGGGGTGAACCGCGACCCCATGGGCACGGGCCTGGGCGCGACCCTGCTCTGCAATACGGATGTGTTCTGTTTCGCCTCTCCCTTTTACCGGGGAGAGCTTCCTCCCCGGCTGCTGCACCCGCGCCGGGTGATGGAAGGAGTGCGCAAGGGGGTGGAGGACGGGGGAAACAAATCCGGCGTTCCCACAGTGAACGGCTCCGTGATCTTTGACGAGAGGTTTTTGGGCAAACCCCTGGTTTTCTGCGGCACCGTCGGGCTCCTGCCGGAGAGTGTGCGCGGCCGCCAGGGCTTCGCCAAAAAGGCTTCCGCCGGCGACGTGATCGTCATGGCCGGCGGGCGCATAGGCAAAGACGGCATTCACGGCGCGACCTTTTCTTCGGAAGAGCTGCACGAGGGCTCACCGGCCACGGCGGTGCAGATAGGCGACCCCATAACTCAGCGCAAGCTCTACGATTTTATTCTGGCCGCGCGGGATCGCGGGCTGTATTCGGCCATTACCGACAACGGAGCGGGGGGGCTTTCCTCCTCCGTGGGCGAAATGGCCCTGGACAGCGGCGGCTGCCGCCTGGATCTGCGTCTGGCCCCTTTGAAGTACGATGGCCTGCGCCCTTGGGAAATCCTGCTCTCGGAGGCGCAGGAACGCATGACCCTGGCCGTGCCCAGGGATAATCTGGAGGCTTTCCTGAGTCTGGCCCGCGTTATGGAGGTGGAGGCGACAGCCTTGGGCGAATTCACGGACGACGGCTTTTTCCACGCGCTTTACGGACGGAAGACCGTTGCCCGGCTGTCCATGGACTTCATGCACAACGGGACGCCCCGGATGCGGCTTGAGGCCCGCTGGACGCGCCCCTCCTGGGACAGCCGGGAGAGAGCCGACCTCCCGGAAAAAGAGCAGGGCGCTTTTCTGAAAAGAATGCTCGGCTCCCTGAATATATGCAGCCGGGAATACATTATCCGCCAGTACGACCATGAGGTCAGGGGCGGCAGCGTGGTCAAGCCCCTGGTGGGGGCGAGGCGCGACGGCCCCGCGGACGCGGCCGTCCTCCGTCCTCTTCTGGACAGGCCGGAGGGGCTGGTGCTGAGCCACGGCATCTGCCCCAAGTTCAGCGATTACGACACTTACTGGATGACGGCCAATGCCGTTGACGAAGCCGTGCGCAACGCCGTGGCCGTGGGCGCCGATCCCGGACGCATGGCCGGGGTGGACAATTTCTGCTGGTGCGACCCGGTGCAATCGGAAAAAACGCCGGACGGCCGCTACAAACTGGCCCAACTGGTGCGCGCCAACGAAGCCCTGGCCGATTTCTGCCTGGCCTACGGCGTGCCCTGCATTTCCGGCAAGGATTCCATGAAGAACGATTACAGCGGGGGAGGAGTGAAGATTTCCATTCCGCCCACCGTCCTCTTTTCCCTGCTGGGCTTCATGGACGACGCCTCCAGGGCGGTGACCCCGGACTTCAAGCGGGCGGGCGATGTGATCCATATTCTGGGAACAACGGGCCGGGAACTGGCCGGCAGCGAAATTATGAGGGAACTGGGCAAAAAAGGCGGCCTCCTGCCGCGGGTGGAGGCCGCTCCGGCCCTGCTCCGCTACCGCACCCTGCATCAGGCCATCGGGCTCGGCCTGGTGAACGCCTGTCACGATCTTTCGGACGGAGGGCTGGCCGTCGCCCTGGCGGAAATGGCCCTGGGCGGGCGCCTGGGGGCTTCCGTGGACGTGTCCCTGGCGCCGGTTCTGGGAGAGCTCACCCTGACGGAACTCCTGTACAGCGAGTCCTCGGGGCGCCTTCTCCTCACCACCCCGGCTGAAAAAAGCGAGGACTTCAGGGCCTTGTTTCAGGGCCAGCCCTGCGCCGTCCTGGGCTCGGTGCGGGAGAAGGCGGAACTCGTCCTGCTTCAGGAAGGGCGCGTTTTCGCACGCGAATCCGTGGAAGAGCTGGCCGCCGCCTTCAAGGGGACTTTCAGGGCAATTTCGCTTTGAGAAGGCGCCATACTTTACTGTAAAGGAAATTTTGATGAAAGAACAAAATCCCGGCACCCTTCTTGATTCCATCCAGGCGGAGGTTTCCGGCGAAGCTTCGCCCCTGCTGAGCTTTCTGATGAAGCATGCCCGTCTCATATTTCTTGTCCTTTTCGCGCTTATCGCTCTCGTTGTCGCCGCCGGAGTCTGGAATTATTATTCCTCCTCCCGGCTGAAAGACATGCGGGAGGAGCTGGGGCGCATAATCATCATGCCGGAAACCGGGAGTAAGCTCGCCGCTCTGGAAGATTTTTCCGCCAAGGCGGACGCGAAGATAATGAACGCGGCTCTGCTGGCTCTGATGCAAAGCGCGACCGCGCAGGGCAGGCAGGAAAAGGCGGCGGAAGCCTGGCGGCGTCTCGCCGCCGGAGACGGGGCTTTCGCTTTTGTGGCCAGGCTGGCTGAAGCTGAAGCTTTGTCCAGGCTGGAGGATATACCTGGGGGCATAGCCAGATTGGAGGCTCTGCTGCCTGAGGCTCTGCCTGAAGAATACGCGGTGATTAACGGATTTATCGCGGACATGGCCGAAAAGAACGGCGACTGGGAGAGAGCCGCCGCCGCCTGTGCCGCCGTCCTTGAGCGGAATGCGGCCCTGGCGGATAAAAACGCCTGGGAGCAGCGTCTGGCCTATTACCGGGCCAAGCGGTGATCCCAGGCTCTCCCGCCTCCGCCGCGAGAGCGGAAATGCCGGCCGGCTCCGGCCGCTTCAGCCACATTCTCTCCGCCAGCCTCTTCGCGATCCTGCTTCTGCTTTCAGCTTCCGCCGGCCCGGCTCTGGCTCTGGGGCGCGCCCCCGGCGGCTACGCGGTGGGCGTGCGTTCTCTGTCCGTGCTCAGCCCGGAAAAGGTCCAACTGGGAGTCATGGTCTGGTATCCTTCCACCCGGAGCGGACAGGGAGATTCAAAATGCAATTTCGGGCCCTGGGTTCTGCGGGCGGAAAAAGACGCTCCTCTGGCTGAAGTGCGCGCTCCGGTCGTCATAATCTCCCATGACTCCTCCGGGCACAGCCTTTCCCACCATGAAACGGCCGCGGCCCTGGCCGCCCGCGGTTTTGTGGTCATTGCCCCCACCCATGCCGGAGACAGCATGGAAAACGCCTCGGCCATGTACAGCGCGGCCTTGCTTTATTTCCGCCCCTTGCAGGCGCTGGAGGCTCTGGAAGCCGTGGCGGCCTCTCCCGTCTTTGCCGGGAGCCTGGATTTGCAGCGCGTGGGCCTGCTGGGCGTGGGCGCCGGCGCTCTCACCGCCCTGCAGTTGGGCGGGGTGGATATCGACGCCTCGGCCTACTCCGGCTACTGCCTTTCCTTTCCCGCGGACGCGGCCCTGTGCTCCAGAAGGGCCGAAGAGCGTTTGGGCCTTTTGCCGGCCGAACTGCGGGAAATCCGCAGACGCCGCGGCCGGAACGCCCCGGCGGCTCCCTTCCCCTACTCCGTCCGGGCCTTGGGCCTGCTGACCCCCGGCTGGCTGGTTTTCGCCAAAAAAGAAGCTCTCTCCGCCCTCAAAACGCCTCTGGCCGCTCTTTTCGCCGGGGCGGACGGGCTTTACCCCCCGGCGCGCGACCTTGAAGAAGCGCGGCGGCTCTTCTCTCTGCCTCTGGAGGACGAAACGCGCTTCCTGGCGCTGGAAAACGCGGATCACTATTCTCTGAGCGCGCAATGTCCGGCGGGCGCGGCCGGGGAACTGCCGGAAATCTGCGGCGAAAAACGCGGGGAGGAACGGGAGGAACTCATGCTTCAACGCGATGCCTTCTTCAGCTCCTTCTTCCTCTCCACTCTGGGGAAGCCCCTGCCCCGCTGAAAGGCCGCTTCTCGCCGCGAGATTGCCTCTCCGCTTCCGCGCGGAAGCACATCGCTCCTTGACTTGCGGGCCGGGTCCGGACTAGAAATTAGAGCAATTACAGAATGAAATTGCTCAGGCGGCCGCGCGAGCGGACGCCCGCTCCGGCGCGCACCGGCGCAATTCATTTGCGCCGGTGAGCGCCGGAGCGGGCGTGGAGCTGAAAGAACATGGATGTGCAACATCAAAAGAGAGGCGAGCATGGCAAGCGGGTCCGAACCCTCTCCGGAGAGGGAAGAGCTGGAAGAACTGTGCCGGAAATTCACCGCTGTTTCCGAAAAGAACTTTATTACGGCGGAACAGGCCATCAGCGCCGATCTGGCCGGAATGCGCATTTACGATCCTCCTGTTCTGGGAGTGGCCGCTGCGGATGACCCCCTGTTTGAAAGCCTTCGTCTTCCGGAGGTGGTCGGGGCGCATTTTATTCCGCCCAAGGTCTGGCTGCCCGAGGCCGCCAGCGTGATTTCCTTCTTTTTGCCTTTTTCGGACGCGGTGCTCGCGGCCAATGCCCGGCATCCTTCCGAGCCGGCCCCGGAATGGCTCCATGCCCGCTGGGAGGGACAGATGATGCTGGATGCCCTGTCCGGGCATCTTGAGGGCTGTCTGCGCCGGGCGGGCCGCCCGGCTCTGGCGCCGGGCCTGGATCGTCGTTTTCGCTCCAACGGCGCCGGCAACGATGTTCCGGCGGCCCTGTCTCCGGCTCTGCCCGCTTTCAGCAGCAACTGGTCCGAACGCCACGTGGCTTATGTCTGCGGCCTGGGGACTTTCGGGCTTTCCGCCGGCCTGATCACGATGCGGGGCATGGCCGGGCGCTTCGGCAGCCTGATCACCGCCCTGCCTCTGCCTCCTGACAAGCGCCCGTATACTTCGCATATGGAATACTGCATCCGCTGCGGGGCCTGCGCCAGACGCTGCCCGGCGGCGGCCATTTCCCTGGAGCAAGGCAAGAAGCACAGCCTGTGCGCCCCTTTTCTGGGAAAGACCAGGGAAAGGCACGACCCTCGCTACGGCTGCGGAAAATGTCAGGTGAGAGTTCCCTGCCAGAGGCGCATCCCTTCCCGCGCCCGGTGAGGCAAGGCTTGCGGAAAGGCGCCGGATTTCAGCGCGCCTCAGGCGCGAAGCGCTCCCGGATCGCCGCCTTGCCGGAGTTTTTCCAGGAAGAGGCGAACCATTCCTCAAAACTCTTTTCCGCCTGCAAGGGGGGGCCGAAAACCAGGGAACTTTCCAGCACAAAGATTTCTTCCGGCAGCCCCGGCAAGGCTTTCAGCTTGACGGCGTCTTTGGCCGTGATCAGCAGAGGCAGGCGGAGGGAGCGCATTTTTGCGAGATCCCGCGGGCTGAATTTGTGGTGATCCGGAAAAATCAGCTCCGCTTCCGGCGCGCGGCCCAGAAGAGTTTCCGCGCTCAGACGCACGGAGGCGGGGTTGCCCACGCCCGCGCACAGGGCGTAGGCGCGGCCGTCCAGATGCGGAAGCGGGGAAGGCGCGTGCCTCCCCGGCTCATTCCGGGCGGGGAGGCTTCCGCCCGGGACGAGAGGCCTCAGGCCGAGCGGACGCAAATCGAACGAGAATACTGGTTTCTGAAACGCGTGCAGTTTCAGGAGTATTTCATCCGCCATCAGGGAGGCTTTCTCCTCCCGCATGCGCAGCAGAAAGGCGTCGGCCCGCGCCAGAGCCCCGGCCCCTTCCCGCCAGGAACCCCAGGGTATGACCCTGTTCCATTCCCTCTCAAGATCCTGTTCCCGCAGGAGCACCAGATTCACGTCCCGTTGCAGGGCCAGATGCTGCATGGCATCGTCCAGGATGATGAAATTGACGCGGGTGTTGGCTTCCAGCCAGTCCAGGGCGCGGGCGCGCACCGGGTCGGCAAGAATATGCGCCCAGGGATGGGCCTGGGCCAGCATCAGGGCTTCGTCGCCGCTTTCCTCCGGCGAGGTCCAGGGTTTGACCGGCAGAGGGCGGGTTTCCGTCCGGCCGCCGTAGCCGCGGGTAAGCACGGCCGGCCGCGCCCCTCCGGCCTCGGCCAGGCGCAGCAGCCAGGAGGCGAGCGGGGTTTTGCCGCTGCCTCCCCAGGCGATATTGCCCACGGAGACGCAGAAGGCCCGGGAGCTTCTGGAGGGAATCAGGCTGCGGGCATAGAGCGCGGCCCTGGCTTCCATAATGCCGGCGTAGAGGCCGGAGACAGGCCGCAAGAGAGGAGTCAGAGCGCTCCGGATTTTTTCACAATCCCTCAACGCCTGTTGCCGAAGAGGCGCAACAGAAAGAGGAAGAGATTGATAAAGTCCAGGTAGAGGGTCAGGGCGCCGCGTATCGTGCCCCGGCGCAGGGCGACGGCGTCGTCGAGGGGGGCGCTTTCGCCCATGGCGCGCAGTTTTTGCGTGTCAAAAGCGGTCAGGCCCAGAAAGACCACTACCCCGATAACGCTGATGGCGTAGTCCAGGGCGGGGGAATTCGTGAAGATATTGATCAGCATGGCGATGAGGACGCCGATCAGTCCCACGGTCATAAAGCTGCCCAGGCTGGTCAGATCGCGCTTGGTCACGAGCCCGTACACGCTGAAGGCGGCAAAAGTGCCGGCGGCCACGATAAAGGCCTTGGTAACAACCACATAGGCATAAGCCAGGAGCAGCACGGAAAAGGTTATCCCGGTAAGGGCGCTGTAGAGCATGAACATGAAAGTGGCCAGGCCCGCGGACATTTTATGCACGGCGGAGCTGAGGGCGATGACGATGCCGAGCTGGGCCGCCAGCAGGATGTAAAAGGGCATGTTGCCGCCGTTGAACAAAAGGTCGAGCACGGTTTCGCTGTGGGCGACAAACCAGGCCGTCGCCGCCGTCAGGGCGAGCCCGGCGGTCATCCAGGCGTAGACGCCGCGTAAAAAGGCGTTGGTTATGGCTTTTGAGGATACGATGCTTTCGGAAGTTCTCTGCTTGGTCTGGAACATTTTCTGTTATCTCCGCTTCACTGTGTTGCCGGGTGAAGTTCAGGGTTTGACTTGAGCCCGGAAAGTTTTTATGAATGGTATACTCGGCGCGGCCGGGCGTCAAGCGCAGAAGTGAGCGTCTTAAAGTTAAAATGCTTTAATTGCCCTGGCGGGCGCGGAGCTTTGCGCGGCGGAGGAGAGGCGTCAGCAAGTGAAAACGAGGTTCTGAGCGGAGGAGAGTGCATGAAGCGCAAGATATGTATACATGGGCATTTTTATCAGCCGCCGCGCGAAGATCCCTGGTTCGGCAGAATTTTTCTCGAACCCGGCGCGGCCCCCGGACGGCACTGGAACGCGCGCATAACGCGGGAAAGCTACGCCCCTCTGGCCTGGAGCCGGCGTCTGGACTCCGGCGGCAGAATAGCCGATCTCGTCAACTGTTACGAGTGGATCAGCTTCAATGTCGGCCCCACCCTGATGCTTTGGCTGGAGCGCGAGGAACCGGGGCTGCTCGCGCGCATTCAGGAGGCCGACCGCCTGAGTATGGCCCGCTGGGGGCACGGCAACGCCCTGGCCCAGGTTTTTCATCATGTGATCCTCCCCCTGGCTTCGCCGCTGGACAAGGAAGCGGAAATAAGCTGGGCCGTGGCGGATTTCCAGGCCCGCTTCCGACGGGAGCCGGAGGGGATATGGCTTTCGGAATGCGCCGTGGACGCGGCGACGCTGGAAGTCGTGGCTGAACGCGGTTTCTCCTTTGTGGTCCTTTCCCCGCATCAGGCCGCGGCCGTATCTTTGGAGGGAGGCCCGTACACCCGGGTGGATGCCCGGACTCTGGACGTGGGCAGGCCGTATTTTGTGGTTCTGCCCTCCGGCCGGAGGCTGGCGATCTTTTTCTATCAGGCGGAATTGGCCCAGAATGTGGCTTTTGAGGGGCTGCTCGGCGACGGCGAGCGCTTCTGGCAGAAACTCAGCCGCTCCGCCTCGGCCCTGCGGGGGGAGAACGCCCTGCTTACCCTGGCGACGGACGGAGAGACCTACGGGCATCATTTTACCTTCGGAGAAATGGCCCTGGCTTATGTGCTGGCCCAGGGCTACGCCGGGCGGGACGGCCTTTCGCTGACCAATTTCGGCGCCTATCTGGAAGAGAATCCTCCCACGGCCGAGGCGCGCCTGCACACTCCCTCCTCCTGGAGCTGCTCCCACGGCGTGGAGCGCTGGCGCGGCGATTGCGGCTGCTCCACCGGCGCCCATCCGGGCTGGAAGCAGACTTGGCGCGCCCCTTTGCGGCGGGCGCTGGATCGGATGAAGTCCGCCGTGGACGCGCATTACTTCGCGCGGGGAGAGGAAGTTTTCAAGGACGCCCGCGCCGCCCTGCTGGATTACGGGCGTGTGCTGGTCGCTCCTTCCGCCGGCCCGGATTTTCTGGAAAAGCATCTGCGGGACAAGGGCGGGGCCGCGCCTGCCTGGTCGCTTTTGCGTATGCAGGAAAGCGCCCTTTCCGCCTATGCCAGTTGCGCCTGGTTTTTTGACGAACTTTCGAGGATTGAGCCGGTGAACGCCATGCGTTTCATGTCGCGCGCCCTGGATATAATGAAATCCGACGGAGGGCCGGATATGCTGCCGGACCTGGAGAAGGCCCTGGGGGAAGCTTTTTCCAACAAGGCGGAGGAGGGGAGCGGAAGGGATATTTTTCTGCGGCGCGTTCTGCCGGCCCGGCAGGACCCGGCCAGCGTCTGCCTCTTCGGTTATCTTCTGGCCTTTGCCGAGCGCCGCCTGCCGGCGCCGGGGGGAGAGGCTTTTCTGCGCTTCCCCGGCCTGAGCCTCTCCCTGACCCCCCTGGTCTACGCGGAAAGCGGCTGCAGCGGTATTGCCGGCATTTCCGTTCCGGAAGCGGGGGTTAGCGCCCGTTACTCCTGGAGCGGGATTTTGCCCTTTCCCGGCCGTGGGGAGTATATCAGCTTCAGGGAGGCCAGCCTGGAAGCGCGGGAGGAGAACCCAGCCTCCTCCTCCGGCCGCGCTTTCCGGCGCCAGGGGAGCGGGCTGGCCGGCTATCTGCTGGATTATCTGGGCCTTCGCCTGCTGGAGCTTTCCATCCGGGCGCGGCGCGGGGATTGCCTGGCCGTGGCCCGTCAGCTCGTTTCCACGCTCCGGGCTCCGGAAGAAGGGCAGAGCACGCGGAACGCTTCGCCCCTCTGGAGCGCCGTCGCCCCCTACCTGCCTCTGGCGGCCTACGTTTCCGCGCCTTTGCCGGACGAGCTGTCCGCCCTGCTGCGTGAAGTTCTCTCCCGCTGTCTTGAGGGGCGCGAGGCAAGGCAGTTGGCCCGCGATTTCCTGGAAGAGGCGGTTCTGGAGGATTTGCGCCTGCGCGGCAGGAGCGATGCCGATTTATGCGCGGCCTTGAGGCAGGTTAAACTGGTTTTTGAGGATATGGACTGGTGGCGCGTCCAGAATGCGCTCTGGCAGGGCGGCGGGGTATGCCCGGACTATCCGCGCGCCGCCGCGGAACTCGGTTTCAGGTTGTGAAAGGCTCTGAAGGCGGCGCGCCCGGGGAGAGCCTCCCTCACCTGTAGCTCAGCATCAGCCCCTGGAAAACTTTGACCCAGCCGTCCAGGTAAACGAAGAGCAGCAGCTTGAAAGGCAGGGAAATGGTCATGGGCGAAACCATCATCATGCCCATGGCCAGCAGGATGTTGGAGACCACGAGATCGATGCAGATGAAGGGCAGGTAGAGCAGGAAACCCAGCTCAAAGGCGCGGGATATTTCGGAGAGGGCGAAGCCCAGAATCAGCACCACCCAGTTGTCGGGCCTGGCCAGCTCCTGATAGCGGGAGGGCCAGATGCGCTTCGCGGTCTGCTCCAGCACGCCGGAGACCGCCGTATCGGTATGGCGCTTCAGAAATTCCTTCAGCGGGCCGCTGGAATTGATCGCCGCCTCCACCACTATCACCCCGGTGAGGCGCTCCGGGAAGGTCTGCTTATCCAGAATATCCATGGTGTCTATGCCCACGGGCAGCATGATGAACATGGTGAGGATCATGGCCAGTCCGTTGAGGGCCATAGGCGGCGGGATCTGTTGCACGCCTATGGCGTTGCGCAGGAGCGCCAGCACTATCGCAACTTTCAGAAAGCTGGTGCTCAGGAGCAGCAGGAAGGGCAGCAGCCCCACGGCCACCCCCAGAACCATCATGACTACCGGACTGGGGAGGTCGATCATTTTTCGTCCTCTCGGGCCTCGCCGTCTGTCGCGCCCGGAGAGAGGGAGGAGACGAGCACGCCCAGACGATCTCCCACTTCCACCAGCCTTCCCTTGCCCACGGGCTTACCGTTGGCCTTGATAGTTATGGGCGCCTCCGGGGAGGCCGTTGTTTCCAGGGTCTGCCCCGGGGCCAGGGCCGCGAGTTCGCCCAGGCTGAGCCGGATCTCGGCCAGCTCCAGGCTCAGGGTAAGTTCCAGGGCGTCTATTTCCGCCTCGGAAAGGCCGCTTCCGGGCGTCTCTTCCGGAGCTTCGGCCTTGACCTGGCGGGAAGGGGCGGAAGATTTGTCTTCCGGGGTACTGCTCATAATAAGCTCCTGGGGGGGCGGACCGGCTAGGGCGCTTTTGAGGGTGACGGCTCCGTCCGTGAGAGCCGCTGTCCACAGCGCATGGTTGTTCAGCTCCAGGGTCAGGGGTATGTAAGTCCCCCCCGCCGGAACCGCGAACAGGAGCACGTCTCCCGGCTCGGCCGCGCGCAGCAGGCTCAGGGGAAAGCTTTCCTTCCCGGCGCAAAGCGAAAGGGAAAGAGGAAGGGCGGAAATATCGGCCGGAGGTCTGCGGGGGAGGGTTTTACCCAGGTCTCCCAGCAGGGCGAGAGTCGCGGTTGAAAGGGGAATGTGCGCCTCTCCGCCCCCGGCCGGAGTTTCCGGGCCGCCCTCCGCCGTAAAAAAAAGTTTGAAGGGCAGGATGAAGCTCTCTTTTGTTTTTTCCGGAACGTATTTCTCCGTCAGGAGCGCTTTCCGGCCCAGGGCTGCGGAAATCCGGTCCAGCAGGGGTTCCAGGCTAAGCTCCCGCAGGGCCGGACGCAGCTCTTCCGGAATATCTTCCGGATTCAGGCCCTCGGGCGGGGCCAGCAGGGTTTCGGCCGCCGGGCCGTAAATCCGGATGAGCCAGTATTCTCCGCCCAGAGAGAGAGGCAGGAGAACCTCCTCTCCCGAGGGAGCGGGGATCTCCGCGGGGGAGAGGGCCACGGCGGCAAGCTCCGGATAAAGGCGCAGGTTTTTGCCTCCCAGGCTCAGGGAGAAAAGCAGTTCCCGCCGGGAGAGCCTGGAGCAGAGCCGCGCCAGTTTCGGGGGCAGGGGAGGAATGACGAAAGGTTCGCCGCTCATGCCTGATCCCATTCGGAAATATAGTCAAGCCCGCGCGAGTGCCGGGAGTCTTCTCCCGCCTCTTCTCCCTGCCCCCCCAGGCTCACTTCCACGCTTACCTCTTTTTCCAGCGCCGTGAGCTTTGCCTGGAGCTCTTCGCGCGCTCCCAGCAGAACCTGCTGGGAAGAGGCGTTGCTTGTATTCAGAATGACCAGGAGCTTGCCCTCTTCCCGGCGTATGACGATTTCCGTATCCGGCAGCAGGGATTCCTTGAGGGTGAGGCGCACTTCACCGCCCTTGCCTTCCGCCTGGCTCTCCCGTGATACCAGGATGCGCTCCACCAGATCCTCCGCCAGGGAGGAGGTGTCCGGGGGGACGGAGTCGATGCCGCCTGTTTCCAGAGGGGCGTAATTCTGGCCCAGGCTGCGCAGGAGGGCGTCTCCGGAAAAGGAGGGCGGAACGTCGGCCCGGCCTTCGCCTTCGGTCTTCCTCTCCGCTTCCGGGGCGGTGAGCGCCTCCGGGCTCAGGCCGCCGGGCGTTTTCCCGGCCTCCTGAGCCTGCGGGGCCTGCGGAGCTCGCGTGGCTTGCGGGGCAGGCTGGGTTTGGGGGGCGCGAGGCGCCTCCGTGCCCAGGCCGCCGGGCGTTCTCCCGGCCTCCTGAGCCTGCGGGGGCTGCGGAGTTCGCGGAGCTTGCGGGCCAGGCGGGGTTTGGGGGGAGGGCGGGGCCTCCATGCCCAGGCCGCCGGGCGTTCTTCCGGCCTCCTGAGCCTGCGGGGCCTGCGGGCTATGCGGAGTTTGCGGGCCGCGCGGGGTTTGGGGGGCGGGCGGGGCCTCCGTGCCGTGCCGCCCGGCGGAAGCGGGGGCTTTTTCTTCCGCCGCCGCGTTCTCGTCCAGCAAGGCCATCCGGAAGCTTTCGGCTTCGCCTTCGGCAAGGGGTCTGTTCCCGTACTCCCCGGTCGGCGGCAAGGAGGAGGGAGGGGCGCCGGTATTGCCGACGGAATTTACGGAGTTACTCATGAGGAACCTCCTCTTGTTTCTTTTTGGAAAATTCTTCCATTTCCAGGTCTTCCCGGCGTTCCGCTTCCCTGGCCTCTTCGGCCAGCCAGATTTCTTTGTGGGCGCTGATTTTTTCCGTTTCCTTGCGCGCGCGCCGCAGTTTTTCCAGAGCCTGTTCCTGTGCCTTCAGGGCGTCTTCCTCGGCCTTTTGCGCCAGAGCCAGCTCTTCGGCCAGAGAACTTTCCCTGTCCCGCAGCTCGCCCAGGCCGGCCTTGAATTCATCCAGGTCTTTGCGGCTCATGTCCTTGCGCATTATGCTCTGGTAGCGCCTCTCTTCCTCTTCCTGCCGCCAGAGTATATAATCCTCCAGGGCTTTGGCGCGGGCCGCGCTTTTTTCGCTCGCCTCCAGCAGGGCGGCTCTCGCCGCCGCGTATTCCGTTTCGGCCGCGTCTTCGCGCAGCTTGCGCACCCGGGCCAGAGGGGCCAGGGGGTATTCCGTCAACTCAGCACTTCCCGCATGGAGTTCATGGTCTGCTCAAAGGGGCTGCGCTCGTCCGTGCCCTGTTTGAGAAAGGCGTTGACGCGGCCTATGCGGGCCAGAGCGTCGTCCGCCGCGCTGTCCGAGCCTTTTTTGTATTCGCCTATCTGCACCAGGAGTTCCATTTCCGCGTATTTGGCCAGGATTTTCCGCATCTGTTCCGCCATTTTTTTGTGTTCCGAAGAAACAATGGAGCTCATTACCCGGCTTATGCTGGCCAGAATGTCTATGGCCGGATAATGCCCCGAAGAGGCCAGCTTGCGTGAAAGCACTATGTGTCCGTCCAGGATGGAGCGGGTTTCGTCCGCAATGGGTTCGGTCATGTCGTCGCCTTCCACCAGCACGGTATACAGGGCCGTAATCGATCCCTTGTCGGAGTTTCCGGCCCTTTCCATGAGCAGGGGAAGGCTGGAGAAGACCGAGGGAGGGAAGCCCCGGCGGGTGGGCGGTTCTCCGGCGGCCAGGCCGATTTCGCGCAGAGCCCGGCCGAAGCGGGTCACGGAGTCCATGAGCAGGAGCACTTTCCGCCCCTGATCCCGGAAATACTCCGCCACGGCCGTGGCCACATAGGCGGCCTTCAGGCGTTCCATAGCCGAGCGATCCGAGGTGGAAACGACGACCACGGATTTTTTCATGCCCTCCGGCCCCAGATCGCGCTCGATGAATTCCCGCACTTCGCGCCCGCGCTCCCCGATCAGGGCCAGCACGGTGATTTCAGCTTCCGTGCCTTTGACCAGGCAGGAAAGCAGGGTGCTTTTGCCGCCCCCGGCCGCGGCGAAAATGCCCAGGCGCTGCCCCTCGCCGCAGGTGAGCAGCCCGTCCACGGCCCGCAGGCCCATGGACAGGGGCCGGTCTATGATGCGGCGCAGCATGGGGTTGGGAGGATCGGCGTAAACCGGGTAGCGGGTTTCGGTTTCCAGGGGCGGGCCTCCGTCCAGGGGGTTGCCCAGCCCGTTCAGCACCCGGCCCAGCAGGGCCTCGCCCACGCCCACGGAGTGAATGCCCCCGGTGGAGATCACCTCCGTGGAATGCGAAATTCCCTGAATGCTGCCGAAAGGGGTGAGCAGGGCGTACTGCTGCTGAAAGCCGACCACTTCCGCCAGGCACTCCCATTTTTCCCAGGGATTTCTCAGGATGCACAGCTCGCCGAGCTTGATGTTGGGCAGCACGGCCCGGATGATGGTGCCCACCACGTTCTCCACCCTGCCGCGCATTTCCACCAGGGAGCTCTCGGCCAGAGCGGAACGGTACATGTTGTCTATATATTCGAAAGTGGACATGGCTAGCCCTTGCGCCTTTTTTCCAGAGCGTTGACTATGGCCCGGATCTGCGTCTCTATGCCGGCGTCGATAACCCCCATTTCGCTTTGCAGCAGGCAGGAACCGGGAGAGAGCCGACCGTCCGCCGCGACCTCGATAAAGTCAATGGAGGCGTAGCGGCTTAAAATTTCGTCCAGGCGGGAGCGCAGGGCGCCTTCATCCTCCGGGGCCACGCTCAGGGTCACCTTTTTCTGCCCCCGCACCAGATTCAGGGATTGGCGCACCACGCCGACAATGCGCTCCTCCGGGGGAATCTCGCCCAGGATTTTGCGCAGGGCGTCGCCCACAAGCCCGGCAATGCCCTTTTCCAGCCCTTCGATGTACTCTATGGATTTGAGCACGGTCTCCATCATGCTCTCCGCGTGTTCCTGGCTGCTTTGCAGCAGTCCTTCGGCGTAGCCCCTTTCTTTTTCGGCCGCGAAGGCTTCCTCCGCCTCCCGGCGCAGATTTTCCGCGTAGCGTTCGGCCTCGGCCGTGATTTCTCCGGCGGCGTTGTATTCAGCCCATTCCGCCGCCTTGATCAGCCTGGAAGAGGGCGAAGCGTCCAGGCGCCCGCGGTCTATGCGAAACAGGCTTGCCATTGCGGAGCCACCTCCTTGAGCAGCAGTTTTTTCACGTCCAGCCATATCCCGGGCAAAAAATCCGCCGGGCAGGACAGGGCCTTGTTGCCGGCGGAGCGCAATTCCGCGGGCAGAAGCGGGTCCGCCCGGCGGCGCAGGGCCTGGGGCCAGTCGGCCATGCACAGGCGGAGCGCGGCCTGGCCCGCGGCGCGCATACGTTCCGGCAGGGGGCTTTCCGGACGGAAGGTTTTGAAGCAGGCCCGGCTTTGCTCCCACTGAAAACGGCCGCGCGAGAGGATGTGGTCGTAATCCGGCCCCAGAGCGGCTCGCAGGGTCAGCACTTCCTTCCGGAGCACGCAACGGGAGGCTTCCGGGGCGTAGATGCAGGCGCCGCAGAGCGAGGCCAGGCGGACAAGGGTCTCCCTTTCCAGCAGAGCCAGTCTGCGGCGTTTATCACGGAAATCCAGAAAAAAGTTCTCCGGGTCGGCCCCCGCCTGGCGCAGGAGGTAGGCGCGCACCCTGGCCCGGCCGGCTCTGCTCCCCTCCAGTCCGGCCAGAGTTCCTTCCCGCAGGAGGCGCGCCGCCGGTTCCGGCAGGGCGTCCGGAAAGAAGCGCGCCGCCGGCGGCGCGTTGAAGCGCAGAATGGCGGCCAGCAAATCCCCTCCGTTTTTCAGGAGTTCGCGTAGAAAGGCTTCAGGCATGGCCGTCTCCCGAAAGTCAGGATTCGCCCTTCCGGGCCGGGCTGGAGGTTTTGAGCCGCCCCAGGCCGCGGAGGGCAAAAACCGCGCCCGCGCCCGCGCCCAGGCCCAGGATGAAAAGCAGCGCCGCCAGAGCAGCCGCCGTTCCCTCGCTGCCCGGAAGCAGTTTCAGGCCCAGAAGGCTGGTTATCCGTATGCTTTCCGGGCGGGTGACGTCCCCCAGGACAGGAAAGAGCAGGACGGAAACCCTGTCCGGGTTTACGTCCGGCACGGACTGCACCACCAGTTTCTGAATCTGGGGGATGTAGCGGGCGACCTCGGCGTCGGGCGCGTAGCGGAGCATCACCGCGGCCGAGGCCGGAGTCGAGGTTCCGGTGGCGGCGTCGCGCTCGCTCAGAACCACATGGGCTCTGGCGTCCACCACTCCGTCCAGGCGGGCGCAGGAGGCGGAAATTTCCTGGGAGAGGGCGTAAGCCAGCCTGGCTCTCTCTTCCGTGGGGGAGCTCATCATGCCTTCCTTGCGGAAGACTTTGCCCAGGCCCTCGTAATCCGGCTTGGGCAGGCCCAGATCGCGCAGGACGCTCAGGGCGCGGAGCTGGTTGGCTTCGTCCACGGCCACGGCGAAGCCGTTTTTTCCCTGGTTGAGCTTGCTCGCCGGGATGCCCCGCTCAAGCAGGGAGCTCAGAAGCTCGTTGGCGTTGTTTTCCGTCAGCCCCTGGTACAATTCCGTCTGGCAGGCCCCCAGAAAGAGGCAGAGGAGGAAGAGGAGAGGGGGCAAAACCCGGCGGCGGCCGAAGCCGCCGTCGGGCCGGAAGAGGGGGGCCTCTCCGTTCATGCGGGGTTCTCCAGAAGTTCGGCCACCATGTCCTTGAACAGGGGGTCATCGCTCTTGGCCGCTTCCTGAAGCAGGGGCAGGGCCTCCTCCCTCTTGCCGGCCAGAATCAGGGCAAGCCCCAGATGGACGCGGGCCAGCTGGTAATCGGGATCCTTCTCGATAATTCCGCGCAGAATCTTTTCCGCCTCATCAAACTCGTCGATCATGTAATGGCTCATGGCCAGACCCATAAGCGGCGCGTTATGGCCGGGACGCTCGGCCAGTATGCCTTCAAAAATCGTCCGCGCCTTGAGCATGTTGCCCGTACTCACGGCGCAAAAGCCCATTTCCGCCAGTTCCTGCAAATCTTGGGTTTCCAGCATGAAATACCTCGCATGGCGGAACGCCTCCGCACCCCGGCCCAGAGCCGGGCCCGGAGGCGCCCCGGTTTAGGGCGGCCTCGAGCCGGCGCCCTAGTGAATGGACTTGGCCAGTTCCTTGGTCTGGTTCTGAACGGACTGTATCGTGTTGTTCAGTGAGGTTATATAGGTCTGGTACTTGCTCATCTCATAATTCAGCATGATGAGATCCTCGTTCTTGACCTCGCCTCCCTCCAACACTCTGTTCATCGTCGCTTCCAAATTGTCATTCAGGGTGTCGGATCTAGTCAGTCCAGAGGTCACAAAGTTGTCCACGCCTGTTATGGCCATTTTGTCTCCCCGGGCCGCCTCCTGGCGGCCCTTATTTGTTTTTATTTGTTATGCCTTTCCCAGTAGGCCGTCGCGGCGCTTTCCGCCGCCTCCACCGCCGCCAGAAGCTTTTCAGCCACAGCGTATTCCTCCGGCGGGCATCCCGCGTCCATAAAACGGCGCAGCTTCTCCCGCATGCTTGTCAGCTTTCCCAGCAGAACCTTGAGAGCCGAGCTGTTTCGGTCCGCTGCCAATTTTTCTTGCCAATCCGCTGTTTCCGCTGTTTCCATGTTCACCTTCCTTGCAGTTTGTATGCCAATGTTGATCCGTTTCTGGAAAATTCCAGTCTGTCGGGATAAATCCCGACGAGAACGTAGCCGCTGGGGAGCACTCCGCCTCTGAAAAAGACCCGGCCGTCGGAAAGGGTGATGAAGGAGGGGGAGCCTCCTTCATCCTCCTGCAAGGGAGTCACCCCGCGCAGGCTCAGGGATCCGCCGAAGGGATCGGCCTGAAACGCGGGCAGGGGCGACTCGGCCAAAGGCTCGGCGGCAAAGAGCCCGGGGGAGAAAGGTCCGGGTATGGAGGGCTCCGGGATTAAAGGATCGAGCGTAAAAGAGCCGGGGGTGAAAGAAGGGCTGAAAGTCCCCGGCGCATAAGGCCCGGCCGCCGGAAGCGCTGGAGGGGGCGCTTCGGCCGCGGCCGGCCTCGCCTCCGCCGTCTCCTTCTTCGGTTTGCCCTGGAGGGCGGCGGGGGGCGCTTTGCTCTGGGGAGAAGCGGGAGGAGCGGTCTTTCTGCTGAAGGCTATGGGCGAATCCAGAGCCTCGCGCACCGAGAGGATGACTTCCGGCAGGGCCGGGTCGTCCGCTCCGGGGCCGGAGAGAACTATTGTTCCCGCCTGCCAGTCCACGCTTGTTTTTTTATCCAGGCCGGCCCGGAGCAGCGCGGAGCGCAGGGTTTCCTCCACCTCCCCGCGGGTGAGCAGGGCGGAACGCAGATCCGCGTAAGAGCCGGCGGCCTCGCGCGCCCAGGCCAGGGCGGCCCGGGCCGTCAGGGAGTCCAGGGCGTAGCCCGCGAGTTCCGCTCCCGTCCCGTCAAAACGCAGGCGGGGGAAAAGGCCGTGCCCGGCCAGCAGGCTCTGAACCGCGCGCGCGAGCTCCTCCCTGTCCCGCAGCATGACCTGCACGGGGTAGGACTGCCGGGTCGCTATGCTGCGAACTTTGTTGGCATCCGCGGGAGTGGGGACCAGCCCGTGGATTACAACCCGGCTGTTGTTCTCGCTCACCAGCAGATCCGGAAAGCCCGCCTCCTTCAGTTCCGCCGCCAGTCTCTCCGCCTGCGTCCCTTCTTCTCCGGGAAAGATGAGGTTGAGGCTCAGAGCCAGCAGGAGCAGAACGGCGACGGCCGCGGCCAGAGGGCGAAGGCGCCCGCGTCCGGCTTGCGGCGGCGGAGGCTTGGGGGCGGGCGCCGGCGGGCGGGGCTGAGGGGCGGCGGCCCCGTCCGCCGCCGGAGCGGCGGCGGACGGGGCCGCGCTTTCGGGCGCTTTCTCCTCCCCCAGCAGGGAGGGCAGGCGCATGTTCCCCCAGCTCTCCCCTTCGCGTATCCAGGCGAAGCAGACCAGTCCGGCCAGAACGGGAGTGGCCGGGGGCAGCTCAAAGGGCTCGGAGCGGGCCGTGCCCTCCAGAAGCAGAGTCCCTTCCAGGGGATGAAGGAGCAGGGGGCCTTTTTCCCGCACAAGCAGGGAGCAGTGCCGCCCGGCTATGCCGCTATCCCGGAGTATGAGATCGCATTCCTCGGAGGAGCCGAGCGCGTATTCGCCCGGCGGAAAGCGCGCTTCCGCCCCGGCATGGGCGCCGGTGAAAATGGTGAAAATAATTTCTTCGCCCATGCGCCTACTCCGGTTCCGGGGAGGAGCGGGCCGCCGGAGCTTCCGGCCGGGGCCGGACAGTGCCGGAACAGCCGCTGCCGCTCGGCTCGACCTCGTGGAAATTCCGCTCCAGATCATAGCCGGGCTTGGTCGGATTCAGGGCAAAGCCCTGTTCCAGCACTCTTTCCGGCGGGGACGCGTCCAGGGATTCATAGGCTATGATGCGCGGAGAAATAATGATCAGCCGTTCTATGCGCTGCACGTTCTGGCTGCTGCGTTTGAAGAGTGAGCCCAGAGCCGGTATTTCCATCAGCCCCGGCGCTCCCGAGTCTCCCCCGCTGCGCTGCTCGTAATAAAAACCGCCCAGAAGCAGGCTTTGCCCTTCGGCCACCAGAGCCTGGGTGTTGATGGTGACTTTTTTCACCGCCGGAATATCGTCCACCCAGGTGGCCTTGTCGCTATCCACCGGGTCCGAGCCGTCGGAGATGACAATGCTCATGGCCAGGCGCGAGGGCCTGCCGTCGGGCATGCGCAGGATGCGCGGCGTCACCTTGAGCACGGTGCCGGCGGTGACCGGCACCAGATCCACGGATTCGTTGCCCTGGAGCTTGATATAAAAAGTGGAGGTGTATTCCAGGGTGGCCTGCACGTTGTCCATGGTCAGCACCGAGGGGCGGGAGAGCACGGCCCCTTCGCCCTTTTCTTCCAGAATGCGGATATTGGAGAAGAAATTGCTGAGTCTGGAAGAGAGCAGGGTGGTCACGGTAAAGCCGGAGTTGTCGGGGCCGCCGATGGCGGAGGAAGGGGAGCCCAGAGCGGCCGAGCTTCCGCCCAGATCTCCGCCCAGGCGCGCGCCGCCCCAGTTTACGCCCAGATCCCGCGCGTAGTTGGCGTTTATGTCCACAATGGCGGCGTGGATTTCCACGAGATCGGAGGGCTTGTCCAGCTCCGCGATGACAGTTTCGTAATAGGGCATTCTGTACAGCTTGTCCGTGACTATGATGGAATTGCTGCGCGGCTCGGCTATAATGTTGGCGCCGCTCTGCTTTTCCTGGGAGGAGGAATCCCCGCTTCCGGAGGAGGAGGATGATGATGAGGAGGAGGAACCGGCGGAGGCTCTGCGGCCGATCAGGCCGCTTCCCATGAGCGGCTGGCCGCTGTCCGAGCGGAGCAGGCTGCGGGCGGCCGGGCTGGGCTGCCCCGTGGCTATGGCCCGAAGCACCGAGGCCACGCCGGGCAGCAGGGTGGAGCCGGTGGCGCTTTCTATGGAGGTGTCGTCGGCCCAGGCGTGTTTGAGGGGGAAGACGCGCATGGCCTGCTCGTTCAGTTGGGCTTCTTCCAGAGCCCGGATGGAGGAGACTATGCCGGCTACGTAATTATCCGGGCCTTCAAGAAAAAGAAGACGCTCCCGCTTGGAGGTGTCGCTGGGCAGATCCTCCGAAAGCGCGCCCATGCGCAGGAGGGCGGCGCGCATCTCCCGGGGGAGCATGGAGGTGATGCGCAGAACCTCGCGCCGCCTCTCGCTCTGATTGAAAAAATGCAGGGTCGAGCCCAGAATGTAGGCCTCCACCCCGAATCCGGCCCGGATGCCGGCCAGAAAGCGGTCCGGCGGCATGTCGACGAATTCGCCGTTGACCAGGCCCTGCACCCCCGGAGTGAAGGAGGCGCTGTAGCCCTGGTTGATGGCAAAGTCCGAAAGCAGGGCCGGGAGAGGCTCATCCTTGGAGCTGTGCGTGTACGCCAGATGCAGGTCCTTGAGCCCCGCTCCCCTGGCCTCCGGGAGAAAGCCGAAAAGGAAGCCGCATAAGACAAGGCAGCAGAGCAGGAGAAAATCCGGGCGGGAGCTGAAAAGGGCGCTTCCGTGCCTTGTTTTGCCCATATGCTGGAATCCGGTGTTGTAAGGTTCAGGCCGTCGTAAGCCAGGGCTGCGCTTTCCAGAAAGCCAGGTCGTTAAGAAAGCCTTCCACGAAGCTTTCGGCTCTTTCCGCGTCTACCCCCCGCAAGTCCGTAAAAGCGTAAATCGCCAGCGCCCCCGTCAGCGGCTCCAGGGTGGGCACGGCCCGCAACCTGGAAAATCTGCCCGTGGTGGCGCTCAAAACGGAGGCAACAAGCTCGGCGCCGATTTCCCGGCCCTTAGCGGGGGCCAGAAGGACGGCGTAGGCCAGGAGCCTGCTTCCGTCAGGGGACGAAAGGGTGAAATTCAGCCCGTTTTCCAGAGAAAAGGCATAGCGCCCCTCCTCATCCGCCGGAGGAACTCTCCAGCCAGCGGCTTCGCAGACCGCCCGCACGCTTTCCTGCAACAACATGGCTATCCCCTTTTTACACAAACAAGCAGAAAATAAACTATTTATCTGGTTTTGGCAATGCGGAAAAAACGGCGGGCAAAAACCTTCCGGATCATTTCACTCTTGAAATGCTCTGCGGAGATTCGCCTGCAAATCCTTTCCGCCAAACCGTCACGGGCGGGCAAAGCCCGCCCGTGACTGTTTGAAGCCTTATTGCTCTGGTACGCTCTGACACATAAAAATTCGTATCACGCGGCGTACCGGCCGCCCGGCGGCCCGGCGCGCCGCCGGCGGTTTTAAGTGTCGCATGGCGCTAAACCAGCACCTTGGCCAGGGTTTCGTTTTCCTTTTCCAGCATGGTCTGGATAAGCTGGAGGGTGGTCTGCATGAAATCCTTGATGTTGGCGATGGTGTCGCCCTGCTCTTCGCGCCTGGCGCGGATCTTTTCCGCCTCCGCCTCTTCTTCCTTGGATTCGGCGCTCAGAATGCCCTGCACGCCGTCGCCCGTGCTTTTAAAGATTTGGGAAAAACCGCCGCCTATGGCGTTCGCGCTGTTCGCCGCTTCCGAGGTGCCGGCCTTCACTCCGGCCACGCCTCCGGCAATGCTGGCCACGCCTCCGACCACGCCCATGGTCATGGCTACAATGGCGCCGGTGCGTAGGTCCTCGGCCGAGTCAAAGAGTTTTTGCTGGATCGCTTCGGACTGGGCCAGGCGCAGCTCCTGTCCGGTTTTGCGCTGCTCCGCCGCCTGCTGGATCATGAGCAGCATCAACTCGGCCATGGCGGAAAGCCCGTCCAGGTCAATGCCCCGGGCGTCCCCGACCTGGCCGCTGCCCTTGGGCACCAGGCTGCCGTCGGTTATGGTGTAGTTGGAGTTGACGTAGTTGAGCACGTCGTCCACCGTAAGCACGCCGTCCGCGGCCATTTCGGTCAGGGCGGCGTTAATTCCGGGGATGTCTCCGATCCTGGTGCCGGCTATGGTGGTGCTCAGGGCCTGTTCCAGAGTGAGGTTGCCGTTTTGGGCCAGGCTGTTCAGATATTGTCTGGCCGCGTCCAGATTTAGGCTGTCGGGCATTATTCTTCTCCTTGTTGTTTAAAAAAACAGGGCGGTTTTCAGGCCATGCCGGGGGCCGCGATGTTGCCGGCCATGGACTGGATGGCCGCCATCGCGCTTTCCACGATTCTATCCACCAGATCCGTGATCGTTTTTTCTTCCGCCATGAGGGCCCGCAGGAAGTCTTCCTCCTGTTCGGTAAGGGCCTTGAGCTTTTCCAGCAGGGCCTGGATTTCTTTCAGGGTCGCCCCGGCCAGATCGCTCTCGTACTTGTCCAGGGCGCTGTCTATGGCGAGAGCGCCGCTGGTTATGGCCATGGCGGAGTTGGCGACGGCGGCGGCGGTTCTGATCAGTTTGGCCATGTTGGCTATGTTGGAAACAGCCCCGCCGGAACCGGCCCCGAAGCTCAGGATGGCCGCGGTCACGGAAGCGATGAGCATAAGCCCGCCCACCACGACCATGCCGGCTATGTCGGCGGTCTTTTCATCCACGCCCATGGCCTGGAGCATCATGCTGATGCCCTTGCCCGGAAAATACGCTCCGCCCGTGGCTTCCTGGGCTATCTGCATGCCCAGGCTGGCCACAGCCACCCCCACCATGATGCAGGCGCCCACAAGCAGCGGGGTGGCCGCGCCGGCCGTGGCGATCACGGCCGCCACCGCAGCGACGACGGCGAGAGCGGCCCCTATCCAGCCTAAAATGCTCTTCGTCTTTGACGAGGACGCGGCCTCTTTGGAAGCCTCCAGTTGCTTTTCGATTTCCTTGATCTGCTCGTTGAGTTTTTCTATCCTTTCCTGGCCCTTGGCCTTGATGGAGCCTATGGTGTCCTCGATCGCGTCTTTGCGCGACTCCTCGTTGATGAGCCGGATCAGCAAGGTCAGATCCGATCGGATGAGCACGAGCAGTTCCTCCAGAGTCTCCGGCGTGGGCACGGGCACCCCGGGCGCGGGCAGATCCGGCGGCGTCGAGGGGGGAGTCCCCGGCTCGTCGGGCGGCGGGGGAGGCGGAGGCGGAGGGGGAGGGGCCGGTGGGATGGCGCCCGGACCTTCCGGTGTGCCGCCGCCGGGCGGGACGGGCGGGATGCCGTCCTCGACATCGAGCTTGGGGCCCGATGCGGGAGGGGTGTAAGGCGGGTTGAATATTCCGGTCATGGCTCAGGCTCCTTGGGCGTTTTCAGTTTCATAAAGAGGAGCGCCCAGAAGATCCAGCATGGCCTGCCCCTGTTTTTTACTGGCGCTCTGCTCCGGCCTGTCCCCCGCGACGATGACCGCCTGCCGGAAGGCGTTGGCCGCGTTTTTCTTGTCTTTCAAGGCCAGAAAGCACATGCCGGCGTGCAGGGGCGGCACTGGGTCGTGCAGATCCTGCATGGAGGCCATGCCGAAGGCCTGGGTCGCTTCGGCGTGTTTGCCGAGCTGCTGGCGCGCTCCGCCCAGGCCGAGCCAGAAGCGTTTTTCCAGATGGTTCAGCAGGCAGAGGGTGGCGAAGACCGCCTCGGCCTTGGCGTAATCCCCGGCCTGATAGACCTGGTAGGCCGCGGCGTACAGCCCTTCCAGCTGTTTTTTGGAAATGCCCTTGGCGTCGGCCAGGGTGGCCCCGTTAATCACCAGCTTGATGGCCTCCAGCATCTGGGGGTCGTCGGCCAGCAATCCTTCCAGAGGGTCCTGCGCCAGGGTTTTTTTTTCGTCGTTCGCGCTCATGAGATCTCCTTTCGGGCGCTTTCCGCGCCCGGATGCTGAGGGGGCGGAGCCCCCGTGGAAAATGCGTGGATTTTACCCCGGCTCTAACTCTTCCAGAGGGAGCGGGTGATCTGGCCGCCCTCTTTGACGGCCTGGGATGCCCCCTCGGTCCAGGAGTTGAACTTGCCCATGAGATCCTCCAACCGCACCATCATGGTCTGGGTGTTCATGCCCCGGGTTTCGATGAAGTTTTCCAGGTTCTTGATGTTCAGATCCCATTGATCCTGCCAGTGTGAGGTGTCGCCTCCCTCCGTATTAAAGGCGATGCCGTACCTTTCACGAAAAGCGGTCATCTCGGATGTTTCGCTTTTATAGGTATTGTCGGTTTTGGCCTGGCCCTGTATCTGCCTGGCCTTGGCCAGATGTTCCCGGGCCTCCTTGATGATCGCGTTTTCGGCCTCTATTTCCGCGATAAGGGTGTCGGCCTCCGCCTTTTTATCCGCCGCCGCCTGCTGCTGCAGGGCGGCGAACATAAAATGGACGTTGTGGGAGCTTCGCGCGATCTCATAAAAAGTTTCCGGAGCGTTTACCGGAGCGCTT
>JAISOL010000004.1 GCA_031275645.1 Deltaproteobacteria bacterium
GGTCTGTCCTCCTTGATTGTGGCTCTGTGCCGTGTTTTTTTATGCTAAGAGCATAGCCCACGGGATGCAAGGATGGACAGACCTTTGTTTATACTCGTTCAATCATTATATCTCTAGCCGGACTTTTATGTGAAAAATCGTCCTTGCATTATCTTTACGGTGTTTGATGGAATAATTTCCCCTGAGGGATAAAGAATATCCGATAGAACGGGCCAAGACTCAAGAAAAGCGGCATGGGCGCATGGAGATACGCGAATTGGAAGTGGCGGAAGCCTTGCCCGGATATCCGGATTGGCCTGGAATAAGACGCATCTTTCGCATTCATCGGACCAGGATGGAAAAAGGCGGAACCACCAGGGAAAGTATCTGCGGAATCACGAGCTTGTACGAGGGTAAAACGGATGCGAACCAGCTTTTGCATGTGATCCGTCGGCATTGGGAAATAGAGAAGGGGTATGAAAATATCACTGAGGGGATAGAAGTCCTCGCTGAAAACAAGCAGGCAGCGCTGCGGCCCGTCAGATTCGGAAGATCGGTCGCCGGATGCGCCGCCGATGATGATTACGAGCTTGCCATTGTGGAAGCACAGGCCGCGCACCCTGAATACCCGCAGCCATCAATACATACCCGCCTGAGCCTGCCGCAGGCGGGCCAGAAGCTTCACGTCCGCCTTAAAGGGATTGGACGCCTCCTTTTCCGGGCGGGGAGGCAGAGGAAAGCCGTGCCTCGCGCAGGCGTAGCGGCATAAAAAATCCAGAGAAAGCGCATCCGCCGCGTTGTAGGCCAGAAGAGTCTCCAGAGCGGCCGGGTTCCCGGTCCGCACATATTCCCGCCAGAGCAGAACCGCTGTATAGCCGTCCGCTCCGTCCAATTCCCCCCGTTCCAGCCCGATCTGCTTCTCCACCTTTTTGAGCCCGCCGCGCAGGCCCAGGGAGCGGAATACCGGCAGGAGATCCAGATGGGCCATGCGCAGGGGAACGCGCAAGGCCCTGCGGATGAACGGAGCGTCAAAGCTGCGCCCGTTCCAGGTGATCAGCAGGGAATAAGCGGAGATATCCTCCGTAAAATCATCCAGGTCGCGCCCCTGGACATAAACTTTCAGCTTTTGTCCGTCATAAAGGGCTATGCTGGTAATTTCCGCCCGCGGCCAGGCCAGACCGCTGGTTTCGATATCCACGCAGGCGGCGGAATGCTGAAAATGCGGAAAAAGCCGCCATTGCTCGGCCCCGGCAAGACGCAGACTGAACCAGAGGGCATCGCCCAAAGCCAGTCTTTGCCGCGATTCGGCGCAGCCGCGCAGGAAATCCGGAATCACGGACTTTCTGAGCGGCAGTTCCGGATGACGCAGGGCGTCATCCCAGGTGTATATTCCGGCCCGGTTCAGCCTGGAGACGCCGGCCGGTCCTATGCCGCGCAGATGGGTGAAACAGCCTTGCAGCACGGCTCAGCTTCCCGCCCCGGCAAGGCGCCGGGAAGGGGCACCTTCCGCCTTTTCCCGGCCGGGGCAGATATCCGCCAGGGGGCAAATCCGGCAGCGGGGAGAGCGGGCCTTGCAGATGTCCCGGCCGAAGGAAACCATGCGATGATTGACCCTGCCCCATTCCGGGCGGGGGAAGAGAGGCAGGAGATCCCGTTCGATGGCCTGCGGAGAGGAAGAAGACGTAAGCCCCAGACGGGCGGAAATCCTTGCCACATGCGTATCCACGGCCAGCCCCTCGTTCAGGCCGAAAGCTCCGGAAAGCACAATATTGGCCGTTTTTCTGGCCACGCCGTCCAAGGTCAGCAAATCCGCCATATTACGCGGCACCTCGCCGTTAAAGTTTTCCACCAGCTTCCTGGCCGCGGCAATGAGGTGTCTGGCCTTGTTCCGGTAAAAACCGGTGGAACGGATCAGCTCCTCCAGTTCTTCCTGATCGGCTTCGGCAAAGGCCAAAGGAGAGGGCAGACGGCGGAAAAGCCCCGGAGTGACCTGGTTTACGCGGGCATCGGTGCATTGGGCCGAAAGCACGGTAGCCACCAGAAGCTCCCAGGGGCTGTTGTGCTCAAGATGCGGAACGGCCCTGGGGTAAAGGCGCTCCAGTTCGGCCAGAACCCGCCCGGCCAGAGTGCTTTTTTTCATCGAGTTCCTTATACACTCCCGGCGGAGATTTGCAAGGAGACGCCGGATCGCCGCATTGACTGCAAGCGGAAGAACATGCTATCTGCCCCGCAAATGCCGCTGCAAACACAGACGGCGTGATCTCTGAAACGCGCCGGCCGGCTCGGGGGTAAAAGCCTCCAAAGGGGGAAGCCTTATGTTTGATTTCGAGTTTCACAACCCTACAAAAATAATCTTCGGCCGGGACAGATTCGCTTGTCTGGACCAGCTTGTGCCCGCCTCTTCCAAGGTATTGCTCACCTACGGAGGAGAAAGCGCCAGAAAATACGGGACTCTGGACAAGACGCGAGCAGCCCTGAAAAACAGGACGATCCTGGAATTCGGCGGCATAGAGCCGAATCCCCACTTTGAGACCCTGATGAAAGCCGTTGAAATGGTACGGGCCGAAAAAATATCCTTTCTCCTGGCTGTGGGGGGAGGCTCTGTCATTGACGGCACGAAATTCATCTCCCTGTTCAGCCCTTACGCGGGAGATCCCTTTTCCCTGCTTGTCCGGCGGAGCATAGGCACCGACCTCGCGGACAAGGCCATACCCTTCGGCGCCGTATCCACCCTGCCGGCCACCGGCTCGGAAATGAACAATCGCGGCGTGATCAGTCACGGCCAGGGAAAATATCCTTTTTTGAGCCCCCTGTCCTTTCCGCTCTTTTCCCTGGTGGACCCCTCCCTGACCTTCACCCTGCCGCCGGCCCAGGTCGCCAACGGCGTGGTGGACGCCTTTGTGCACACCACGGAGCAGTACCTTACCTTTCCCGTGGACGGGAGGTTGCAGGACCGCATAGCGGAAGGAATACTGCTCACTCTGCTTGAAATAGGCGAAACCACCCTCTCCGAACCGGACAACTACCCGGCCAGGGCCAATCTTTGCTGGTGCGCGACCATGGCCCTCAACGGACTCACCGGCGCCGGCGTTCCCCAGGATTGGGCCACCCACATGATCGGGCACGAGCTTACCGCCTTGTTCGGCATTGACCACGGGCAGTCTCTGGCTGTTATTCTGCCCGCCCTGCTGGAAGCGCGCCGCGAAAAAAAGAGGGACAAGCTCCTCCAGTACGCCGGGCGCGTCTGGGATATACGCCAGGGCGGAGAGGATGAAAGAATAAGCGCCTCCATCAGCCGGACACGGGAATTTTTCGAAAGACTCGGCGTCAGGACGCGTCTTTCGGCTTACGGCGTCGGCGCCGGAGACATCCCAGCCATAGTGGACAATCTGCGCGCTCACGGCAGAACAGCGCTTTCTGAGCGCGGGGACCTTACACTGGAAATAAGCCGGAGCATTCTGGAAAGCGCTCTCTGATCTCCCGACCGCAAAAGTTGATTTGCCCCGAAAGCGAAATTAGGCTAACTAAACATTTCAGGGGCGCAGGCGCGATTCATTCGCGCCGGTGAGCGCCGGAGCCGGCGCGAAGCGGGAAGCACAGAGACGCGCCACATCAAAGCGGAAATGCTCTGGAAAAAAATGCAATATATTCTGGTCTATATCACCGCCAGGGACAAGGCCGAAGCCGAAGCCATAGCCTCAGCCGCGCTGGACAAGGGGCTGGCCGCCTGCGCCAATATCCCGGGTCCCGTACACTCCATGTACAAATGGGAAGGAAATCTGGAAAGCGGGCCGGAAACCGTGCTGTTGCTGAAAAGCCGCCGGGATCTCTTCCCGGCCCTGCGGGAGGAGGTGCGCCGCCTGCACAGCTATGCCACCCCCTGCATAGTCTCCTTGCCCCTTCTGGACGGAGACCGGGATTTTCTGGACTGGATTGACGCTTCCTGCACTGCCAAACCATCTGGAGACTGACGTGTCCGTATATATTTCCGGCTCCCTGGCTTATGACCGGGTGATGAGCTTTCCGGGCAATTTCAGCGATTACATACTGCCCGATAAAATCCATATGCTCAACGTCTGCTTCCCCATCGGGCATATAGAGGAAAAAAGAGGCGGAACCGCCGGCAATATAGCCTACACCCTGGCCCTGCTGGGGGAAAAGGGGCTTATCCTGGCCTCGGCGGGCCGTGATTTCGGCTCTTACAAGGATTTTCTCATCCGGATCGGGCTTTCCCTGGAAGGCATATTCCAGACGCCGGACGAACCCACAGCCGGAGCTTACATCACTACAGACAAAAAATCCAATCAGATTACCGGTTTCCACCCGGCGGCCATGAACATCCCCTGCGGTTACTCCTTTCCCCTCCTTGACCCTGACCTGGATCTGGCCATCATCGCCCCCTCCAATCCCGCGGATATGGAAGCGCACGCCGTAATCTACCGGGAGCGGAGGGTGCGCTATATTTTCGATCCCGGCCAGCAGCTCGCCAGCATGACTCCGGAACAGATCCGGATCGGCCTGCAAGGAGCGCTGATGCTGGTAAGCAACGATTATGAGCTGGAGCTTATCTGCCGCCTTACCGGCCTTGAGCCCGCTGACATTCTGAAGCTCACGCCCACGATAATCACCACCCTGGGCGAAAAAGGCTCGCGCCTGACCGCGCGCGACGGCGCGACGAGCCTGATTCCTCCGGCGCGCATAAAACGGCTGGGCGATCCGACAGGGGCCGGCGACGCTTACCGGGCCGGACTGCTCAAGGGCCTGCTCCTCGGCCTGAGCATGGAGGACTGCGCCCTCCTGGGATCGGCCTGCGCTTCCTTCTGCGTGGAAAAGCAGGGAACTCAGGAACATTACTTTGACGAAGCCTCGCTGGGACAGAGGTTGCAGGAGAGCTACGGCCGCTCTCTGCCCTTGCGCTTCAGCCCTCTCTTCACCGGAGGCAGCCGGAGCATTTCATAGCGAAAGGGATTTAACCGGCGTGAAAGGCGCATCCCCGCTTCAAACCGCTCCGGAAGGAGATTTTAGAAACCATGAAAACAGGAACCCCGCCCCCGGGCGGGAAAAACTCCGGCAACTCCCATGAGCACTCCCCCCGGAGCAGGTCCGACGGTAAACGGCTCCCCGGAACTCCCGCGTCTTTGGTCAGAAGGAGCACCCTCTTTCTCTCTGTCCTGGCCGCCCTTTGCGCCGGGCTCTATATAGGTCGCCTTACGGCCGATCTCACGGCGGACAGGGAAAACAGCGCCGTGACCAAACGCGTCCTTGTCCCTCAGAAGGGAGACGCGCGGGAGGATCCCGAATTGAAGCGCCTGGAGCGGGCGGTAAAAAACAATCCGCGCAACGCCGTTGCCTGGGCTGAACTGGGCAACTGGTATTTTGACCGCGAACTGCCGGAAGAGGCTGTGCGGGCCTATGAATCCTCGCTGGTGGTCAAGCCCGGAGACCCCGACGTCATGACGGATCTGGGAGTTATGTACCGCAGCCTGCATGATTACGACAAGGCTATGGAATTGTTTGCAAAAGCCTCGGACATCGACCCGAATCACCTGCAATCGCGCTTTAACCACGGAGTCGTGCTTTTTTATGACTTGAAGCGGGAGGAAGAGGGCATGCGCATCTGGTCGGAACTGACGCGCCGCGCCCCGGATTACGTCACTCCCGACGGGCGCGGGCTGGCGGATATGGTGAAAAATTTTTACAAAAACCGCAATCCGTAAAGAGACCCCTATGCTCCCCGTATTGTTCCGCCGGCTTCCGCTGCTTGCCTTTGGCGCCGCCCTTCCGCTGTTCCTGCTTCTGCAGGCAGGCCAGTCCCAGGCTCTTCCCGCGGCGGTGGAGCAGATCCGGGAAAGCCTCCCTCTGAAAAGCTTCGCCTTTTATCTGACGGATCCCAGTACCCGGCTGAGTATTCTGGAGGTCGGCTCTTCTATGCGGCAGAATCAGTTCAGGAGCCTGGAGCAGGGCATTCCCCTGAAAAGCGGCGGAGCTCTGTGGCTGCGCTTTTCTCTGGTCAACAACAATTTGCCGCGGGGGGAGGCGGGAGTCTCCTCCTCGGCCGCCGGACGGCTGCTGCTGCGCCTCGGGCCGGACGCGCCTCCGGCCGTCTTGTATCTTGCGGAAAAAGTGAACCAGGAAGGAGAGATCCAGCAATGGCGCTCTTACTCCCTCAATCCGGGGGAAGCCTTTGCCCTGCCTGAACCGGCCTTTCTCCCCCTGACCGTATATGTGCGCCTGGAGAGCGTTCCCTCCCTGTGGTTCCATCCCCTGCTCCTCCGCCAGGCCGGAGAAAGAGAGGTTCCCGGCGGCTCCTGGCGCCTGTACCTTTCCCTGGCCCTGGCTCTGACCCTGCTGGCGACCCTGGCGCGCAGCCTTTCGGAAGGCGGCTCCTGGCGTTTGTGGGGCGCGGGCGTGCTGGCCTGCGCAACGGTCTTTTCCATTTACCGCTTCACCGGAGTGGAAAACAACCTCATTCTCTTCAAATTTGTCCCCCAGATCCTTGCTCCCGGCCTGGCCCTGATCCTCATGCCGCACCTGGGGCGCTGCTTCCCCGGCGGACCCCTCCCGCGCGGCCTGGATTATGCTCTGCTGGGGCTGAGCCTGCCGGGAGCGGGCATAGCCCTGCTCCCGCTGCTGCCGGGCCTGGGCTGGGCCTCCCGTCTGCTGCCCCTGGCGCCTCTGGCCCTCCTGCCCCTGCTCCTCCTGCTTCTCCCGTTGCTGGCCGGCAGACGCAGCGGCGCCTTCTGTCATTTTATCTTTGCCCTGTTTCCTTTCGCCGGCGCCCTCCTGGGCTTGTGCAGCCTGTACGCGCCCGCCATGCTCCCCTTTCCCGAACTGGGAGCGCAGCTCTCCACTCTGGGCTATCTGGCCTGCGGACTGGCCATGATCCTGCTGACTCCCAGCCCGGCCAAGGAAAAGACGGATTTCTTCCCCCTGCACAATTATCTCGATCCCTTCTCTCCCCCTCTTCCGGAACAGTCTCCGGAAAAATCCGCCGAGGCGGCAGGACCGGATTCTCCGCCGGAAAAAGACGCCCCTTGGGAAGAGCCGGCGGAGGCATACCCGGACAGGGAGACGGAGGAAATCCTGGAAGACCCGGAAAAGGCCTCTCCCGCCGGCGCCTGGGAAAACCGGCTCCCGGCGGCGGAAACAGAAAAACCAGACCTCTCCAAAGAACAAATCCTTTATGTGGACGCGGAAGAGCCGGGGCTGATTATCCTCAGGCCCGGCTCCGGCGATCTCCATGAATCCGGGCGGGACGCCGGAGATATTTTCAAGCTTACCCCCTCTCCGCCCGGAGACGCGGAAAAGGCCGGAGAAGCCACGCCCCCTGCCGAAAAGGCGCCTCCTCCTCCGGAGGACGAACATCCTTTCCCCCTGGAATTCAGGGAATACATAGTGCTTGCGGACCCGGCTCCCAGCGGACGCCGTTCCCTCGCCCGCCGTCTGGAAGGGCTTCCGTACAAGCTCGTGGAAGCCGCCAACGCGCTGGAGGTCGTCAGAGCCTGCGCCGCGCAGGCCGTGGGGCTGATTATTTTTGACTCCGACATGCCGGAAAGCGAAATACGCGAGGCCCTGCAGCGGATCAACCCGGCCGGACGCCCTCCGGTGCCGGCCCTCGGCCTCATTCTGCACGCCTCGCAGAACGAGCGCATGCTGCGCCTGGGCTGCGTCGAATGCCTGATCAATTCCGTAAGCCGCACCCGGTTTCACCAGACTGTGCTGCGCCTTTGCCCCTACCCCGAAGCCGCCCTGACGGAACAGGACATGCTGGGCCCGGCCAAAACAAATTCACCGGGGAACGCCGCCGGCGCGGGCAGAAAGAAATGGCGCGTGCCTTTGCTGGATCTGATTGTCAGCAGCCTTGACGATAACGCCCCGGACGGAGAGGAAGAAGCTCCTCCCCAAGCGGAAAGGCGCGACGCGGCCGGAAGCGAAAGTCCTCCCCCGGCCTCCGAAGCGGGGCGTTGCAGGCTTGCGGGCTCACAGAGCGACTACATGAATGAGGAAATGCTTCCCCATATTCCGGATTTCCTGATTGTGCTGGAAGACACTCTGGAGGACCTGGACAAGGCCCGCCTGAACAGGGATCTGGAAACCGTGCGCCAGCTTGCGGCCCGCATGATTGAGCAGGCGGAGGCCTACGGCCTGGAGTCCCTGGAGAATATGGCCCGTTGCGTGGAAAAAGCAGCCCGGGCGCAGGATCAGGAAGCCGTGAGCTATATCGCGGAAGATCTCTCCACCCTTGGAAAGCGCTATCTGGTCAGCCTGAATTTAACTCACGTCCAGCACAGCAAGCAGCCGCAATCCTGAGCCGGCTTTCTCCGCCCTATTCCACATTGGCCCAGTGAATCAGGCCGGAATACCTGTAGGGAAGCAGGTGATGCAGAGGCAGCGCCCTCACGCTCAAGCCGTAGCGGCCGGTTTTTCCGGCCGGCATTTCGCCGCTGTAAGACTGCCAGCCGTCGCGCATTTCTCCTTCGGGCCGCATGGAAACAATGTCCCGACTGATGAAATTGTTATCCTGGTTCAGTTTGCCGGCATAAATCTCCACCTGCAGGTTTTCCAGCGGAATCCCGGCCGGAAATATATCCGCGCTCACCCTGATGCGGTCGCCCACGAAAAGCATCTTCTGGCTGGTGCTTTTGACGTTGCCGATCCGCACATTGCTCCAGCGGGTGAGAATGCCCATGCGCCATTCGGAAAGCTCCCTGGATACCCGGAAGTTGTCTTTTTGCAGATCCAGATTGTTGCTGAAAGAAGGTATATAGGCCTGATTCATGTAATCCAGAACCATGCGGTTGGAGTTGAAAAACGGCCCAAGCTCGATCAGGGCGTTTTTCATGCGGGCGGTCCAGGCGCGGGGGACGCCGTTCTGGCGCTGATAGAACTCCGGAATTATGTCCACTCCCAAAACTTTGTACAAAGTCTGCAGCTCCACGAGATCCTGGTACTCAAAGTCATCGTACTCTTCGCCCTTGCCTATGGCCCAGCCCAGGCTGTTGTCAGGCTTCCAGGCCTCGTCCCACCAGCCGTCCAGAGAGCTCAACTGCAAGACCCCGTTGAACATGGCCTTCATGCCGCTGGTGCCGCAGGCCTCCAGAGGGCGACGCGGGTTGTTGAGCCAGATGTCGCAGCCTGAAATCATGTACTGAGCCACTTCCATATCGTAGTCTTCCAGAAAGACCATTTTATCCCGGAATTCCGGCTGACGGAAGGTGCGGATGATCTCCTTCATCAGTTGCTTGCCCTCATTGTCCTTGGGATGGGCCTTGCCGGCAAAGACGAACTGCACGGGGCGATCGCTGTTGCCTACTATCTTGAGCAACTCCTCCTTGTTCATCAGGAGCATGTTGGCTCTCTTGTAGGTGGCGAAACGCCGGGCAAAACCTATGGTCAGGGCGTCGGGATTCAGGATGCCCTCGGAAGCCTGCAATTCTGAGGATCTTACGCCTTGAGCCAGAAGCTGGTTTTTGAAGCGCAGACGCACAAAATCGATCAGGGCGGCTCTCTGCCGCTCATGCGCCCGCCAGATTTCATTATCCGGAATGGTTTCAACCCTTTTCCAGATTTTAGGATTACTGTTTTCCTCCCTCCAGGTAGGCCCGAGGAAGCGATCGAAAAGCAGGCCCATTTCCATGCCGATCCAGGTGGGCACATGCACGCCGTTGGTAATGGAGCCGATGGGGAGATCGTCTTCCGGATATTGCGGCCAGATCCTGTTCCACATATGGCGGGAAACCTTGCCGTGCAGCAGGGAAACTCCATTGTTGAAACGTGAAAGGCGCAGAGCGAGCACGGTCATGCAGAAAGGCTCTCCGTCGTTATAGGGATCCTCCCTCCCCAGGGCCATGAAGACCTTGAAAGCCAGCCCCATGTCCTGGGCATAGGAGGAAAAATACTTGTACATCAAATCCGGCGAAAAACGGTCATTGCCGGCCGGCACCGGGGTATGCGTCGTAAATACGCTGCCCGCGGAGGTAAGCTCCACCGCCGCCTCATAGCTCAGGTTGCAATTTCTCATGAAGGAGCGGATCCTCTCCAGCCCGGCAAAAGCGGAATGCCCTTCGTTCATGTGGATGACCTGCGGCCTCAGACCCAGAGCTTCCAGAGCTCTCACTCCGCCCATGCCCAGAAGCATTTCCTGCCAAAGCCGCATTTCAGCGTCCCCACCATAAAGGCGGGCGGTGACGGCGCGGAAATCCACTGGATTTTCGCTGATGTTGCTGTCCATAAGATACAGGGGAATACGCCCTACTCTGCACTCCCATATCTGCGCGGCCAGGACGCGCTCGCCAATCTGCAGGCGCACCACCGCCCGCTCCCCTTCCGGAGTGAGGGCCAGACGCATGGGCATCTGCTCAAAATCATAATCCGGATATCTTTCCTGCTGCCAGCCGTCAGGAGTCATGTACTGGCGGAAATAACCATTGCGATAGGCAAGGCCTATGCCCACCAGGGGCAGATTGAGGTCGCTGGCGGATTTAAGGTGATCCCCGGCCAGGACTCCCAACCCTCCGGAGTAAATGGGCAGGCAGAGAGCCACGGCGAACTCCAGGCTGAAATAGGCCACCACCGGCTGTCCCGGCTCCTGCCCTTCCAGATGATATTTACTCGGAGCCGACTGATACTCGTGTAAAATCTTAAGCACGATCTGCAAACGCCTGAGATAGGACTCATCCGCCACCAGTTCCTCATACCTGCTCTGCTCCACATGATTCAAAAACCATACCGGATTCCCGTAGCTTCTCGCCCATAAATCGGGATCGATATAGGTAAACAGATCCACTATGGCGCTGTTCCAGGCGAAAAGATAATTGTGAGCAATCTGCCACAGGGACTCAAGCTCCACAGGAACCTTGGGAATGACGTTAAAAATGCAGAGTGGTTGCATGCAGACCTCCGGATATTTTTTCGCATGGAACTTTGACTTGCTCTCAAGGCTGGAGTAGAAATCCCCTCTGAGGCAAAAGCGTAAACCTTTCTTCTTAGTAACTGTATTTTCTCTGCCGGGCAAGGGTTCATATGCCGACTGAATGCAAATATCTCATAAATGTCAGGGTAAAGTTCTTCCGGAACGCTTCCGGATTGTACAACCTGGCGGAGCTGTCGCCCGCGACCGAAGGTTCGGCCGGTTTTGACCTGCGCGCCGATCTGGATGAAAAGGGCGTAAGCGTCGCCCCCGGCGGCCGCTGCCTGCTGAACACGGGCCTGGCCCTCGAGCCCCTGCGGGAGGGAGTGGCGGCCTTCATTTATTCACGCAGCGGCCTGGGAGGAATAAACGGACTGGTGGTGGCCCAGGGAGTGGGCGTCATCGACCCGGACTACCGGGGAGAAATCAGGGTGCCCCTGCTGAATACCGGCGGAGAAACCCTCGGCCTGCAACGCGGGGACAGGGTGGCTCAGATGATTTTTCAACCTTTTTACCGGGCGGACTTTCTTGAAGCGGAAGAATTGGGCGCGACCCGGAGAGGCGGCGGCGGATTCGGGCATACCGGGAAAAACTGATCCGGCAGGGGCCTAAAACCACAAAGGAAGTTTTGATGACTGCATTCACTGAAATAAAAGACCGGGCGGACGCCGCCCTGTGCCGGACCTACACCCGTTATCCCGTGGGCGTGCGTTCAGCTCTGGGCAGCCGCATCCGGGATTTTGACGGGCGCGAATACATTGATCTCCTGGCAGGCATAGCGGTGACCGGGGTGGGGCACTGCAACCCGGAAGTCGGCGCGGCCATAAGCGGGCAACTGCGCAAGCTCGTGCATGTGAGCAACCTCTTCTATCAGGAAGAGCAGGTTCTTCTGGCGGAAAGGCTGGCCGCGACCTCTCACTGCTCCAGGGCCTTTTTCTGCAATTCCGGAGCCGAGGCCAACGAAGCGGCCGTAAAGCTGGCCCGCCGCTACTTCCGCAAGGTCAGAAAACAGGATCGCTATGAAATAATCACTCTGACCCATTGCTTTCACGGCCGGACCCTGGCCGCTCTGGCCGCCACAGCGCAGGAGCGCCTGCAGGACGGGTTCGAGCCCATGCCTCCCGGCTTCCGGCAGGTGGAGTCCGGCAATATCTCCGCCCTGAAAGCGGCTCTGCGCCCGGAAAGCGCCGCGGTGCTGCTGGAGGTGGTACAGGGAGAAGGCGGAGTGAGGCCTCTGGACGCGGATTACCTGCGGAGCGTGGCCGCCCTGTGCCGGGAAAAAGGGCTGCTTTTCATAGCCGACGAAGTGCAGGCCGGCTTGTGCCGTACCGGCAAATGGTGGAGTTTCCAGCATCACGGCCTGGAGCCGGATATCTTCACCACGGCCAAGGCTCTGGCCAACGGCCTGCCCATGGGAGCCATGCTTTGTACGGAGGAAGCGGCCCAGGGCTTTGATTACGGCAGCCACGCCACCACCTTCGGGGGCGGCGCCCTGTGTTCCGCAGCCGCTCTGGCCGTGCTGGAAATCATGAAACGCGACCGGCTGGATGAAAGGGCCGCGAGATTGGGAGCCTGGGCCAGAGAGCGCTTTGCCGTCGTTTCCGCCCGTTTTCCGGGAAAGATCCGCGAAGTGCGCGGTCTGGGGCTCTTCATGGGGATTGAACTCGGCTTTCCGGGCAAGGCGGTCTGGGAAAGACTCCTGGAAAAGGGTTTTATCCTCAACCTGACCCAGGAAAGGGTCCTGCGCCTCCTGCCGGCCCTGAATATAGAAGAGGCGGATCTGGAAGCTTTTGCGGCGGCCCTGGAGGAAACGCTGGCTGAAACCGGGGCCTGAAAATGAAGGCGGAAGGCATGTCCCCCGCGCTGCCCGCGCGGCGGGGCTGAAACTTTAACGGAGAGAACAGGGATGGACATCATATCGGAAAAAGTGCGCGCTCTGCTGGAGAATTCTTCCTGGATCCGCCGCATGTTTGAAGAGGGAATTGAACTCAAAAAAAAGCACGGAGCGGACAAGGTCTGCGATTTCAGCCTGGGGAACCCGGATCTCCCCCCTCCGCCCGAAGTGGTGGAGGGGCTGAAGGAACTCTCGTCCATAGCCGGACAGCCTTTTTCTTTCGGTTACATGCCCAATGCCGGATTCGGCTGGGCGCTGCAAAAGCTCGCCCTTTACCTCACGCGGGAACAGGAGACGCAGCTTGGCGAAAACGATCTCGCGCTCTGCTGCGGCGCGGCCGGAGCCATGAATATACTGCTGAAAACCATAATAAATCCGGGAGACGAGATAATCTGCATCGCTCCCTACTTTGTGGAATACGGTTCTTATGTGGATAACTACGGCGGCGCGCTGAAGCCGGTTCTCTCCTCCGCCGCGGACTTCTCCCTGGACCTGTCCGCTCTGGAGAAGGCCATAAAACCGGAAACCAAAGGCGTCATCCTCAATTCGCCCAATAACCCCACCGGGCAGGTCTACGGCCGGGAGGAACTGACGGAACTGGCGGGCATACTGCGCCGGAAGAGCCGGGAATACGGGCATCCCGTCTTTCTGATCTCGGACGAACCCTATCGTTTTCTGGTCTATGACGGCGCGGAAGTGCCGGCCCTTCTGCCTCTGTATGAATACGCCGTGGTGCTGGGCTCTTTTTCCAAAAACCTCTCCCTGCCCGGCGAACGCATAGGCTACATAGCTCTGGCCCCGCAAATGCCCGGCAAAGAGAGCCTGCGCTCCGGGCTGGTGCTCTGCAACCGCATCCTGGGCTTTGTAAACCCGACCGTGGTGGGGCAGTATCTGCTCAAACACGCTCTGGGCAAGACTGTGGATCTGGGCGTCTATGCCGCCCGCCGCAAGGCCATGGCCGAAGTGTTGAGCGAGGCGGGCTATAAGTTCTTCATGCCCCGCGGCGCCTTTTACTTCTTTCCCCAGGCTCCGGGAGGCGACGACACGAAATTTGTCAGGCGCCTGGCCTCCGAACTGGTTCTGGCCGTCCCCGGCTCCGGCTTCGGCCTGCCCGGCTTTTTCCGTCTGGCCTTCTGCGTGCAGGAAGAGGAAATTCGCCGCTCCCTGCCGGGATTCAAACGCGCCCGCGCCGCCTGCGAGTAAGTTGCGAGTAAGTATGGGACTCTCTACCGATACAGCCCTGGCCTTCGGCAAGCTGATTTTCGTCTTTTGCTGCATGCTGGCGCTGCTGCGCATGAAAATCCAGCTCTGGAAAGCCATTGCCGCGGGCAGCGGCCTGATCGCGCTGCTTACCTGGACTCCCCCGGACGTCTGGATCAAGGTGCCGCTCCATACCTTGCTCAGCGGCGAATTCCTGAATATGGAAATCATGCTTCTGGGCATACTGCTGCTTTCCGGCCTGCAAGGGGCCAGCGGACAAAGCGGCCGCCTGGTGGCCGGTCTGGAGCGCTACCTGCGCTGGCCGCGCGTGCGCCTGATGATCTTTCCGGCCCTGGTGGGTCTTCTGCCCATGCCGGGGGGGGCGCTTTTTTCCTGCCCCATGCTGGACGCCGCCGCCCACGGCCTGGAGATAGGCCCCAAACGCAAAACCCTGATCAACTACTGGTTCCGGCATATATGGGAAGTGGCCTGGCCCCTGTACCCCGGCTACATGCTGGCAAGCTCCCTGCTTAACCTCCCCCTGCATACGCTGCTCATCTATACCTCGCCGCTGGTGCTCTTTTCCTTCCTGACCGGCTGGTTTTTCTATCTGCGCGATGTGGACGTCGGGCGGACGCCGCCGGACGGAGAAAAGGAACCGGGGCCCGCTCCCGAGGGAAGCGCCGACAGAGTGCTTTACGAAGCTCTGCCCCTGCTTGTCACCTTGGGAGGCGCGGTCGTCTTCAGCTTCATCTTCAAATACGCCGCCCCCGGCCTGCCTTCCCTGACAGCCTTCATCGCCTCTCTGGCCTGCGCCCTGGGCGTGGCCCTGTTCCAGGCCAGAGGCAAAATGCGGAAATCCCTGCGCGAGGTTGTCCTGAACAGGCAAAATTTCATCCTGATGCTGCTGATCTACACCATTTTCATCTTTAAAAACATCATAGGGGTCAGCGGCATCGTGGCTCAACTGAGCCATTTCGGCAACAACCTGCTGCTGGTGTACGCCATTTTCATACTGCTGCCCCTGATCTGCGGCATGCTCACCGGAGTCATGGTCGGCTATGTGGGGGCCTGTTTCCCCATACTCCTGGGCATACTGGCCGAAACCGGTCTTACGGCCCAGACCCTGCCCCTGATCGTTATGGCCCTGCTGGCGGGCAACGTCGGGCAACTCGCCACTCCCCTGCACGTCTGCATGGCTGTGACCTGCGAATATTACAAGGTGCACTTTGCCGACATCTGGCGCGATCTCCTGCCCTGCCTGCTCGTACAGTTGAGCTATGGAGCGCTGTGGTGCCTGTTCCTTTATTTCACTGGCGCGAGTTTTTAGAACGGAGCAACCCATGCGGCGCTTTTTCCGGATGCGCAGAACAAGGGCGAAACGGTTTTTTTCAACGCTGCTTCTTCTGTGCTGCCTCTACCCGGCCACAGGCCTCGCCGGCGCTTCCCCTTCCCTCCCCTCCGGGCTGCCTTCCTACACTCTCCCGCCGCCAAAGACGCAATACGACAGCTACATCCTGACCCAGCTCTTTCTCGCCGCCTTTGACGCCGGGGATATAGAATCCGTGCAGGTCGCGCTCCGCCAGGGCATGCTTTCCGCTCCCAGGGACTTTCCCCGGGTAATGGCCCTGACTCTGGAGCTGATCAGAAATCCGGACGAGCGCCTGTTCATGCTGCTTTATCCCCTGGCCGAATATGTCTCCTCCCCGGAACGGGCCGTGGACATATCCCCCATGATCCGCCTGACGGATATGCTCACCGGCTATGCCCCGCCCGCGGAACCCCGGCCGGAGGCCGGTTCCCCCTCCGGGCCCGGAGAGATCCCTCCGGGGAGTGGAACAACGGAACCGGGGAAACTCTTCTTCAAGGAATCCCCCCCCCACAGCCTGGCCCTGGTCTGGGAGCGGGAGCTGAAAGCCGGCCGGACAACGCACACGGCCGTGAGCGAAGCCCTGGACAACGGCTCCCTCCGGGGCAGGGTGAGCACCCGCGGGCCGGACGGCCGACGCGACTATTTCTTTATATTGAGCAACGGCATAATAAGCCTGGAGGCGCCGCCCCCGGACCATCTTCGGGAAGAATAATCCCCGCGGGGTATTTCAGGCGCGAAAGGCTCCGGCCGCCTTTCCCATATAGGCGCGCATGGCCGCGGCAACGCTGAGGCGCTGCTTCTCCCCTCTCCCGGCTGGGATTCCAAAGGGACCGCGCCCTTTTGGAATCCCAGCCGGAGGCATAAAGAAGCCTTCAAAGCCCGGCCCTCCCGGAGTATGGCCTTGCTTTCAACCCGTAGCGCCCGCTCAGCAGCAGCTTGTAGGCGGCCGGGATGATGAACATGGAAAGCAGGGCAGCGCTGAGCATGCCGCCTAACATGGGAGCGGCGATGCGGGTCATGATTTCGGAGCCGCTGCCCGTGCGCCAGAAAATGGGCATAAGCCCGACGATGGTGGTCGTGACGGTCATGGCTTTGGGCCGTACCCGCAAGACCGCGCCTTCGTGAATGGCCGCGTCGAGCAGGGCTGTGGAGGCGGTTTCCCTGTCGGCCAGTTCCGGCTTGGAAGCCACGGAATTTTTCAGGTAGATGAGCATGATTACGCCGAATTCCGCGGCCAGACCGGCCAGGGCGATAAAACCCACGCCTGTGGCCACGGACATGGCGTAGCCCTGCGCGTACATGAACCAGACTCCGCCGATGAGGGAAAAGGGCAGGCAGAGCATGATCAGCAGGGTTTCGCTCACGCTTTTGAACTCCAGGTAAAGCAGAACGAAGATGATCAGAAGAGTGGCCGGAATCATCAGTTGCAGACGGGCGGCGGCTCTTTCCAGCATTTCGAACTGCCCGGTGAAGGAAACGCTCACTCCGGGAGGAATGTCCACGGAGTCCCGGATGGCTTTGTCCAGGTCTCTGACCACGGAAAGCTGGTCGCGGTTGCGCGCCTCAATGTAGACCCAGCCGGAAAGGCGGGCGTTTTCGCTTTTCAGCATGGAAGGGCCGGCGCTCACCTTGATGTCCGCCACGTCTCCGAGGGCGATCCGCTGTCCGGAGGGAGTGAGCAGGGGCATGTTCCGCAGGGCGGAAACGCTGTCGCGGTACATCTGCGGATAGCGCACGTTGATGGGATAGCGGGCCAACCCTTCCACGGTTTCGCCGATCTTTTCCCCGCCGACGGCCGCGGAGATGAACAGCTGCACATCGGCTATGTTCATGCCGTAGCGGGCCGCGGCTTCGCGCCGGATATGCACGTCCACATAGCGCCCGCCGGCGAGCGATTCGGCCAGGGCCGAGTCCACGCCCGGCACCCGCCTGACGACATTCTGCACGGCCTGGGCCGCCTGTTCGACGGAGGCCGTGTCCGGGCCGGACACCCTGATGCCTATGGGGCTTTTCACGCCGGTGGAAACCATGTCTATGCGGTTGCGGATGGGCGGCACCCAGAAATTGACCACGCCGGGCAGTCTGACTGTCTCGTCCAGTTCGTTCACGATTTTTTCCGGAGTCATGCCGGGGCGCCATTGCTCCCTGGGTTTCAGGCGTATGGTGGTTTCCAGCATTTCCAGCGGCGCGGGATCGGTTGCCGTTTCGGCTCTTCCGGCCTTGCCGAATACCCGCTCCACCTCCGGCAGGGTTTTGATCATCTTGTCGCTGATCTGAAGAATGCGCCCTATCTCCGCCACGGAAACGCCGGGCAGAGTTGAAGGCATGTACAGCAGATCTCCCTCGTCCATTCTGGGCAGAAATTCTCCGCCCAGCCTGGAGAGGGGCCAGAGAGCGGAAAGCAGGGCCAGCAGGGCCAGAAACAGGACGAGGGCCGGGCGGCGCAGGACTATGGAAATGGCCGGGGTATACAAACGGATAAGCAGGCGGTTCAAGGGGTTGCGATCTTCGGAGGGGAGGCGGCCCCGCACCCACAAGCCGGTCAGCACCGGAATGACGCTGACGGAAAGCAGGGCCGCCGCGCCCATGGCAAAGAACTTCGTCAGGGCCAGAGGCGCGAAGAGGCGCCCTTCCTGCCCTTCCAGAGAAAAGACGGGCACAAAGGAGAGGGTGATCACCAGCAGGCTGACAAAGAGCGCCGGCCCCACTTCCAGGGTGGCTTCGGTGATGATGGCCCAGCGCCCGGAGGCGTCGGGCATGAGCCCGTTATGGGCGCTTTCCCACTGCTTGAGCTTGCGGTGGCTGTTTTCGACCGTGACCACGGAAGCGTCGACCATAGCCCCCACGGCGATGGCTATGCCGCCCAGAGACATGATGTTGGCGCTGATGCCCAGGTGATACATGACGATGAAGGAGAGAAAGAGCGCCAGGGGCAGAGAAAGGATGGCCACCAGCGCGGAGCGCAGATGCATGAGAAAAAGGGCGCAGACCAGGGCCACCACCAGAAACTCTTCCAGCAGGCTTGTGGACAGGTTGTCCACGGCTCTGGCGATGAGATCGCTGCGATCGTAGGTGGTGACGATTTCCACGCCTTCGGGCAGGCCGGCTTTCAGGCTTTCCAGCTTTTCCTTCACAGCCGCGATGACGGAGCGCGCGTTTTCGCCGGAGCGTATGAGCACAATGCCCCCGGCCACCTCGCCCTCACCGTCCAGATCCACGACGCCGCGCCGCATCTCCGGCCCCAGGCGGACTGAGGCCACGTCTTCCAGATAGACGGGTATGCCCTCGCGCGAAGCGCGGAGCACTATTTTATTGAAGTCCTCAAGGGAACGCAGGTAGCCGTCGGCCCGGATCATGTATTCGGCTTCGGCCTGTTCCAGGACGGAACCCCCCGCTTCCTGGTTGGAAGCGTTGACAGCCTGGATCAGGGCCGGCAGAGGAACTTTGTACTGGGTCATTTTTACGGGATCGGGCACGATCTGGTATTGCCTGACCACGCCGCCCACGGAGGCGACTTCCGCCACTCCGGGCACGGCGACGAGCTCGAAACGCAGCATCCAGTCCTGTATGGAACGCAGGGCCGCCAGATCGTGCCTGTTGCCGCGATCAACCAGAGCGTATTCAAAAACCCAGCCTATGCCGGTGGCATCCGGGCCCAGGGAGGGACGCACCCCCGCGGGCAGTCTGTCCTGCGTCTGATTCAGGTATTCCAGCACCCTGCTCCGCGCCCAGTACAGATCCGTGCCGTCCTCAAAAATAACGTAGACGTAGGAATCTCCGAACATGGAGTAGCCGCGCACCGATTTGGCTCCCGGCACGGAGAGCATGGCCGAGGTCAGGGGATAGGTGACCTGGTTTTCCACCAGTTGCGGGGCCTTGCCGGGATAGGAGGCGCGGATGATTACCTGAACGTCGGTAAGATCCGGCAGGGCGTCAACGGGCATATGCAGGGTGGTGAACACTCCCCAGACCGTGAGCAGCAGCGCGGCCGTCAGCACCAGAAAACGGTTGCCCATGCAGAGCCGGATCAGCGAGGCGATCATTGCGCGTACCCCGCCGCGGCCTCCCCGGCGCGCGCGCTGTCCCGGCGCATGCGCTCAAGCGCGCCGCGCAGGTTGGCTTCCGAGTCTATAAGAAAAAGGCCGGAAACCACGATCTCTTCGCCTTCTTCCAGGCCGTCGGCCAGAAGCGTCCGCTCCCCCTCGCTGCGCAGAACCGTGACTTTTTTCGGCACAAAGCGCCCGTCGGGCGTTCTGGCGATGACCCGCTGCTCCTCGCCCAGATCAATCAGGCTCGCGGCCGGAACAAGCAATCCTTCTCCCAGGCTGCCGCGCAGGCGTACGGAGGCTGTCAGCCCCGGACGCAGCAGGCCGTCGGCGTTATCCAGGGAAAGGCGCAGGGGCACGGTGCGCGTCTCGGCGTTGGCGTTGGGCAGAAGAGTGTAGGAGGAGGCGTGGAAAACCCTGCCGGCGTGAGCCGGAACGCTCACCCGCAGCCGCGTTCCTCCGACCAGGAGCATATCCCTTTCCGGCACCTCGGCGGTCAGCCAGATGGGATCTGTCCCCTGGATGGTGGCCAGAGTCATGCCCTTGTCCACGTTCATGCCGGGATATACGTCAATGCCGGTGATGACGCCGGCAATGGGAGCGCGCACAGTCAGGCTGGTCTGCACTCTGCCGCTGCTTTCCACGGCTTTCAGCAATTCTTCCGGCATGCCTGAGAGGCGCAGGCGCTCACGCACTCCGCGCACAAGGGAAGGCTCGGCCTTTTGCCCGCGCAGCAACAAGTATTCGCTTTGATCCGCGGCCCAGGCGGGCACGGTGATGTCGGCCAGAGGCTGCTCTTCCGTCACCGTATCCCCCACAGCCAAAGCATAGGTCTTCTCCACAAAACCCTCGGCCCGCGGCTGGGCCCTGGCGATCCGGGAGTCGTTGAACACCAGGTTGGCCGGGATTTCACGCGTGAAACTCAGGGCTCCCCTGACCGCCCTTTCCGTGCGGACAGCCAGATTGCGCACCTGAGCCGGATCAACGAGTATGCCGGAACCCTCGTCGGCCTCGGCGTAACGGGGCACCAGATCCATGTCCATAAAGGGGGATTTGCCGGGTTTGTCAAAGCGCGTGCCGGGATACATGGGATCGTACCAATACAGGATTTCGCGTTCCCCGCCCGCGGACGGACGGAGGGCCTCGCCGCCTTCCGCGGCCGGGGAGGAAGAAGAAGCCTCTCCCCGGCCGGGGGCGGGGTATGCGGACAAGGCGTAACCGGCGGCAAACCCCAGGCCGATGAACAGCACAGCGGAAAAAATCTTTTTAAGCGACATGTCGTAACCTCACTACGCCTGCGAGCGGCGGTTCAGCGCAATTTTTCCACATCAAGAATGATGAATCTGCCGTCCCGGACGCGGAAGTCAAAGCTGACCCTGTCGCCTTCGGCCAAAGCGCCGGCCAGGGCCGGATCTTCCAGTTCAAAGCCCATGAGCATGGCCGGCCATTTGAGCGCGGGCACGGGATCGTGGCTGATGAAGACTTTGCCGCCCGCGCTGTCCACTGTCTTCACGCTGCCGACAGCGGTATATATCTGTGTTGCCGCCGCCCCGCCGGAGGCATGGGAGCCGTGGGAGCCGTGCCCCGCGGCGGCCTGAAGCCCGGCGGGGAAGCCCGCCACGGAGAGAAGCAGAGCCAAGATGAGGGTGGATTGAAACATGATTTTCCTCGTTTTTTTTAAAGGTTAATAGCACGCCTTGGGGCCGTGGTTATTCCGTTCCGCCTCCCAGGGCGGAATAGAGGGAAATGTCGTTGGCAAGCTGATCCCGCCGCAGGCCGAGCAGGGTGCGTTCAGCGTCGAAGACGCCGCGCTGGGCGTCGAGCACTTCAAGGTAGCTGGCCGCGCCGTTGGCGTAATTGTTGCCCGCCAGGCGCAGCACCAGCCGCTGCGAATCCAGGTAGCGCCGCTGGGCCGCCAGCCGGTCGGCCAGGCTGGCGCGCGTCAGCAGCGCGTCCGCCACTTCCCGGAAAGCCTTCTGGATGGTCTTTTCGTATTGAAGTATGGAGATTTCCTTGCGGATTTCAGCCAGTTCAAGGTTGGCCCTGTTCCTGCCGCCGCTGAAGAGGGGCAGGGTTATTTTGGGAAGAAAAGACCAGAGCGAAGAGCCAGGAGTGAAGAGGGCGTCCAGATCCCCGCTCATGTAGCCCAGTTGCCCGGTCAGGGAAACGGAGGGGAAAAAAGCCGCCCTGGCCGCGCCTATGTCGGCGTTGGCCGCTTGCAGCAGATGTTCGGCCTCCATGACATCGGGCCGGGCCAGCAGTATGGAGGAAGGAGCGTTTCGGGGCAGGAGAGCGAGTTCCTGCTCCAGCAGGGGCGGAGATTCCGGGAGAACGCGGGGATCGAAAGTTCCCAGCAGGAGGTCGAGCGCGTGCCGCGCCCGGATGCGCGCCTGCTCCTGGGCGGCGAGTTCGGCCGCCCCGGCTTCCACCAGGCTGCGGGCCTGTTCCAGATCCTGCAGCGATGACTGCCCGGAACGAATTCTGTGCTCGATAAAATCCACGGAAGCCAGGCGCGATTCCAGCGTGCGCGCGGCCAGCTCATGCAGCTCCCCGGCCAGACGTTCATCCAGATACGCCTGCGCCACCTGGGAGATCAGGGAAATCCTGAGGGCTTTGGCCGCCTCTTCCGTCGCCAGATATCTGTGCAGGGCGGCCTCGTTCAGGCTGCGCAGGCGGCCGGAGAAATCAGGGTCAAAAGAGGGCATGACCATGAGCGAATATTCTTCCCGGGAACCGCCCCTGAAGGCTCCCGCGTATTCGTCCGCGACCTGCGCTTCAAGCCGGGGAAGGATTTCGGAGCCTTGGAGGCCGTACTGGGCCGCGGCCTCGCTTACGGCCAGAAAGGCCAGACGCAGATCCTTGTTGCGTTCGAGGCCTGTTTCCAGAAGCAGCAGCAGACGCCTGTCCCTGAAGAAGTCCCGCAGGCCGGGAGCGGACGATTCCGTGACCGCGGCCCTGTCCTGAGCCGCGGCCTCGACGCTTTCAGGCACCGGAAGATCCGGTCTTGAGTATTCCGGAGCCAGAGAGCAGGCCGACGGGGCAAGAAGCAACAATACAGGCAGGATTGCTCGCGCGCGAAACATTAACATATGCCACCTCCGGGAGGGGGGCTCTGCGCCAGTCCGCGCCGGAGCGTTAGCCGGTTCCGGAAAGCGGAGGGTTCAGGGCCTGACCGTGAAAACAGGCGTTGGAGAAAGACGCCGGGGCGGCAAAGGCGCGATCCCGGCGGCCGTCAGAAAAGGAAGCGTCAACAGGCGGCCGTCAAAGGCGCGCGATCGCGAGGCTCTCCGCCGGAAGCGGAGAAGCGCCGGATCTGCGGACGGCAGAGGGACGCTATCCCGGGAGGCTTATTCCGGAGGGCGGAAAAAGGGATCTTTGGCTGAAGGGAGAGGAGAGCCGTCCCGTAGCGGAAAAATCCGCAATACGTACACGGGGGAGGGGGAGAGGCTTTCCGGGGAGAGAAGCGCGGGAATGGGATAGGACAGGCATTGTCCGGTGAAACAGCCCATGCTCGCGCAAGTCCGCTCCGGCAGGTCCGACGAAAGCGGCAGAGAGAGAGAGAGCGGCTTTGCCCCGGGCAGGTCCGGCGCATGGCTGAAAGAGGCGGAACAGCTCTCTTGCGGAACATCGCGGAGCGCGAGCGCGGCCCGAGCTTCGTAGCAACGGCAGCCGCCTCCGGCAGAAGCCAGAGCCGAAGGCAGCCAAGCGGTCAGCAGGAGCCCTGCCAGCAGGAGGGAGAAATATCCGCGCAATGCCGCACTATGCATAATGGGATAGCTTAACCTGCGGGCTTCGACCTGTCAATCCGAATTTTTGGTTATGTCGAGAGCAAATTAAGTTAACCTGCTTATGTGGCACATCATTTGACCGATGAGCTTCCTTCCGGGTTAAGTTTTACGATCTTGCCGATAGGTTTTGTGCCGTCCGGAGGATAGGGCAACACTGGCGAGTGACCTGACCGAACGTAGCCCGAGCCGCCGAGAGAGGCGAAGCGGTTACAACCCTGTTATGTGCCGTACTGCCGTTTATATATTTTATATTAAAGATAATTTCAGTATTATATTTTCATACATTATTTCATTAAAACAAAATGGCCCAATTGCGACTTTGCAATATTATCCTGATTTTTACAAACTTTTTACCGGGCAATATCCTGCCGGACTTTTTGTGGGACAAGCAGATGGGGCGCATAAGGCGTTATGATTCGGAGACATATAAATTGGATAGAAACGGGTGAATTTGTGGCTTGACGTATTGGGTGTTTGTGGGTGTATAAACGGATATGATTAACATGGAAACCTTGAAGATCACGCCAGAACTCCTTGGCCTGATTGCGGAAATTGACGAATTCAAAGGTGCATGGAAAGCCTTGGGAAGTCTCGCTCCTGAACGCCTTTCCGCCCTGCGCCGGGTCGCCACAATAGAAAGTGTCGGTTCATCCACCCGCATTGAGGGAAGTAAACTCTCCGACAGCGAAGTGGAAAGGTTTCTGTCGAATCTCGCCATCCATTCTTTTTCCTCGCGTGACGAGCGGGAAGTTGCCGGATACGCCGGGACAATGGAGCAGATTTTTCAGTCCTGGGAATATATCCCGTTGACGGAAAACCACGTCCGTCAGCTTCACCGAGATTTGTTGCGTCACAGCGACAAAGACGAGCGCCACCGGGGAAACTATAAAACCGCCTCAAACAGTGTTGCGGCTTTCGACGGGCAAGGGCAGCAAATAGGCATTGTCTTTGAAACCGCCACGCCCTTTGACACTCCCCGGCTCATGCGCGAACTGACTGAATGGACGAATGCCGCGCTGGAAACCAAAATCCTGCACCCCTTGCTGGTTGTCGGTATCTTTACCGTAACCTTTCTCGCCATCCATCCGTTTCAGGACGGCAACGGGCGCTTGTCGCGTATTTTGACCACGCTCTTGCTGCTACGTTGCGGCTATGCTTACACGCCCTATAGCTCACTGGAAAGCGTCATTGAAAACAGCAAAGAGGGCTATTATTTGGCCCTACGCCAGACGCAAACAACGATCCGCACGGATGCCCCCAGCTGGATGCCTTGGCTGCTGTTCTTCCTCCGCGCCTTGCATCAGCAAATGAAACGCCTGGAAAAGAAAGTGGAGCGGGAACATATCGTGCTGGCCGCGCTGCCCGAACTTTCCCTGCAAATTCTGGAATACGCCCGCGAACACGGCAGAGTGACGATCAAGGATATGGTTGTCCTGACCGGGGGCAGCCGCAATACCCTGAAAGAGCATTTCCGTAAGTTGGTGGGGAACAGGCGACTGACCATGTACGGGAAAGGCCGAGGGGCGTGGTATCGGATTGGCGAGAGCGGTTGATGCGCCAACTAAACTTTATTTTTATCAGCAAGGCAAGGAGTGATCCGCGCCGCCAGCCCCTATGTGTTTCCCGGCAAGTATGCCGACAGACCGCGCGAAAATCTCAGTCCTCTGCTCAAGCGGGTGCGGGCCAAAGCCGGGCTGCCGGAAACCTTCCGGCCTCTGCGCGGCCTGCGCCACTCTTTTGCTTCCTGGCCGGCAAGTTCCGGCAAGGTTTCCAGTATGAACCGCAAAAGCTCCTCACCCACTCCAGCCCGCAGATGACCCAACGCTACGCTCATTTGCATGACGACGCCCTGCGCAAAGCCTCCGACCTGGCCGGGACGTTGTTCAGCGAGGCCAAAGAGCAAGGCGGAGCTCCCGCGCTTGCCGCTCCGCAACAACCGGCGCAAACGAAAATCCGGAAGCGGGCAGCCTCATAAGGCAAACAAGCATTCTTTTACTGGACTTGATGATTATGAAAGCCTCTGGTATAATTGCTTTCAAATATTTTGCCGGGAGCCCAAAGTCTTTTTGGTTCTTTCCGTGTTATACATGAGGGTTGAGCCATAGTGGAAAACTTAAATGGAGAAAGTGAATCTCTATGTCTGACATTACTTCTTTGAATATAGGCAAAACAATGGAGAAAAAGCTCCATTCTGTCGGTATCCATACAGCCGAAGAATTGATCGATATTGGAAGTAAGGAAGCAATCAAACGACTAAAAATGACCTATCCGTCAACTTGTGTTGTCATTCTGTATCACTTGGAAGCGTCAATTGAAGGGTTAGAGATGAAAATGCTTCCTGCCGAGCGCAAAGCGGAACTGAAGGAATTTTTTAAAGGCGCTTTAAAAGAAATCACAGAGCGTATCAGGCAGGGGCAATTTCGCAAGCTATGGCTGTCAACGCGGAATTACTGTTCTTGGGCCGGGATGTGAGCGTAAGGTTGCCGAACCGCAGAGCGAAAAAGGCTGGGGGCGAATGCCCTCTGGCTGGCGAAAGATCTTCGGAGCGGTCTTCCGAAAGTCAAAGGAGTTTCACAACGCAATCTTGGCCGGATGCCAGTTTTTTATTGTGAATACAGCATGTTGACAATTTTGCCACCATCGGTGGCAAAATTGTCTGCGGATTCGAAGAACGCTCCATTGACATCACACATAGTATGGCATATAACACGAAGTGTGAGAGATCATTCCGAGAGGAACTATGCGAATATTCAAAAACAAATGGTTTTCCAGGTTCGCTCGGAAAGAAGGCATGTCAGATGATGCCCTGCGCGAGGCCACCGAACAGATTGAGGCGGGGAACTGTGATGCCGATCTCGGGGCGGGGGTATTCAAGCAACGAGTTGCAAGGGCCGGTGGAGGCCGATCCGGCGGATACAGGCTCATCCTTTGTTTCAAGGCCGGAGAGCGGGCATTTTTTGTGTATGGTTTTGCCAAGTCCGACCGGGCCAATATTGACCTGAATGAAACCAGGGGGTTCAGGAAACTGGCGAAAATTTTGCTTGCCATCACAGATGAACAGCTTGAACCCATGTTGAAAAACGGGGACTTTGATGAACTTCCTTAAATAGAGAGGGAATGACCATGAAGAATTATAAAAGTGAAGCCTTTGCGGCTATCCATGAAACCGCTGAGGCTCTTCATACGCAAGGCATTATTGACAAGACGACCATGAAAGATTTTGATGCATCTTGTTTGGCTCCAGTCGAATCCATAACTCCGGAAGAAATTCGCACTATTCGTGAGCGGGAAAAACTGTCACAGCCTGTCTTTGCCCGCTATCTCAATGTCTCCAAGAATCTTGTCTCGGATTGGGAGCGCGGTGTGAAGAAGCCCGGAGGGCCTGCGTTGCGATTACTTTCCATCGTTAAGAACAAGGGCCTTGATGCTGTTAGAGTATAGGCGCGGCAGTGAAGCTTAACATCTTTCAACGTGGTCTGGAGCGTATGCGGATAGTGGAGGAATAAGATACCGCATTATGAAACTCAACATCTTCCAACGCGGAATTTTACAAAAAGTTGCCGTTGCCGCTGTGTATTTCTCTTGCTTTCTGGCAGGAGGCTTTTTCATCGACTGGCTCGAAAAACGACGTTTCGCCACTGCCGTTGCGGAAGCCCGGAAACAAGGGGTTATAAACTCGGAGGACTTTGACCGTTTAAAGCCCTTAATAGCCTGGATGGACGAGACTGCCGCATTTGCTCTGATCGTCGTGATCCTTATCCGTGCGCTTGCCAGTCGGTTCTTGATGCGCCGGGCGGCAAACTTGAACCGGGCGTGGCCAGTTACACTCTCGAAAGCTGTGGAGTTTCGTTACGCCATGAACAGAACTTGGTAAAGGCAGCCTGATAAGGGAAAAAGCAAGCGAAGAAACCGCTCAATCCTGTCCGAACAATGGGGACCACCTCTCCCTTCATACAACCCAAAGGGCCGTGCATGGTAACGGAACAACATAGCAAACTTATCGAATTTATTTGGAGTATCGCGGAACGCCTGCGCGGTCCTTACAGGCCGCCCCAGTACCGCAAGGTTATGCTGCCGCTTATTGTATTGCGCCGTCTTGATATGGTTCTGGAAGACGGCAAGGATGACGTGCGCGCCGAACATGACCGCCTGAAAATCCAAAAAATGTCTGACGACACCATCAACAGAACCCTTGCCGAGTTCGTCCGCAAAACGCGCGGCGTAAGCTTTTTCAACACCGGCCCGTACACGTTCAAAACACTGCTCGACGATCCGGAAGGCCTTTCCGCCAACCTTGCCGCTTATATCAACGCATTTTCGCCCAATGTCCGGGATATCTTTGAAAAATTCAAGTTCGAGGCGGAAATCGTCGTTCTGGACGAAAAAAATCGTCTGTACAACATCATCAAAGAGTTTGCCGATCCCAGGATCGACCTGCACCCTGACCGGGTCAGCAACCTTCAGATGGGCTATATCTTCGAGCATCTGATCCGGCGCTTCAACGAACAGGCCAACGAGGAAGCCGGGGACCACTTCACCCCGCGCGAAGTCATCACACTCATGGCCCACCTGCTGTACACGAAAGACGAGGATGTCTACAGAGAACACATCGCCAAAACGATTTACGATCCCGC
>JAISOL010000040.1 GCA_031275645.1 Deltaproteobacteria bacterium
TTTTGTTTTGGACTCAATGAGCAGATTTTGGTCAGAAAAGCTGAAAAATCTCTTCTTTTCATGTTCACCTCTGACCGACCATCTACTACATTTCAATAATTAAAGCAACTAGAGCCAAATTTTTTGAAACCGCCGCCCGCGCGGCGGATTATTGCCATAACACTTATAATGGCATATGGGAACTCTTGCGGCGGACGCAAATCGCGCGCAAAGGAGCATACATGCCTGAATGTAAAGCCGCCCTCGCGGGCTTGGGCCTTTTCGTCCTCACTTCCCTCTGCCTTGTCCCGGCTGAGGCCGGGGAGCCGGTTCTGGTCACTCTGGAAACCAGCCTGGGGAATATCGTGATCGCGCTGGATGAGGAAAAGGCCCCCCTGACCAGCGCCAATTTCATCCGCTACGTCAAAGACGGCTTCTATGACGGAACCGTCTTCCATCGCGTCATGGACGGTTTTATGATCCAGGGCGGAGGTTTCGACGTAAACATGAAGGAAAAGAAAACCTTTGAGCCTGTCAGAAACGAGGCGGACAACGGTTTGAAAAACGAACGCTACAGCGTGGCTATGGCCAGAACCGACGATCCCCATTCCGCGACTTCCCAGTTTTTCATCAACGTGAAGGACAATGAATTTCTGGATCACCGGGCCAAAAATCCGCGAGACTGGGGCTACTGCGTCTTCGGCAAGGTGGTGGAAGGCCGGGAGGTGGTGGACAAAATCAAGGCCGTGCCCACCCGCACCCGCGGCTACCATGAAAACGTGCCGACCGTTCCGGCGCTGATCAAAAAGGCTTACCTGCGCTGAACCCACGGGCTTACGGGTGGCTGTCCAGGCGTTTGAGCAGAAAATCCAGCCTGCGGGAGATCTGTTCCGGGCCGAAGAGATCCGCGATGCGGGCGGCCTCCCGCCTAAGCTCCGGAGCTGTGCGCTCTTCGGCCACCAGGCGCATGGCCCGGACGAGATCGTCTATTTCCACCTGGGCCCAGCGCATCTCCGGGCTGAACAAGGGTATGGCCCGGCTCATTTCCGGCGGCACCGGCGCGAGGCTGAAGCGCAGAAGCAGGCTGTTGCCCGGATTCATAAATTCGAGATTCCCGGAATAGCCGGTGGCGATGACGATTTTCCCCAGAGACATGGCCGCGGACAGGCTCAGGCCCCAGCCTTCGGCGTGGTGGGGGCTCACATAGGCGCTGCTCAGAATGTACAGGGCGGCCAGACGGCCTTCAGGCAGCATTTCCGTTATATTGATCACATCCGGATATTGTTCCAGAGGCATGGCGGCCCGGTATTGCTTGAGCAAAAGCTTCACCGGGCGGCGCGTCTCCCGGCGCAGCCTGCTGAAGGCCGTAAGCAGCGCGGGCAGGTTTTTGCGCGGGTTCAGCCCGTCCATGACGGAAAGGAAGATCGCCGCTCCGCCGGCCCCGTGTTTTTCCAGAAGTTCCCGGCCCCAGGCCAGATCTTCCTTGCCGGCTCTGGGACGCCGCACCACATGCGGCAACACCTCCACTCTGGGGAAAACCTTGAGAAAAGAGCGCCGGCAGAATTCAGAGCAGGTCCAGATGCACCCGGCACGTCGGAGAGGCTCCAGGAAGGCTTGGGGCGGCTCTTCGTTTTCCCAGGGCAGACAGGCTACCGCTGGCTTATGCCGCAAGGGGGGCAAGGCCTCGTAGAGGGGCCCGTGCCAGGCCGGGTCCTCGTGCAGGATGAGCAGATCCGCCTCCAGAGCCCGGCGCAGGGTTTCCGGCTCCCGCGCGAAGTCCAGCCCGCCCCGCGCGGAGACGGTTTCCGGAGTCCTCTCTCCGTGGAGGTCTTCCGGCTCTTCCGGATAATTGCAGCTGACCGTGTGCCCGAGCCTTCTCAGGCAGGCTATGTACTCCTGGCCGGCCAGATGGTGGCTGATGTAGCCGCTCAGATAATAAAAAACGCGCACGGCCGCGCTCAGCCCCCTGTCCCGGCCCGCGCGCCGGAGGCATATATGCCGGCGAGGCAGAGAACGGTGAAAATTTTGAAAGTCAGGCCGAAGCTCGCCAGAAATTGCGGATATAAATCCGGGGTCAGGGCGTGCTCCCCCATGAACAGGGAAATGGACATGGCCGCTATCCCCATGCTGAAGGACTGCCCGGTAATGCGCATGGTTCCCGTTATGGCCGAGGCCTGGCCGTAGTTCTTCCTTTCCACTGAACTCATGATTACGTTGGTGTTGGGCGAGGAAAAAAGACCGAAGCCTGTTCCCAGCACCGCGAGACAGAGCAGCAGATGGGGCAGGGGCGTATCCGCCCGGACGAAACTCAGCCCGAAAAGCCCCAGGGAAGAGAGGACCATGCCCAGAGTGGCCAGTCTCGCGGGCGCGAAGCGCGCGGAAAGCCTGCCCGCGGCCAGACTCGACGCCACCTGCAGGAGAGCCTGGGAGAGCAGAACCATTCCGGCCGCGCCCGCCGCGAAGCCTTTCACATATTGCAGGTAGAGGCTGATCATGAAAGAGGACGCGGCATTGGCGGAATAATTGATCAGCGCCGCCATGCAGGACATGCTGAAAACCCTGTTCGCGAAAAACAGATTGAGGTCGAGAATGGGGGAAGCGGCTCTTTTTTCAAAAATTACAAAGAAGACCAGGCCCGCCAGCCCGGCGGGCAGGCAGACAAGGCCGGCGGCGCGGGGAAGCTCCGTGAACCCGTATATCAGGGCCACAATGGACAAGGCGAAGATGAAGCTCCCCGCGTAGTCGAAGCTAGCCCCCCTAGCCTCGGCCCATTCTCCCCGGATGACCGCCCTGCCCATGAAAAAGGTGATGGCGACAAGCGCCGCCGAGAGAAAGAAGACGCTCTCCCAGCCCAGATACTGAGTGAGGAATCCCCCCGCCACCGGCCCCAGCGACAAGGCCGAATAGACGGAAGCCGAGTTCAGGGCGAAGGCTCTGGCCCGCAGCTCCTTCGGCGTGACCGAGGTCAGGATGGCCATGGAGCTCGCAAAAAACATGGCGCTGAAAATTCCCGAAAAAGAGCGCAAGGCGATGAGCAGGACGCCGTTCGTCGCGAAGGGGCAGACGAAGATGGTCAGGCTCAATCCCAGAAGCCCCGTCAGATATACGCGCTTGCGGCCGAACATGTCTCCGATTCGGGCGAAGGGAATCTGGAAGATGGCCGTGGAAATGATGTAGGCCGTGGAAAACCAGGTCAGAGTGACGGCGCTGAAGGAGAAAGTCTCCGCTATGTGCGGCAGGGCCAGATTAAAGGCTGAGCCCATGAACGGGCTCATAAAGGAGGCGAAACAGAGGACGGCCAGTACTTTACGCGGCATGGCGGGCCCCGGGGCAGGCATGGGCGGTTTTTGCGGTCCTGCGGCCGGGCCTCTACCAGGCGCGGCCGGAAGACTGCAACATTTGCGCAAATTCAGCGGGATTGGCTTTCAATGGGCTTTCAAACTCAATTCCCATGAAATCCCCATCCCTCCAGATCCGTTTTCCTGGAACGTTCTTGAGCAGATCTTTCAGGGAAGCCTCGTCGGACCTGACATAGACAAAAGCTTCGCCCTGATCGTCCTCCTGGAGTTTTTCCTGCAGTTCCACCCGCACGCCTATGGTGGAAATGTCCGTGATCCGGCAGAGACAGGGTTTGTCGCCCAAACCCATGATTGTGGCCCGGCAGAGATAATCCGGAGCAAATCTTTCCGAACGGCGGCGATCCGAACCCATAGCCTCCACCAGCTTTTTAAGGTTCTCGGATTGCGCGGAGAGATCCGTCACGAATCTGGCCGATTCAGCCATATTCTGCGTGGTTTCGCGGGCCATGTCGCTTATATTCCGCACGGCTTCGACTATGGCGGAGCCGGAACGGGATTGCTCCACCGTTTCCGCGGAAATGAACTGTACCGCCTCCACCGCGTGATCGGCGATATCGACAATGGCTTCCAGGCTTTTGCCCGACTGTTCCGCAAAATTCGTAGCCGTGCGCGTCAGATTTACCGTCTGCTCCGTGAGCTCCTTGTTTACGCTCACTTCCGCCTGCAAGGCGGAAATGGATTTATTCACGTCTTCCGTGGCGTGCATGGTTTTTTCAGCCAGCTTGCGCACCTCGTCGGCCACAACGGCGAAACCGCGCCCGGATTCACCGGCCCGCGCGGCTTCAATGGCGGCGTTCAGAGCCAGGAGGTTTGTCTGATCCGCGATATCCTTGATGAGTTCAACTATATTGTTGATGCCGTCAGCCTGCACTCCCAGATCAAGCATGCTCTGGGCGGTGCGCTCGGCGTATTCCGCCACCTTTTTGATGCACTCCACCGTCTTGCTGACGACTTCCCTGCCTTCCTCCGCCTTGGCGCGGGTGCCGCGCGTGTCTTCCGTGGTCTGTTCTGCCCTGGAGGCGAGCATTTCCAAGGTGGAGGTCATGGAGGTGACGCTCTCCATGGTTTGCGCCGAGGCCTGCTCCTGCGTCTGGGCGTAACTTGATGTTTTGTCGAGCTGCTGCAGGAGCCGGTTGAAATCTTCTCCCTGGCGCCCGGAAATTTCATGCGCATCTTTGACGGAAGTGGTGATCCGCTCGTTCAGGGCGATAATCCTGTCCTGCTGCTCGCGGATCTCCGTCTCGTCCATGAGCATCATGCAAGCGCCGAGAAGCTTCCCATCCATATCCCACAGGGGAGAGGCCGTGATGCTCAGGAATTTTCTCTCGCCCTTGGCGTTGATTTTGATCACGGGCTGATTGAGCAGAAGTTTTCTGTTCTCAAGCGTCTGATCCAGGGGAGTCCGGTCATCGGCGCCTCCGTCGAGCAACTCGCCGGAGCTTTTGCCGTAAAAATCCTCCGGCTGGCCGGGAAGGCCCCATAATTCAAGCATTTCCCTGTTCAGATAAGTGAGCTTGCCCCCGGTATTCACCACCGCAAAGGGAATGGCGATACCCTTCATGATGCTCTGGGCGAAACCGAGTTCCTCTTTCAAGCGCTCCAGCATACGCCGGAAGGCGTCGCCGAGTTCTCCGACCTCGTCCCTGCGTTTGATGTCTATATCGACGTTGAACTCACCGCCGGAAATCAGGCGGGCCTTGCCGGCCAGATACAAAATGGGCCTGGACAGATTACGCGCGAAGAGCAGGCCGAGGGTAAGGGAGAGAACAACCAGAAACAGGGTGATGGCGATCAGGCGCAGGATAATCGCGTCGCTGGCGTGCGCGACTTCGCTTTCATCTATAATGAAGATGAAGCGCCAGTCGTTGAAGCCGGTAAACAGGGTGACCACGCGGGAAACGCCGCCTATGTCCCGGACGTAGTGACCGGGAGCGAGATTCAGCAGATCTTCCAGGCCGGGTATTTTTCCGGCCGTGACGTTGGTAAACACGCTGTCCTTGAACTGGGACGAGGCAATAACCAGACCCGTTCCGTCAATCAGGGTCATCTGCCCGGTTTCGCCTATGCGCACGGAACTGAGCATACTGGTGAGGGTATCCAGGTTTACGTTGACATAGCTCGCGCCGATGACCTTTCCCGAAAAATCGCGAATCCTGGCCATGGCTGTGCAGACGGGCGTATTCCCCGTGGCGGCGCGGTAAGGCTCGCCGTAGGATTCCTCGGTATCCGCGGCCAGGGCGATTTTATACCAACTGCGCGTCCTGGGGTCATACTTGGCCGGGCGGACGGAAGTGGGGGAGCCGAGAAAGCCTCCGTCAACCAGACCGATTCCTATGCCGAAAAAAAGGGGATTGGCCCGGGAAATCTGGTCCAGATGTTCATCCGCAGCCCTGGCGAGGTCAGACATGCTCTCGCGGGAGGGCATGGCCTCTTTCTGGTTCTGCGCATAAACCGGCAATTCCCCCAAAGCGCGGCGCACCTCCGGAATATCGGCTATATACCGCGCATTGCTCTTGGTCATGGAAAAGAAGAGCTCAATATAGTTATTGACCCTCTCCATCTGGGCTCTGGAGGATTCCTGATAATTGCTCAGACCGGTCTGCCTGGTCTGCCAGCCGGCGACAAACATGAGAGCGCACGGCCCGCCCAAGGCGAAAATGGAAAAAATCAGCAGAAGCTTGGAGCGAAGGGACATGATCACACCTCCATTTGCCAGAAACGGAGCTCAATGATCGGAACTCCCCGGCAAGATGAACCAGTCAGGCGTTACGCTTTTTAATCACCTCATCGGCCAGTTGCTGGGGAACTTTTTCGTAATGATGGAACTGCATCGTGAAATTGGCCCTGCCCTGGGTTTTGGAACGCAAATCCGTGGCGTAGCCGAACATCTCGGCCAGGGGCACCAGCACGCGCACCACCTGGGAGCCGGAGCGCGCTTCCATGCTCTGCACCCGCCCCCGCCGGCTGTTGAGGTCGCCCATAACTTCTCCGACATAATCGTCGGGAGTGACCACCTCCACATCCATAATCGGCTCCAGAAGAACGGCGGAAGCGTTGCGCATGGCCTCCTTGACGGCCATGGACCCGGCTATGTAAAAGGCCTGCTCCGAAGAATCCACCTCGTGATAGGAACCGAAAACCAGGCTGACTTTTACGTCCACAACGGGAAAACCCGCCAGAATGCCGCTCTTCATGGCGTCCTGCACGCCGCGATCCACACCGGGAATGTATTCCCGCGGAATGACGCCGCCGGTTATGGCGTTCACAAACTCGTAGCCTTTCTCCGGGTTCGGCTCAATTTCAATGACCACATGCCCGTACTGCCCCCGTCCGCCGGTCTGCTTGGCATACTTGAGGTCGGATTTGGAGGGCCTGGTGACGGTCTCGCGGTAAGCCACCTGCGGCTTGCCCACATTGGCGTTCACGCCGAACTCGCGGGTCAGGCGATCCACAATAATTTCCAGATGCAGTTCGCCCATGCCGGAAATAAGAGTCTGTCCCGTTTCCTCGTCGCCTTTGACCCGGAAGGAGGGATCTTCCTTGGCCAGCTTGTTCAGAGCCGCGGAAAGAGCGTCCCGGTCGGCCTTGGTTTTGGGCTCGATGGCCACTTCAATCACAGGCTCCGGTATATCCAGAGATTCCAGCAGAACCGGCCTCTCCGCAGCGCAAATGGTGTCGCCGGTGGAAACCTGCTTCAAGCCCACCAGGGCGACAATATCGCCCGCCCCGGCCCATTTTACCTCTTCGCGCTTATTGGCGTGCATTTTGAGCAGGCGCCCCAGGCGCTCCTTTTTGCCGGTATTGGCGTTGAGCACGGTCATGCCGGATTCGACAAAGCCGGAATAAACCCTGAAAAAAGAAAGATGCCCGATGTAAGGATCGGAAAAGAGCTTGAACACCAGACCGGCCAGGGGAGCGTTGTCGTCGGCCCGGCATTCTATCGTCTCCCCCGGATGATCCGGGGATTCGCCGCGCATCTGCTCAATATCCAGAGGGGAAGGCAAAAAGGCGATCACCGCGTCCAGCAGGGGCTGCACCCCCATGTTGCGGAAGGCGCTCCCGCAGAGCACCGGGACTATGCGGCGGGCTATGGTGGCCTTGCGCACGCAACCGCGGATCTCCTCTTCATTCAGCTCCCCGCCCCCCAGATATTTTTCCAGCAGGGCGTCGTCCTCTTCCGCTACGGCGTCAAACATTTCAGTGCGTTTGCGCGCATATTCGTCTTCAAGAGCCGGAGGCACGTCCCGCAGGACAATCTTCGCGCCCTTGCTTTCCTTATCGAAATAGAGCGCTTTTCCGGCCACGAGATCAATCACGCCCTCAAATTTGTCTTCACCGCCCAGGGGAATCTGGATAGGAACGGGCTTGGCCTTGAGACGGGTGCGGATCATGTCCACGCAACGCGCATAGTCGGCGCCCACCCTATCCATCTTGTTCACAAAGCAGATGCGCGGCACCTGGTAGCGATCCGCCTGGCGCCAGACGGTTTCCGACTGGGGCTCCACGCCGGCCACGGCGTCGAACACGGCCACCGCCCCGTCCAAAACCCGCAGGGATCTCTCCACTTCCATTGTGAAATCGACATGTCCCGGAGTGTCGATGATATTCAGGCGAAAATTTTTCCAGAAACAGGTGGTGGCGGCGGAGGTGATGGTGATGCCGCGTTCCTGCTCCTGCTCCATCCAGTCCATGGTGGCTTCGCCGTCGTGAACTTCGCCCAGCTTGTGCGACACCCCGGTATAAAAAAGAATGCGCTCGGTGGTTGTGGTCTTGCCGGCGTCAATATGAGCCATAATCCCGAAATTACGCTGATCGGAAAGAGGAGTTTCTCTGGACACGGACAACCCCTCTTACCAGCGGAAATGAGCAAAAGCCTTGTTGGCTTCGGCCATGCGATGGGTATCTTCGCGCTTTTTCACGGCTCCGCCGCGGCTGTTGTAGGCGTCAACCAATTCTGCGGCCAGTTTGCTGATCATGCCTTTCTCGCCCCGGGCGCGCGCAAAATTGATCAGCCAGCGTATGGAAAGAGAAATCTGGCGATCCGGACGCACCTCCATGGGCACCTGATAGGTCGCTCCGCCCACGCGCCTGGATTTCACCTCCATAAAAGGCTTGACGTTCTCAACGGCTTTTTCAAAAGCCTTAATGGAGTCTTCACTGGTTTTTTCCGCCAACTGGCCGATGGCGGAATAAAAAATCCTTTCGGCCACGCCCTTTTTTCCGTCAAACATCAGGCGATTGATAAAACGGGCGGCCAAACGGCTGTTGTACACCGGATCCGGCAAGACTTCCCGCTTGGGGATGGGACCTTTACGAGGCATGAAAAACTCCTGCTGATTTTATTTCGGACGCTTGGCGCCGTATTTGGAACGGCTCTTCCGGCGATCGTTCACTCCGGAGCTGTCGAGAGTGCCGCGGATGACATGGTAGCGCACGCCCGGTATATCCTTCACCCGGCCGCCGCGGATCATCACCACCGAATGCTCCTGCAGATTGTGCCCTTCGCCGGGAATGTAAGCGCTGACCTCTATGCCGTTGCTGAGACGCACACGGGCCACTTTGCGCAGGGCCGAATTGGGCTTTTTGGGAGAGGTGGTGTAAACGCGGGTGCATACGCCGCGCCGCTGAGGGCAGCTTTGCAGGGCCGGCGTTTTCCTGCGCTTCTGCAACTGCTTGCGCTCATGGCGGATCAACTGGTTAATGGTGGGCATCAAGCTCCTCCGCTGCTTTTCAAGTTCAAAAAATCCTTGTCGCAATCCGCGACAAAACAGCGTTTCTTAATCCAACATACCGGGGATGTCAAGCGAATACCGGATAATTCATACAGATATGTTTCAGGTTTCGGAGCCCGGCGGCCGGCTTACCTGTACATTTCCGCTATTTCCGCGAAACTGCCGGCCAGGGTCTGAAATATGTCCACCAGCAGGGGATCGAAGTGCTTCTCCCGGTCGGCCCTGATGATCTCTTCAGCTTCCGCGGCGCTGATCGGCTTTTTATAGGGCCGCGTGGAGATCAGCGCGTCGTAGACATCGGCAACGGCCATCAGCCTCCCTTCCAGCGGGATCTCCTCTCCTCTCAGTCCGTCCGGATAACCGGAACCATCCCATTTCTCGTGGTGCGTGCCGGCTATTATCCGCGCATGGCGCAAAAAAGCGTGCTCAGAGGTCTTCTTTTCAATCCTTCTTATCGCTTCCACGCCCACCGTCACATGCTTCTTCATCTCCTCGAATTCCTCGGGGGTCAGCCGGCCGGGCTTGTTCAGAATGGCGTCGCTGATGGCTATTTTCCCCACATCATGGAGCTGGGCCGAGGGCACCAGAAAATCGAGGTTCCAGGCCGAAACCTCCTGAGCGTAAATTTTTTCCTCCAGCAGTCTGTCCACCAGGAGCTGCAGATAATTCTGCGTGCGGGTGACGTGCCCGCCGGTGAGAGTATCCCTGAATTCCACCATTTCCGCCACAGTGGAAAGCACCGCGTTCTGCAGCTCGACAATCTGCCCGGTCTTCTTGCGCACCATTTCCTGCAGATTATCGTTGTAATTCTTCAATTCCCTTTTCCGGGCCTCGCTTAAAAGGTGATTCTCGATGCGCTTGAGCAGGAGCGAAGCGGCAAAGGGCTTGGCCACATAATCTATGGCCCCCAGGCTCAGGCCCTCCAGCTCGCTGTCCTGGTCGATTTTTGAAGTGAGAAAGATAACCGGTATCTCGGAAAACCTCTCGTCGGCTTTCAATCTTCTGATGGCCTGGTAGCCGTCTATTTCCGGCATCATCACGTCCATAAGGATCAGATCCGGCGCGACGTGATTCATAATCTCAAAAAGCTTGACCGCCGAGGGAATGGCGTAAACCTCATAATAGTCTTTCAGCATGTTCTTGCCCACAGTGAGGTTGGCCATATTGTCGTCCACCAGCATGATCTTGCAACGCCTGCTTTCCATTTCAGCTATCCCCCCTCCGCCGCCGCGCCCGCGTTCAGGATAAACCCGTTCAACAGGCCGACAATCTCTCCATAATCTGCTGAAAGTCCATTCTGTCCACCCGCTCCCTCAGCCAGAGCGGCAGCTCCGGCTCGCGCGCGTAGGTGAAACTTTCCAGTTCGGCCATGACCCTGTCCACTCCGTCCATATCATAAAGAGAGCAGGCTTCCCGCAATCTCTCCAGCACGCCCGGATCCGGCGCCTCCTTTTCCGGCTTCCCGCTTTCCAGGCGCAAACTTTCCAGAAGAGCGGACAAGGCGGCAATGAGTTTTTCGGCGTCTTCCACAAACCCGGCGTTGTTCTTTCCGATAAAATCAAAATCGGCGCTCTGCGCCGCCCTTTCCAGATCTTCGGCCTTCTTTCCCAGCTCTTTGGCGCCTATGCCGTAACTGCTGCTTTTAACGCCATGCACGATTATCGTGTATTCCAGCAGCCCGCTTTCATCCGGAAGGCGCATACTCTCCAGAAGCGCCGGCGTGTTCGCGGCATAGGAACGCAGAACCTGCAACAGCGAATTCCTGTCCCCTCCCAGGCGCGCCAGGGCTTCTTCCAGATCCAGGCCGTCCATGCGCAAGCGCTCCGGCGGGAAGCGGCCCGGGGACTCCGCCGCTTCGCTCCGCTCCGTCTCCTTGCCCCGCGCTTTCATATATTCCTTTTCCAGTTCCTTGTCGCGCACCCATTGCTCCAGAGTCGAATCCAGGCGCAGGATGTCGATGGGCTTGGAAAGAAAGGCCTGAAAGCCGTGTTCCAGAAACATGCGCTCGTTCCCCAGAATGGCGTTCGCCGTCAGGGCGATAACAGGCACAGTCCTGGCGTATTCCGTTCCTATTTCCTCGCGGATGACGCGCACGGCCTCAATTCCGTCCATGCCCGGCATCATGTGATCCATAAAAATCGCGTTGTAGCGCACCTGTTCCGCCCGTATCCGGGCAACGGCCTCCCGGCCGCCGCTCACGCAGTCCACCTGCAGGCCGTAAGGCTTGAGCATGCCTCTGACCACATCCAGATTGGTCGACACATCGTCCACCACCAGCACCCGGGCGTAGGGAAGGGGGGTAATCGCCATGCTCCCGTTCCGGACTCCATTTTGCCTGAGATACTGAAAATTCTTCAAACTCTCCACAACAGCGGCGCCAATGGGAGGAGAGTCCGTAATCCGCTGGCGGAAACGCGCCGTGAAGACCGAGCCCCGTCCGTATTCGCTCTCGACCGTGATCGCGCCGTCCATCATCTCCACCATTTTCCTGGTAATGGACAGGCCCAGCCCCGTGCCCTCAATATTGCGGTTGCTCCTGGCGTTCACCTGGCTGTAGTCGGAAAAAAGCTTTTCCATATCCTCCGGCCGTATGCCTATGCCCGTATCCCGCACGCGGATTGAGAGCCAGAGGCTCTCGCCTTCCCTTTCTCCGGACACGCCCAGCTCCACCGTCCCCTCCAGGGTATATTTGAAAGCGTTGCTGAGCAGGTTGTTGCAAATCTGCTTTATACGCAATTCGTCGCCGATCAGCAGGCCGGGCAGGGTTTCGTCCACCCGCAGGCGGAACTGGATGGGTCTTTCCCCTATGCGGACTATATTCAGGGTGATCGTATCGTTAATCAGGCTGGCCAGCTCGTATTCCACCGGGATAATATCGAACTTTCCGGACTCGATCTTGGAAATGTCCAGAATGTCGTTGACTATGCCCAGCAGGGTCATGCCGGCCGCATGGATCTTTTCCATATTTCCCGTTCTTTCGTCCGGAGTGCTGTGCCCGCTGAGTATCAGCTTGGAAAAGCCTATGATCGCGTTCAGGGGGGTGCGCATCTCATGGCTCATATTGGCCAGGAAGCGGCTTTTGGCCTGGGAGGCGCTCTGGGCCACCGCGTTCAGTTCGGCCAGGTGCTCGTTCTGCTCCTTGATGACCTTGAAGGGCCTGGCGATAAAGTCCGAGGCGAAAAGCGCGGCTATGCTCGCCAGACCCAGAAAAATCAGCCCCGCCAGCAGGAGGCCCCTGTCCACATGCGCCGCCGGACTCTCCGAAAGGGGCGCGGAAACGCCCAGCACCCAGCCCACGTTGGAACCGCTGACCGAGGCGTAAGCGGCAAGGCGCTCCACCCCGAACAGCTCGAACTTCCCCACTCCCTTGCCGCCCCGGATCATACGGGAGCAGAAAGCGCCCGACGAGCGGGCCTCGGGATCGGTTTTCGCGGCTTCAATGGCGTTGTACCGCTCCAGCACCATGTAGGTGCGCTCATTGGCCAAAACAGTGCCTTCGGCATCCAGGATGAACACCGTGCCCGTGTCCCATATCTTGTAAGACGCCAGCAGATCCCGAAAAATCAGGCCCGAAACCGTGCCCGAAAGAACCCTGTCTCCCCACATGGGCACGCAGACGTGAAAAACAAGCTCCCCGCTGGGATCCTGCCGGGTGGTGGAAATGACCTCCTGCCCGGCAAAAGCCTGGCGCATGTATCTGCTGTTCAGCAGGGTCGCGGGCGTGGGAGCCTTGCCGTATTCCAGCAATATGCCCTTGCGATCGAAGACCGTCAGAGCCATGAAGATTGAAGTCTCCACCTGCTCCCGCAGTTTCCACGGCAGATCTTCGTCGGAGACGCCCTGCAGCTCGTACGCCACCATGGAGGCGTTGGCCTTCAGCAGATTGATCTCGCTGGAAATAAGCTTGTCGGCTATGGAGGCTATAACGCTGAGATCGCTTTCCACCGTCTGCTCGAGCGTGCTGCGGACGAAAAAAAGGCTGGTCACCAGCGTGGTCGCCGTAATGGCGGCCACAATGAAAAAGATGATCAAAAGCACTCTTACGCGAATGGACATCACAACCCCGCCGCCTTATGCCCGGCGTTCACAGCAGCCCGGCGCGGCGCAGAACTTCCCGCATCTTCTCCCGGTTTTCGGGGGAAGGAGGCACCAGAGGCAGGCGCAGTTCTCCGCTCATTCTGCCCAGCATGGAAAGCATAGTCTTTACCGGGATGGGGTTGGTTTCGTAAAAGCAGGCGTGATTGAGCGCAAGCAGATCATAGTGCAGCCCGGCAGCCAGAGCGGTGTCCCCATCCTTCCAGGCCCGGCACATGGCCGCTACTTTTTGGGGGGCGACGTTGGCGGAAACCGAAATCACCCCCTTTCCTCCCAGGGCCATAATGGGCAAGGCGGTGAAATCGTCCCCGGAGAGCAGAATGAAATCAGCGTCGCACCCCTGCATGATGTCGGCAATCTGGGTGAGATCCGCGCTGGCTTCCTTGGCTCCGATTACCGAGGGAATTTCTCTGCGTATGCGAATCATGGTGGAGGAGGAAACGTTCATGCCGGTGCGCCCCGGCACGTTATAGACAAAAACCGGGAGGTCGCAGGCGGCGGCGACGGCCTTGAAATGCTGAAAAACGCCTTCCTGGGTGGGTTTATTGTAGTAAGGGGTGATCATCAGCCCGGCGTCGGCCCCGGCCTTGCGGGCGAATTTCAGCAGGGAAACGGCCTCGGCCGTGTTGTTGGAACCGGCCCCGGCAATGACCGGGACGCGTTTTTTGACCTGGTCTATACAGATAGTGATCACCCTCTCGTGCTCGGCGTGGCTCAGAGTGGCGGATTCCCCCGTGGTTCCGCAGGGAACGAGACCGTCAATCCCCTGCTCGATCTGCCATTCGATGAATTCACGGTAGCCGTCCTCGTCCACGGCGCCGTTTTTGAAAGGCGTGACCAAAGCGGTAAAAGCTCCTGCAAACAGCATGATAAAACCTCCTTCAAGATTGCCTGCCGGCAATTCTGGCCCAGGAATCCCTGAGCTCCACAATGCGGTTAAAGACCGGCCTGCCGGGAGCGGAGTCTTTATCCACGCAAAAATAACCCAGCCGCTCGAACTGCACGCGGGAATCCGCCCCGTATTCCGCCAGAGCCGGCTCCAGCGCGGCCTCCAGCGCCTTGAGGGAATCCGGATTGATGGCATCCAGAAAAGTTTTGCCCTCCGGCACGTCGTCCGGGTCGTCCAGAGTGAACAGGCGATCGTACAAACGGACTTCGGCTTTGGCGCAGTGGGGGGCGGAAACCCAGTGCAGGGTGGATCTGACCTTGCGTCCGTCCGGAGCTTCCCCTCCCCGGCTTTCGGGATCGTAGACGCAGACGAGTTCGCTCACCTGCCCGCCGGCATCGCGTATGACCCTGACGCAGGTGATGTAATAGGCGTAGCGCAGCCTGACTTCCCGCCCGGGCGCCAGGCGGAAGAACTTGGCCGGCGGGGACTCCATGAAGTCCTCCCGCTCGATGAAAAGTTCGCGGCTGAATGGAGTCCGGCGGCTGCCCCCGGCGGCGCGCTCGGGATAAAGGGGCAGATCAAACCATTCCACCAGCCCTTCCGGATAATTTTCAATGGTGACCTTCAGGGGGTGAAGCACGGCCATCAGACGCGGAGCGACGCGGTTGAGATGCTCGCGGATGCAGAACTCCAGAAGAGAGTATTCCACCCGGCTGTCGGCTCTGGCCATGCCGATGCGGGAGCAGAAATCCCGGATCGCTTCCGGGGTGTAGCCCCGGCGGCGCAGGCCGCGCAGGGTGGGCAGGCGCGGATCGTCCCAGCCGGAGACATGCCCTTCCGAGACGAGTTGAATGAGCTTGCGCTTGGAAAGCACTGTTCCGCTCAGGTTGAGGCGGGCGAACTCCGTCTGCCTGGAAGGGAACAGGCCCAGGTTTTCCAGCAGCCAGTCGTAAATTTCCCGGTTGTTTTCAAATTCCAGGGTACACAGAGAATGCGTGACCCGCTCGTTGGCGTCGGAAATACAGTGGCTGTAGTCATACATGGGATAAATCACCCACCTGTCTCCGCTACGGTGGTGCGGCACGTGGCGTATGCGATAGAGCACGGGATCGCGCATGATGATATTGGGCGAAGCCATGTCTATCTTGGCGCGCAGAACATGGGCGCCGTCCTGGAATTCCCCGGCGCGCATACGCCGGAACAAATCCAGGTTTTCCCGCGCTGAGCGGCCGCGGTAAGGACTCTCCCTGCCCGCTTCGGTAAGGGTGCCGCGGCTGAGGCGTATTTCTTCCTGAGTCTGGCTGTCCACATAGGCCTTGCCGTCCAGAATCAGCTTTTCGGCGGCCTCGTAAAGGACCTCAAAATAATCCGAAGTATAGAAAAGCCTGTCCCCCCAACTGAAACCAAGCCAGCGCACGTCTTCCATGATGGCCTTGACGTACTCGGAGCTTTCCTTCACCGGGTTGGTGTCGTCAAAACGCAGATTGCATCTGCCGCCGTATTCCTCGGCCAGACCGAAATTCAGGCAGATGGATTTGGCGTGGCCTATGTGCAGATAACCGTTGGGTTCGGGCGGAAAACGCGTTTGCAGGGTCGAGGGATCAAAGCCGTTTCTGATTTGCTCGTCTATCCTGGCGCGGATAAAATCTTTGCCTCCGCTTGCATTGTCGGCAGCAGCACTCACGTTCGCAGACCTTCCGGAAAAGTTACATTGTTTCTTTATCAGGAGCCGGGTGGATTGTCCTTCCTCAAGGGAGGGACTATCAGAAGTTATGCCCGGCAAAGCGGAGCGTCAAGCGGAAATCTCCCTTTTATGCGCCTGAGGGAACGGACGGAGCGCGGGTTGAAATTTCCGGGGCTTTATGGTAATAATGGGCACACAAGTTGAGCAAACAAAAGGAAACCTTCCTTGCATCCCCTGACGGCCATAGCCCTGGTGGCGGAAGAAAAAATTCTGGAAGCCCAGCGTGAGGGAGCCTTTGAGCGCCTGCCCGGCGCGGGCAAGCCCCTGCGCCCGGATGACGAGGACGCTCATCTGCCTCCGGAAGTCCGCATGACCCGCACCATTCTCAAAAACAGCGGTTATATCTCCCCCGGCGGCGAAATGGACGCCGGCCTCCCATGAAACTCTCCGTAGCCCTCATGTCCTTCAATGAGGAGAAAAACATACGCCGCACTCTGGAAGCGGTGCTGCCTCTGGCTGACGAAATAGTGCTGGTGGACTCCTTCTCCACCGACAAAACAACGGAAATAGCCTCTTCCCTGGGCGCGAACATTTTCAGGGAACACTGGAAGGGCTATGTGGAACAGACCAATTCCTGTCTGAGGAAATGCGGCGGCGAATGGATTCTGATCCTTGACTGCGACGAGGTGGCGAGCCCGGAGCTTCTGGAATCCATAAAAGGGATTCTGGATCTCCGCTTCCCCTGCGCCGGCTACCTCATCAACCGGCGCACCTTTTATATGGGAAAACTTCTCAAATACGCCTGGCAGCCGGATCGCAAGCTGAGACTGGTCAGGCGCGACGCCGCCCCGCGCTGCGCGGGCCACAACCCTCATCCTGTCCTGCGGGTGGATGGAAAAACCGGGCGCTGCTCCGGGGAGCTGCTGCATTATTCCTACGAGAATTTCAGCGCCCATATGGCCCAGACGCAAAACCTCGCCAGGCAGATTGCGGAAAGCTATCACCGCGGGGGCCGCAAATCGGGATTCTGTTCCCTGCTTTTCAAGCCTCCCCTGGCTTTTTTCAAGCGCTTCGTTCTGCAGCGCGCCTGTCTGGACGGAGTCCCCGGACTCATGGCGGCCGTCAGCAGCGCGGTCTACGCCTATATGAAATACGCCTTCCTGTGGGAACTGGGCGCCGGGAGCGACAGGCGGGACGATTCCGGCTGACGCTTCGGAAAACCGGCGACCGCCGCCATCGCCGTTTCAGTCCTTGCGGGCTTTTCCGTTCAGGCACAGGCAAATGGCGAAGATGGTTATAATGACGCCGCCGTAGCCCACGAGGCTTGTCCGGCGTCCGAGAAACAGGGCTTCCCAGAGAAAGGCGAACAAAGGTTCGGCCATGAGCAGGAGCCCTCCCCTGCCCGGAGTGAGCAGCGGCAGACCCGCCGAGACCAGAAGCCAGCCCGCCGCCTGGCAGCCGAGGGCATAGAGGAGCAGCGCTCCCGCCTCGCCCGGCCCGGACAAGCTGAAACTCCCGCCCTCAAGGAGGAGCGCCCCGCCCAGAAACAGGGCCGAAAAAAAACAGACCCAGGCCATGTTGGGGATAAGGCCCAGAGGAGAGGCAAGATTTCGGCTGTGCCGCAGGGACAGGATGTAACAGGACAAAAAAAGCGAGGTGATCAGGCCGTAGAGAACCCCTTTGCTCAATTCCGGCGGCAGAAGACGCAGATCCGTCTCCAAAAGCAGGACGAGCCCGACAAAGGCCAGCAGGATGGAGCCGAAAAGCCGGAAGGAGGCTTTTTCCCCGAAAAAGATCACCCCCAGGGCGGCCAGGATAAAGACCTGGAAATTGGCCAGGATCGTGGCCAGCCCCGGACCGGCCAGAAAAATTGAGCGATGCCAGAAAAAAAGATCCCCGCTGAAGGCGGCCCCGGCCAGCAGAGTCGCGAGCAGACTGCCGGGGCCGGGGCAAAGCCTCTCCCTCCGTACAAGGGCCAGCGGGAAAAGGATAACCCCGCCGAAAAGCATGCGGTAGAAAGCCGCGCTCGTGGCGCCGGCGTCTATCAGCTTGATCAGCAACGGCCCGAAGCTGATGCTCAGAGCGCCCGCGAAGACCAGGAAGCCGCCCCGGCCCGACGGCGGCAGAGCGTGCCAAAACGCCGGCCGTCCGGCCTTTCCGGCTCCTCCGGGGGAGCCGGAAGCGCCTTTCAGCATAAATCACCGCCTCTTCCCCGGGAAAAATATTGAAGAATCAAAGCCAGCGCTTTTCCCGCGTATTCGTGAACAGGGCCGTTCCCCCCCCGCACCGTGAGGTCGGCGTATTTTTCATAGAGCAGGCGCCGCTCGTTAAACAAGTCCTCAAGGCTCTGGCCCGGGCCTATGACCAGGCCCCGGTCGGGTTTGCGGGATATGCGCTCCAAAATAACGGGCAGAGAAACTTCAATGTAGAGAACGGGGCCGAGATTTTTAAGGTGTTCCATGGATTCCCGGCGGTAAACCACGCTCCCGCCGGTGGAAATTATACAGCGTTGCAGCCGTATGTTGCGGACGGCCGTGGACTCCAGATCCAGAAAATCATCCCTGCTCAGGGCATCGACAAGGCTTTGCAGGAGGGAGCCGTAGGCGGCTTCCATCAGGTGATCCGCGTCCACATGCGCCCAATTCAGCATTCGGGCGAGTTCGGCGCCCATTTTGCTCTTCCCGGAAGCGGCCATGCCTATAAGGCTGACACAGCGTTCCTCCGGCAAAACGGCGGCGGGAGCGGACATACAAAGAACTCCGGGCAAAACGGCTCAACCCTGGAGGCTTCGCGCCCAGCGCAACACCTCGGCCACGGGCTTGATGAGATCCGAGGGTATATATTCGTTCTGCACTCCGTCACGCAGCAAGGCGCGGGCCAGAGGCACATTCTGCATGATCGGAATGCCTTCCTCCTTGGCTATTTCGATAATGCGCTGGGCCAGCAGACCTTCGCCCATGCCCGCGACGATCGGCAGGGGAGTGTTCTTTTCGTCGTAGATGAGCGCCACAGCCACCTGCGTGGGGTTGGTCACCACCACCTGCGCCTTGCGCACATTGGACAGAGTGTTGGACATGGCCATCTCCTGATGCAGTTGCTTGCGCTTGCCCTTGATCTGCGGGTCGCCCTCCATTTCCTTGTATTCCCTCTTCACTTCATCCTTGCTCATACGCAACCCCTTGATGTACTGCCAGCGTTGAAAAAAATAGTCAAAGGCCGCGACCGCCAGAAAAACCGGAGCCACGCTGTAAATCAGCGAAGCGAAAAGGGAGCCGGCAATCGGGGGTATGGAGTCGAGGTCGCCGTAGGGAAGGCTGAGAAGACGGCCTATATTGTCTTCCATGGCTATTTTGACCACCCAGGCTATGATCAGGGTCTTGACTATGGTCTTGATCAGTTCCACCAGATTTTTCACGGCAAAGGTCTTTTTAAACCACTGGGAGGGGTTGAGCTTGTCCAATTTGGGCGTGATCGCCTTGATGCTGATGAGCACCCCCACCTGAATCAGGTTGGCGGCCAGACCGGCGGCTATGGCCGTTCCCAGAACCACGGCGATCAGTTTGAGGCCCGTCATGGCCACCTCGCCCGCCGCCGTCGGCAGGGCCATTGTGAAAGGCAGATTCATGAAGTGCAGAGGGATCTCGAACATAAGCAGGAGGTTGTCCCAAATAAAAGAACCCCCGGCCAGAAAGACTCCGAAAACCGCCAGAAGCACGGCCGTGGCCCCCACTTCCTGACTTTTGCAGATCTGCCCTTTTTCCCTCGCCTCACGCAGGCGTTTGGGGGTGGGTTGCTCTGTTTTCTCGCTCATAGTCCCAGAGCCCTCCAGAACAAGCCCGCACGCCCCGGAATGAGGAAAAGCTCACGGTTGATCAAGGGGAGAAGAGTGCCCACATAAAGCATAATCACGCCCAGGCCCAGGGCGCTCTTGATGGGCATGGACAGAAAAAACACGTTCAACTGCGGGGCGAAACGGTTGATGATGCCCAGGCTTATATCGCTCAGGAGGCAGACGAGCACAATGGGGGAGGCGAAGATCAGCACCATGACCATAAGGCTGGAGAACTGCTTCATGAGAAACAGGGGTATGCCTTCCACAACCAGAGGGGCGCCCGCAAAGCCCGGAGGACAGATCTCGTAGCTGGCCAGCAGCAGGACTATGACCTGGATAAAAGCTCCGGTGCTGAAAAACAGGTATATGGAAATCTCATGCAGAAAGCCCCCGAAGAGCGAGGTGCTTTCGCCGCTGGCCGGATCCGTGACCTGTCCCATGCCCGCCCCGCGCTGGTTATCCAGGATAAAGCCGGTGGAGAGCATGACCCAGAAGATCAGGCTGGCCGCATAACCCAGAATGAGCCCGACCAGCAGTTCTTTCCCTATGAGGAACAACAACCAGACAAGAAGTACCGCCGAGCCTCCTCCCGGCGGAGTCAGCCCCGCCACCGTGGGGTAGACGAAAAGCGAAAGCATGAAGGACATGGCTATGCGCGCCTGGCCGGGCACGGCTTCGCCGCCCATGAAAGGCACAAAAAAAAAGAAGGTCAGCAGGCGGATGTAACCCGCGAAAAGCAGGATTCCCTGCATGAAATATGACGTATCTGAAAAATCAAACACGGCGGTTCAATGCACCATAAGGTAAAATCCGTCGAAAATATTCCGGGAAAAACGCAGCAGCTCTCCTCCCAGCCAGCTGGAGGTGAGCACTATGGTCGCGATCACGCTGATCAGCTTGATTCCGAAGCTCAAGGTCTGCTCCTGCAACTGGGTGACGGCCTGGAACAGGCTGACCATGAGCCCGGTGACGGAAGCCACGACAATGGCCGGCAAGGAAAGCATAAGCACCAGATAGCATACCTGTATGGTAAGCTCCACGGGAGAGATCACAGTTTCACCCTGGCTATGGGCTGAGTGGTTATTTCCGGAGTAAGCTCCTGGTACGAAAGCACGGGCAGATCGTAGAACTCCGGCTCAATAAGCCGCCGCACATAGCGGCGTATATCCATGGAAGTCAGCAGCACGGTGGTCTGCTTGCGTTCCATGGCGGCGTCGGTCTCCTTGTGCAGGGCGGCAAGAAAGGCGCGGCTCGACTCCGGGGCAAGGGCCAGATAGGCTCCGGAGGAAGTCTGGCGTATGGATTTGCGCACCAGATCCTCCACGTCCGGATTCAGAAGCACCACCGGGAGTATGTTCAGGCCGCCGGAGTGCATGTAGCTTATCTGGCGCTTGAGGGCGCCGCGCACCTGCTCGGTAAGCAGCACTATATCCTTCTCCCGCCCGGCCCAATCCACCAGAGCTTCCAGAATGGCGCTCAGGTTGCGTATGGAAACGCGCTCCCGCACCAGCCGCTGAAAGATCTCGGCTATTTTCTGCGCCGGCAGCAGCCGGGTGGCCTCGCGCACCAGGTCCGGCGCCACTCCCTCCATACGGTCCAGCAGAAACTTGGCCTGTTGCAGGCCGATGAATTCGGAGGCGTGCCGGGTGAGCATCAGGGAGAGATGGTAGGCCAGAACGCGGTGATGGGTCATGCAACCTATGCCGGCCCGCTCCAGCAGCTCTCCCTTGCTCCCGTCCACCCACAGCGAAGGCACGTCCGGCAGAAATTGTTCGGTTTCACGCACTTCCAGAGAGAGCATTTCCAGATTGGCGCGCGTTTCCCGCACCAGGAGCATGTTTTTTTCCAGGTTTCCCCTGGCTACCGGCACTTCATGGATCAGCAGGGCGTAGGAAAGGGCGGCGAGACTTTCGTTGGTCCGGAGGTTGATGCCCGGAAAAGGCACGCCCAGGTCAAAATAAAGCGCCCGGCGCAGGGAAATCATCTCTTCGTTCAGGCTGTCGTAGCTGAGGGCGCCCTCAAGCTCCTTGGAAATATCCAGCAGTATGGGCACGGTGGGGGCGAATTCGTCGCCTGGCCGCGTCCGCGCCTCTTTGGGGCCCACCGTGGGGGCCAGGGTTTTGTTCAGATCTTCCCGGCTGTCTCCGCCCTGCACCTGCCTGTTCATGCGCAGCAGCACGAAACCCAGGGAGCAGATGAGCGTGCCGAGCATGATGAGCTGCGGCTTGGGAAAACCGGGGATAATGGCCATGACGGCCACCAGCCCCCCCGCCAGGGTAAGGGCTTTGGGCTGGGAAAAAATCTGGCCGCCCACCTGGCTGCCCAGCCCGTCGGCATTGTCGCCGCCGGTGCGGGTGATGATGATGCCCGCGGAAATGGAGATGAGCAGGGAGGGAATCTGCGAAACCAGCCCGTCGCCTATGCTGAGTATGCCGAAGCGCTGCACGGCTTCCCCGGCGGTCATGCCCATCTGGGTGGCGCCGATGATGATCCCGCCCACCAGATTGATGGCCGTAATGAAGATGCCGGCGATGGAGTCGCCCTTGACGAACTTCATGGCGCCGTCCATGGCTCCGTACAGGCTGCTTTCGTTGGATACCCTGTCCCGGCGGCGTTTGGCCTCCTCCATGTCAATGGCGCCGGCGCGCAAATCCGCGTCAATGCTCATCTGCTTGCCCGGCATGGCGTCTAGGGTGAAACGGGCCCCGACTTCGGCCACGCGTTCCGAGCCCTTGGAAATGACGATGAACTGCACCACGGTGAGGATAAGAAAAACCACGCCGCCCACAACGAAGTTGCCGCCGACCATGAATTCGCCGAAAGTTTCGATAATTTCGCCGGCATCGGCCTGCAACAGGATAAGACGGGTGGTGGTGATGTTCAGCCCCACCCGGAAAAGAGTGGTGAAAAGCAGCATGGTGGGAAAAACCGAAAACTCCAGGGCCGAGGCCACATACATGGCCATCATCAGGATGATGAAGGAAATTCCGATGTTGATGCCTATGAGCAGATCCACCACCGGCGTGGGCAGGGGCACGATCATCATGGCGAAGACCAGCACCAGCACGAACACCATAGTCAGGTCATTGTGCCGGATCACCCCGCGCACAATGTTTCTGGCGGAAAAAGCCGACATAACTGAGGGTCTCCTTGAAAACGTTCACGAAAAAAAGTTCACGCCTGAACCCGCCGCCGGGCGGCGGGCGGGAAGCGCTTTTTTTTCTTCAGGATTGCTGCGCTTCGAGCAAGGATCTGAAAATCTTCTTCGCCTCCGGCTCCCGTCCCGTCAGGCGCAGAGCCTGGACGCGCAGCAGTTGCACGGCTTCTTCCTCCCGGCCGCCGTCGTGGGCTACGGCATAAATCTCCAGCAGGCGCAAAGCCTCCTCCCCTTCTCCCCGCTCCAGGGCCAGAACCGCCAAATGCTTGAGCGCCACCGGATTATCCGGGAGAAGAGCCAGAATGCCCTCAAAAACCGTGCGCGCCTCCGCCTGCTTTCCCTGCCTGAAATACACATGGCCGAGAACTTCCAGGGACTCGATATGTTCAAGCGAACTCATCGGCTCCTTCCCTGTCAGCCCGCCAGGAGAAGGCCCTGGAAGGATTCCAGAAGATCCAGGCGTTCGCAGTCTTCCTGCAACAAAGCGCCCAGGGCCGCCAGGGCGGGATCATCCTCATCCTTCAGCTCGTCCCTGCAGGCGCGCAGGCCACGGCGGTGGCGCTCCGGACTCAGGTTTTCCAGGTTGCGTACCGAGGGACGCAGAAAGGCGCTTATTATGGCCGCGCAGTTGCGCTCGGCGTAAAGATTGGCCAGAAGAGCCGACCGCGGCATGTCGGCGGGGGCCAGAGAGGCCCGGCCCGGCAGGGAACTCCGCTCGAAGGGCAGAATATCCTGAATGCCGCGACTCAAATCATAAGTGACCCGCATATTGTCCATAGTATTTTTCCCCTCCGGTCTGTTCAGCCTAGCCGCTCAGGGCCTGATCCAGAAGAGCGGAAAGCACGGGCACGGCCTGCTCCAGGGTTTGCACCGAAAATCGCTCTTCGGGAAAACGCGCCAGGAAGAGCAGTGTGTTTTCCTTGTATAATCCGGCATAGACCTGAAAAGGCCGGGGCAGATCCGGCCGGCAGAGCAACAGGGCGCGGCGCGGCGCTTCCCGATCGTAGGGGGGGAAGCTCCGCGCGAGGTAGAGAAAAACCTCTCCCTCCGCGCTCTCCAGAAAGAGGGTTCCACTGCCGGAAATATGCAACTGCACGGGTCTGCCCGCTTCGAGCGAAAGCTCCGGCAGGCCCATGCGTCTCCCGAATTCAGCCACAACGTGATCTGCAAGCATATCAGAACCCCAACTCCTCTTCTTCCCGTCTCACGGCCTCATCCAGGGCCGTCTGGGCCGCGTCCTGCACCCGCAGGCGCGTTTCGTGCCCGTCGTAGAACAGATCGGGCAAATCCCGCAGCTCCTGCAACATATCTTGCAGAAACAACACCTTGCGTTCGGTATCCGGAACGGCGGCCAAATAAACGAGGCGCTCAAAATCCTGGCTGCCCACATATTTACTGTCGCGCAGAGCCAGAACCCCGTCCAGCAGCTTTCCGGGCGCGAGCGGGCTTTTTACGCCGTGCGCCTGCTCCAGGCGATCCAGCAGGAAAGAGCATCTGGCATGGACTATGCCGAGCACGCGCACCGCGGAAAGATCCCCGGTCAGGGCCTTGAGCTGCGCTTTTTCCGCCGAAGGCGCGGCTGAAGACATCTCATGCCCCAGGGTGGTCATCAGAAAATCCAGTCCCTTGTCCAGATGATCCGTCCCGAACTGCTTCAGAAGACGGGTCAGCACGTCGCGGGGAGAGGTAAAATCGGCCACCACGCCCCGGTACACGCCGCGCAGTTCCCGCCCTTCCCCCAGATCGGCGAAATCCCTGGCGGAAAAGTCCACCGCCAGACCGGAGGCTATGGCCGCCGGCTCCTTGTCGGCCAGGGCTTCCAGAGCTGAATCCAGAGTCCCGGCCAGAGGATGCCCGCCCCCCAGGCGCTCCTTAAGCCCGAGCAGCAGGGTGAACTCGTCCGCCGCGTCCCGGCCCGCTCCTTCTCTCTCCAGAGCTTCGCCCAAGGCCGACATAAGATCGGCAAGCTCCATATTGTTCTTGGTTTTGCAGAGCCTCTCCAGATGATTCAGGGCGCGCCCGGCCTTTTCATCCAGCTGTTGCAGGACTCTCCGCGCGGCTTCAATGAAGTCGAGGGAGCGGGAGCTCCCGACCTTTTCCTTGCGCTCGTCCAGCTTGAATTCCTGGCTTTCCGAGAGGCTGAAAGTCAGCTCTTCCGCGGCGTCGGCCAGCAGGGACATGGGATTGTCGGCCTTGACCACTTCAGATCCCATAAAAATACCCCTGCTCAGACCCTCCATCTGCAAGCCCTGCCCCAAGCCCGCCCCGACGCCTCCGGGGGTAAACTGCGCGGATTCTATGCCCATGCCTTCTCCCTAAAAATGATTGTCTGCATCAAAACAAAGCATTTTTGCTGTACAAAAGCAAGCTATTATTATAGTTCTTTGCAAGAAATCTGCCAACGGCGCTTGCCGGGGCGTAACAACGGGCGCGGCCGAGCCTGAAGAAACCGGCGACAACCGACACATGCAAACAAAATTGACACGCGGAAACTATGCCCTTTCCCTGGCCTCCGGCTGGGCGATCATTCTGCTGATCAGCCTGACCCTCTACGACGGCCTGCTCTATGACGGCCTGCGCCGCGAGATCCGCGGCCAGACCGTCTCCCTGGCCTCCATGAGCGCTTCCACCCTGAACATGAAAATTTCCACCGGCCTGCGCCTGGGCAAAAACTTGCGCCGCTTCATGGGCCTGGATCGCCTGCTGGACAAGGCGGCGCGGGATCTGCCGGCGGCCAGCGGCCTGGCCGTGTTTCTGCCGGACGGGGAACTGGTCTCCTCCTTGGGCGGCGGGGGCATAATGAAAATTTCCGGAGCCGGAGCGGCGGAGGACGGAGCTTCCGGCCGCGTTGCCGCCTCCGAAACGCGGGTTGAAGAAAAAGCCGGGCGGCTCAACCTCATCCTCCCCATAAAGCGGACGGACGGGGAAATCGCGGGCTATACGGCCGTGAGCCTGCCTTCTTCCGGCTTTGCCGAAACCGCCTTCCAACTGCTGCGCCGCATCCTGCTCCCGCAGGCCGTCCTGGCGGCGGCGGCCCTGGCCCTGCTCTTCCTGCCCCTTTTCCTGGGCCTCTTTTCCCTCCCGGCCCGGCGCAAGCGCCTGCCCTCCCTCTGCCTGGGGCTTTTCCTCCTGACTATGGGAGTCAACGCCTTCCACTCCCTGCGCATATATCTGGACTATTACACCCTGGCCTCGCGCTCCCTGGCCCTGAGCACCGGGCGCGCCCTGAGCGAGGATCTGAACAAGCTTTTTCTGGTGGGAGCCTCTCTGGGCAACATGGGCAACATGGATCAGTACCTGCGGAATATGAGCGAAAACACTCCGGATCAATCCGTCATCCTGAACCTGCTCGACCCGCGGGGGCGGGTGACGGTTTCCAGCCATCTTCCGGGCACGGAACCGGCGCGGGAGCTCTCTTCCCGCCTCCCTCTGCTCCTGCCGGCGGATAGTCCGGGCCTCTCCTCCGGGCAGGCCTGGAAAAGCTCACTTCAGGACTCCGCCTTTCAGGGTTGGGGCGTGCTGGTGGGGCACTCCCGCGAGGCCTACAGGGAAGGACTGCGCACCCTGGTTATGAATGTGCTCACCCTGGTGGTGATCTCCCTGATGCTCATGGTCGAAAGCTTTTTCCTGGTCTTCCACTATACCGGAGCGGGAGCGGAAAAGAGCGGCTCCGGGCCGGAACAGGCCGCGCTCCCCCTCAGCCCCCTGCTCCGCGCCCTGCTCTTTCTGGCCGTGCTGGGCGTGGACATGTCCATTTCCTTTATCCCCCTGCGCATGGAAGAATTTTCCGGAAGCGGGGCCATGCACCCGGCGCTCATGGGCATGCCTGTTTCCGTGGAAATACTCCTGGCCGGATGCGGCATTTTCATCGCCGGCATCTGGACCAAACGCCGGGGCCTTGTCCCGCCCATGACCTGCGGCTTCTGCCTGACCGCTCTGGGCTGCCTGGCCTCCATGCTGGCCTCCGGCCCGCTGCAGTTCATCCTGGCCAGAGCTCTGGCCGGCGCGGGTTACGGCCTGATCATACTCCCCCCCCAGGCCGGGGCGGTAAAAGAGGGAAAACTGGCCTTCATTTTCGCCGGAGTCTACGCCGGTTCCCTCTGCGGAAGCTCCCTGGGGGCAATGCTGGCGGATTCCCTGGGCTATGCCAGGGTCTTCGGCGTTTCCTCCCTGATTCTGCTCGCCCTGGCCATACTGCCCTTCCTGCTTTTCGGCCGGGGGCCGGGGCGGCGGAAAGCCGCGCCTCCTCAGGAGCCCTCCTCCGCCAAGCCGGAAGGGGCGACGCAGTGGCGGCAGATCCGCGCCCTGGCCGCAGACCCCTCCTTCCTGGCTCTGGCCCTGTTCAGCCTGCTTCCGGGCTCTTTCCTGAGCGTGGGCCTGCTCAATTTCCTTCTGCCCGTATTCCTGCACGACGCCGGCGTGCCCCAGGCCGACATAGGGCGGGTTTTCCTGCTCTACTGCCTGATCGTCATTTATGCGGGGCCGCGCATTGAAAATATCTGGAGCGCGCCCCGGCACAAGCCCCTGCTGGTCTTTATGGGGGGAGCGGCCGGCGCCGCGGCCATAGGCGGCTTCGCCCTGCTGCCCCCGACGGCCGCCTCCGTCTGCGCGGCCGTCTTTCTGGGGCTGGCCACCGGCTGCAACCTTCCCGGACAGAGCAGTTGCATGCTGAGGCTGCGCCTGGCCGGCCGCCTGGGGGAGGAAGTCTCCATGGGCATACTGAATACCCTGGAGCGCCTGGGGCAGATGCTCGGCCCCCTGTGCGTGGGCATACTCCTCGCCACTCTGGGCGCCCAGCGCCTGGCCCTCAGGGCCGGAATCGCCACAGGTCTGGCCGGACTGGCCTTTCTGCTTTACTCCCTCTGGATACAGCCAGCGCTTGAGGCAAAAAGGGCGCCGGCCGCGACAAAAGAAACGTAAAAAGAAAAGCTTCCGGAACATAAAGGAAATTTTGATGGACAAAAAACAAACGGCTTCGGCCTGCCTGGAGCAGATCCGCCGGCGCATTCCGGAGGCCCTGGCTTTTGTGGAGGCTATGGGGGACATGACCCTGGAGGAGCTGAGCGCCTGCTCTCCGCCCGCCGCTTCTCCCCCGCAGGACGGAGAGGATGTGATCGCCCTGGCCCGGAGCCTGGCTTCCGGCCTTCTCTCTCCGGCTCTGGGCCAAAAAATCGCCCTGGCTCTGGAAAGAGACTTTCGCGCCCTCACCGCCAACCATCTGGGGCCGGACTTTCACCCCGAGTTCTCCCAAGGGGATATTATTTTCGCCCTGCGCGGCCTGAAGGAAAATATCCCGGCCGTTCCGGTGCTGGCCTGGGGCTGCATGCCCGGCAACAGCTTCGGCCACCCGCGCGGCATACTGCTGGGACGGGGGCGGGCGCAAAGCGTCAGGCCCGGACGCCTCCCCGTGCTGCCCGACAAGCACCGCTGGGTACCCCTGAGCCTGCGCGAAGCCTTCACTCCGGATCAGCCGCGCCGCCTGCTGGAGAAAGCCGTCCTCTCCAGCCCGGACTGCGGCCGGCTTACGCCGGCCGAAAACGCCGCCGCGCGCCGCCTGCTGGCGGAAGTCTTCTGCCACCCCCGGGTTCTGGAGCAGAAATCCTACGGAGATCAGGCCACGGTCATGAACAGCCTGCTCTGGGAGCGGCTTTTCGCCCCTTCTCTCCCTCCCCCGCCGCCCCTGATCTCCCTGGACATGACCCTGTTCAGCCTGGAGATCATACGCCGGGATCTTTTCCGCCCCCATTCCCTGATCCGTTGCCTGCTGGAACCTGAAGTATCCGTGAATCTGCTGCATGAACTCAACGAGGTCATGGGCTGCTGGAATCTGGACCGGCAAGGACGCGGCCTCTCCTCCGGAAGTTTTCTCTTCTGGGGCATAGACCGGCGGAAAAACTTCCGCCCCCTTTCCCCCGACGCGGCCTGCCGTCGCCTGCTCTCGGCGGACGGCTCCATACGCCTGGACCTGGAGCCCGGCGCCCTGGAAGCCGCCCTGGCCCAACGCCGCATTCTTCCCGGCCTGCTGATTTCTTTCAGCGCCCTGGCCCTGGCCAGGGGCCTGCTCTGCCGGGGCGGAGTCTACCAGATAGGCTATCTGGAAAACATGCGCCGGGGAGTCATGCGCGCCCTGAGCCGCAGCGGGGAAAAAGCCCTGGCCGAAAAACTGGAACACGCGCCCGCCGGAGCGATGATCGGCGGCTTCATCCCCCTGCGCCTCCGGGAGGAAACCCCGCTCCCCGAGCGCGGGGGCGAGCCGGAGGAACCCTGCCGGGTCGCCTCCCCGGTGGATATACTGGCGGGCGGCGGCCTCGGCGCGGACACGCTGGAGCGTCTGGCCGCCATGCCCGGAAAAGCGGCTTTCGCGGCCACTCTGCCCTTTCATTACGAGGAGATAGTCCCCAGCTCCGAACGCCTGCCCGGCTGGCTCCCCGCCCTGGCGGACAATCCCGGCCTGTTTCCGGACGGCCGGGATTGAAAAACCCTCCTTATCCTGTTGTAAAACAATCTGAAAGAAGCTAACCTGCCAAAAAAATATATGCGCCTATGAAAATAATTTTGAGAATCGCCGCCCAAGTCCGCCTCTGGTCAATATTACTGCCGCTCTGCCTGGCTTTCTGCCTCGGGCAGAGCTTGGCGCCGGCTTTTGCGGCCGCCCCGGCCAAGCCGCCGAAAATGCGCCTTGCCCTGGCGACGGGAGGCCCGTTCAAGGATTATCAGGTTATTTTCCAGGGCATGCTCAAGGGGCTGGCGGAGCGCGGGCTTATCGCCGACGGCGATGTCCCCCTGGACGAGGACGATGCCGACCTCGCTCCTCTCTGGGCCTGGGCGGCGAAAAACGCCGGCGGGGACAGGCTGGAGTTCGTGGAGGACGCTTTTTATTCCGCAGGCTGGAACACGGAACAGCGCGGCCGCAACAAGGACAGGCTGCTTGAGCGCATCCGTAAACGCGCGGATATCGATTGTATCCTGGCCTTCGGCACCTGGGCGGGGCAGGATTTCTCCTCGGCCGAGTTCACGGTGCCGGTGCTGGTTTCTTCAGTGACCAACGCCGTGGAAGCCGGCATCATTTCCTCGGTGGAGGACTCCGGGCGCGACAACCTGCTGGCGGTGATCGAGCCGGGCCGCTTCGCGCGCCAGATACGGGTCTTTCACGATATTTTCGCCTTCAAGCGCCTGGGCATAGCTTACGAAGACACCCCCTCGGGCCGCAGCGGCATCTCTTTTGACGAGATAGAGCGGGAAACGCTGAATCTGGGAGTGGAACTGGTGCGCTGCTCCTCCATGTTCGACATTGAAGACGCCTCCGTGGCCGCGCGCAACCTCCGCGACTGCCACGAACGGCTGGCGGAGCAGGGGGTGGACGCCGTCTATATAGGCTACAACAACGGCATGCTGCCGGAATATATCCCGGATCTGCTCTCTCCCCTGCTCAAAATCCGGGTGCCGACCTTCACTCAGGAAGGCTCCTCGGCCGTGGCCTACGGGGTGCTCATGAGCGTGGCCCAGAGCGATCTGGTGGACGAGGGGCGCTTCAGCGCCGCCCTGCTGGAGGAAATACTGAACGGCAAAAAGCCGCGCAGCCTGTCCCAGCGCTTTGAAAGCACCCTCAGTCTGGCGGTCAATCTGCGCACGGCCGCGCTCATAGGCTGGAACATCCCCCTGGAGATTCTGGCCGCGGTGGACGAATTCTATAAATAACCACGCCGGATGCGGACTATGCGATTGACGCTCTCCTCCAAGCTCTCTCTCCTGCTCCTGGCCTCTCTGGCGGGAGTGCTCGTTCCCGCCCTGGTCATCACCTACTTTTACGTGGGCGAAACCTCTCTGCGGGCGGACAGGCAGGACTTTTCCTCCGCTATACAACTGGCGGAAGAAAACATAAACTCCGGCTTCATCCATCTGAACTCCTCCAAAGTGAGCAGCGTCGTGCGCGGGAGGGAAACCCTGCGCCGGGCCGCCCGCAGCTTCGCCTCCCTCTGCGCCCGCCTGGAGAAGGAAAAAGACCCGGCCGCCCTCCAACTGCTGCTGCAACTGCAAAAAGCGCAGGAAGCCGAATACCGGGCGGAGGGAATACTCGTGGGTTTCCTGCAAGAGCTTCCGGGACTGCGCCCCGGACTCACGGACATCAAGGGGCGCACCCTGGAGGAAATTCTGGACCTTCTCCACCCGGCCGGCGATTTCGCCATCTACCGCCTGCCGGAGCGCGGCCTGACCTTCCTCTACTTCCTGCCGGCGGCGGACTCCGTGATCTTCAGCTCCATCTCCATGCAGGCTCTGGAAGACGAGGTGGACGAGACCACTATGACCCTGATCCTGGGCATAGAGAGAAAATTCTCCTCCATGAGCCTGCACGAGGGAAGCTTTGCCGCCCTGCTGGACTCCGGGGGCGGGATTCTCGCCGGACGGGGAGTCTTCGGCCGGAATGAGCTGGACGCCCTGAAGCCGCTGCTGGCGGAAGCCCTGGCCGGCGGCCGGGCCGAAGCCGTATTCCCCATACGGCGCGGGCAGGGAAGGGAAGAAGAACTCCTGGCCGTGGCCGGGTATTCCAAGCCTTTCGGCTGGTTCACCGTGCTGGCCGCTCCCCTGCGGGAAATCAGCTCCCCCTCCGAAGCCCTTCTCGCCCGGCTCATCCTGCAAAGCCTGAGCCTGGCCCTGCTCAGCCTTATGGCCGGCTTCCTTCTCCTCCGCCGGGTTCTGAGCCCCTTGCGGCTGGTTCTGCAAAAGATAGCCCTCCTGCCGGGCACTGATTTTTCCGCCCCTGACGCCGCCTCCTCCCTGATCCGGGATCTGCCCCTGAAGCGGAAGGATGAAGTGGGAGATCTGGCGCGGGCCTTCGCCTCCATGGGCGAGCGGCTCAATCTCAACATCCGCGCGCTCGTGGAAGCCTCCGGGGCCAGAGATCGCATGCAGGGGGAACTGAACGCGGCGCGCGACATACAGCTGGGCATACTCTCCCCGCCGGAGCAGGCCCCGCGCGGCCCGGAACTGGACTCCCACGCCCTGCTGGAGCCGGCGCGGGAAACAGGCGGGGATTTATACGACTTTTTCACCACGCCCGACGGGCGTTACGCCTTTATCATAGGCGACGTTTCCGGCAAGGGCGTTCCGGCGGCCCTGTTCATGGCCGTCACCGTCACTCTGGCGCGTTCGGTCCTGAACAGCGGCTCACCCCCCGGCGAGGCCATGAACAGAATCAACGAGCTTCTGGAAGCCCATAATCCCAGCACCATGTTCGTCACTCTTTTCCTGGCCCTGTACGACCCCCGGAGCGGACGCCTCGAATACGCCAACGGCGGGCATAACCCTCCCTATCTGGCCGGAGGCGCCCTCCCCGTCCGCCCCCTGGAAGGGAACAGCGGCCCCTTCGTGGGGGTCATGCCCGGCCTGCAATACAGCTCTTTCACCCATACCCTGTCCAGGGGAGAACTCTGCCTGCTCTACACCGACGGCGTGACCGAAGCCGTCAACGAAAAGGAAGAGCTTTACGGCGAGGAGCGGCTGCTCCTCCTTCTGCGGGAAAAAAGAGCCTGCTCCCCGCAAAAGCTGCTCGCGGATATTTTTGAAGATATAAAAAGCTTCCGGGGAGAGGCTCCTCCCTTTGACGACATTACCATGCTGGCTTTTGCCCGGCGCTGAGCCGGCGGTACAGGACAAGGAAATTTTGATGAATATTAAAAGCACCCCCGGAGAAAACCACACCCTGATCTCCCTGGAAGGACGGCTGGAGGCCACCCAGGCGGGCGAAGTGCAGGCGGAGATTCAAAGCGCCCTGACCGCCGGCCCCCCCAACCTGCTGCTGGACTGCTCCGGCCTGAGCTACGTGGCCAGCATGGGCCTGCGCTGCTTTCTGCTGGCCCATAAAGAAGCGCAGAAAGCCGGGGGCAGGACGATTTTTTCCGGCCTTAACGAGAATGTGCGCTCGGTTTTCGCCCTCACCGGCTTCGACAAGATCATCCAGGTGACAGGCACGCCTGAAGAAGCCCTGCGCTTTTTCAAGGCCGCCCCGGAGAAAAAACCGTGAATCTGACCCGTTCCTTCACCTCTCTGGAGCAGTTGCCCGAACTCCTGGATCTTGTGGACGAAAACGCCAAAAACGCCGGACTGCCTGATTCTCTGGTCTTCAGAGCGCAAGTGGTGCTGGAGGAACTTTTCGTCAATATCTTCAAGCACGCCTACCAGGGAGGGGAAGGCAGGGCCGAGGTCACGCTGGATGCGGCGGCGGACGGCCTTTTCCTGCGCCTTGAGGATTGGGGCCCTCCTTTCAATCCCCTGACGGCGAATCTTCCGGACCTGCAAAACCGCTTCGAGCTGGGCATTCCCGGCGGGGCCGGGCTGCTGCTGGTAAGAAACATGGGCGAAAATCCGCGCTACAGCCGCGAGGACGGACGCAATATCCTTGAAGTGCTGGTAAGCGTGAATGAATGATCTGCCGGTGAGCCTCTTTGAGGAATTATGCGGACATATAAGCTCCGGGCGCCACAAGGAGGCCAGGGAGGCTCTGCGCGCGGGCCGGGCCGAGGCTGATGCCGCCGGGCTCCTGAAAATCGGCGCTCTGGAAAGCATGCTCGGCGTTCTGGAAGATCGCGAGGAGAGGCTGGCTTCGCTGGTGGCCGAGCTGTCCGCCCTGCGCGCCGCCCAGGAAGAGCGCGCCGGCAGGCTGGAACAGGAAAACACCGGCCTGCGCCGCGACCTCATCCGGCAAATCCGCCAGACTGCCGGCATGACCAGAAGCCCGGCCATGCAGACCGTCTTCCGGCAGATAGAGCGCGTGGCCGACGTGCCGGTCAGCCTGCTCATTACCGGAGAGACGGGAACGGGCAAGGGGCTGATAGCCCAATATATCCACTACTCCGGAAGCCGCGCCCGCTTCCCCCTGGTCAGCCTCAACTGCGCGGCCATTCCAGCCCCTCTTCTGGAAAGCGAGCTTTTCGGCATAGAAAAGGGCGTGGCCTCCGGGGTCAGCGCCCGCATCGGACATTTTGAAGCCTCCTCCGGAGGGACTCTTTTTCTGGATGAAATCGGCGACATGCCCTTGGAAAGCCAGGCCAAGATTCTGAAAGTGCTGGAAAGCGGCGGCGTGGTCCGCGTGGGCGGACGCAGGCCCATAAGCGTGGATCTGCGCCTGATCACGGCCACGCACCGCGATCTGGAAGAAGCCTGCGCCCAGGGAAGCTTCCGCCGGGATTTATTTTTCCGCCTCAACGTCATCCGCCTGCATCTGCCCCCTCTGCGCGAACGGCGCGCTGATATAGCCCCGCTGGCCGCGAGTTTTCTGGAAAGCGCCACCCTGCGCTACCGCCTCAAGCCCATGCGCTTCGCGCCGGAGGCCCTGCGCCTGCTGGAAGAATATCCCTGGCCGGGGAACGTGCGGGAGCTGGAACACGAGGTGGAGCGGGCCGCCCTGCTGACCCCCTCCAGCGTAATCGGCCGCCCGGATCTCTCGGCCCGGCTCCGCGGCCTCGCCGAAGAAAAAGAGTCGGAAAAAGCCGGGGCCACTCCTCTGCCCCAGCCCGCCTGGATCAGCGCCTCCGCTGGCCTCTCCCGCAAACTGCGCAAATACCCGGATCTGCACGTCGGAATTATCCGGCGCCTCATGAATTACACCAGCAAGTCAGTAAATCCGCCGGAAAAAGCCCTGGAGGAAAAAATTCCGGAAGCCGATGAAAGGAGCGCCCCGCCCTCTCAGGCCCGGCTCAGCCTGCAAAACGCGGAAAGGGAACTCATCCGGCAAACCCTGGGAGACTGCGGGGGCAACAAATCCGAGGCCGCGCGGCGCCTGGGCATCACCCGCGAAGGACTGCGCAAGAAATTGAAGCGCCTGGGAATGGTCTATCCAGGTTAAGGAAGAAAACGTGCTCTGGTTTACCCGGCTTTTCAGCGATCCCGGCGCGGCCCAGGCCGTCGTGGCCCTGTGCCTGGTCACAGCGCTGGGCCTGGCTCTCGGCAGCGTGCGGGTGCGGGGCATAAGGCTGGGCGTCGGAGGCGTTCTTTTCAGCGGTCTGGCCCTGGCGCATTGCGGCATGAGGGTGGAGCCGGAAATTCTTGAATTCGTGAGAGAGTTCGGACTTATCTTCTTCGTGTACGCCGTGGGAATGCAGGTCGGCCCCGGCTTTGCGGCCTCCCTGCGCAGGCGCGGCCTGTCGCTGAACCTTTTCGCCGTGCTTGTCGTCCTGTCCGGCCTGCTCATCTCCTTCGGCCTGTCCCGGGCCCTGGGCCTGCCCGCGCCCGCCGCCGTGGGGATGTTCTGCGGCGCCGTCACCAACACGCCGTCGCTGGCCGCCTCCTCGCAGGTTTTCGCGGAGGCCATGCCTCCAGAGGCCGCGGCCGCGGCCGTGGCGGAAGCGGGAATGGCCTACGCCGCCGCCTATCCCTTCGGCTTTCTCGGCCTCATCCTCACGCTGCTGCTGCTTCGTCTTCTCTTCCGCATACAGCCCGGCCGGGAACTGGAAACACTGCGCGGGATCGAAGCCCTCTGGAACCCTCCGCTACGGCGGCGGACTTTTGTCGTGCGCAACGCGGATGTTTTCGGGATGTCGCTCCGGGATTTTTTTGGCCTTCATCCGGACGGGGCCGCCCTTTCCTGGATAAAGGCAGCGGGAGAGGAGAGAGCCCGCGCGCCCGCGCCGGAAACCGCGCTCGCGGAAGGCATGCTGCTGAGCGCCGTGGGCGACGGCCCGCAAATGGAAAAAATGAGCGTTCTTATCGGCCCGCCCGACGAGGCAAAAGCCGGCGCTCTTCCGGGGCGGCCGGAAGAGCGCCGGCTTTTGCTCAGCAAGAGCGAGGCCGCCGGAAAAACCGTGCAACGCCTCTGGCTCACGCCGGAATTCGGCGTCGCGATAACGCGCCTCGTCAGAGCGGGAGTGGAATTGGCCGCAACCCCCGCGACCCGCCTGCATTACGGGGACAGCCTGTTCTGCGTGGGCGGGGCGAAAGACCTGGAGCGCGCCGCCGCTTTTCTGGGCAACTCGGCGAAGGCCCTGGAGCATCCGCGTGTCCTGCCTGTTTTCTTAGGCATTTTTCTCGGCGTCATTCTCGGCAGCATACCCGTATACATCCCCGGCTTTCCCGCGGCGCTCAAACTGGGCTTGGCCGGAGGGCCGCTGCTGGCGGCCATTCTTCTGAGCCGCCTCAACAACTTCGCGGGCATGGTCTGGTATCTGCCGACAAGCGCGAACCTTATTCTGCGGGAAGCGGGCATAGCCCTCTTTCTCGCCTGCGTCGGCCTCAATTCCGGCCGCGACTTCGCGGCCACCCTGACTCAGGGCGCGGGCCTCGTCTGGATGGCGGCCGGGGCCGCCGTCACTTTCGCGCCTCTTTTCAGCGTGGCCCTGCTGGCGCGCATTGTCTTCAAATATGACTACGCCACCATCTGCGGCCTGCTCACGGGCAGCATGACCGATCCCCCGGCCCTGGCCTTTTCCGTCCAGTCCCTGGATTCCGACGCGCCGACCGGCGTTTATGCCGCCGTCTATCCTTTAACCATGATGCTCCGTATTCTTTTCTCCCAAATTCTGGTGTTCGTGCTGCTGCTCTGGAGTTAACATGCTGTTATGATTGACCACTGTCAACAGGCACAAATCTCTATCCATCCCCGGCGTTCCCCGAGGGTTATGTTTTATAGGCAGGAGAAGTGCGAACCAGCTTTTGCATTTGATACGTCGGCATTGGGAAATAGAGAAGGGGTATGAAAATATCACTGAGGGGATAGAAATCCTCGCGGAAAACAAGCAGGCAGCGCTGCGACTCGTCAGATTCGGAAGAATTGAATGCCCTGCTGGTCAGGCGCGGGTTGTGTTTTCGGACGGAAAGAGCTATAACTTGAAACGAACTTGCCGCACGGAATCTTTTGAGGCCGGAGTCACAGTATTTTTTCGGGAGAGGAATATGCCTACCATTACAGAAAGCTATCTCGGCGGTTTGCGCGTTGAATGCGTGCATGAGCAGAGCGGGACAAAGCTTGTCACCGATGCTCCCACCGACAATAAAGGCAAGGGGGAGAGTTTTTCTCCCACCGACCTTCTGGCGACGGCCCTGGCCAGTTGCGCCATAACCACCATGGGCATATATGCCGATGCGCACGGTCTGGACGTCAGCGGGGCGACCCTGAGCGCGACCAAAACCATGGCCGCCAACCCGCGGCGCATCAGTTCCATTGAAGTAATTCTGAAAATGCCGGATCGCGATTATACGGAAAAACAGAAAAAATCCCTGGAAAACGCGGCCCGCGCCTGCCCGGTGCATCACTCTCTGCACCCGGACATGGAAAAAAAATTAACTATTCTCTGGGCGCGTTAGCGTCGTGGACGGAGGTTTTATGACTACGTTTCTGGCTTTAACCGGAGTAATAGCGCTTTGCTGCCTGTTTGCGCTTATTTTCAAGCCCCGCTACGGTTCCTTCCGCTGTTGTGCGGGCCAGGCCCTGCAATCGGCTATGGAGGAAGAACAGAAGAAAAAGGACGCCCAGGCGCGGGAAGCCGAAGCTCATATGCGGGATTCTAAAGGCGCAGACAACTGACCCGGCGTTCTCCCTCCTCCTTTTCCGCCGGTTCCAGAAGACGGCAATCCGGCAGAACCAGGGGGCAGCGGGGCGCGAAGACGCAGCCGCGTTCCGGAGGCGGAGAGCCTGCTCCAGGGAGGCGGAGGGGATGCTTTCTTCCGGACTTTTCCTGCCCGGAGGCTTCCAGAAGCATCCGGGTATACGGATGCAGAGGCCGGCTGAAGAGTTCATCCGTGGGCCCGAGTTCCACTATGCGGCCGAGATACATCACGGCCGTGCGTTCGCTCATGTGCCCGACCACGGTAAGATCGTGTGAGATGAACAGGCAGCTCAGGCGCAGAGCTTCCTGCCTGTCCTTGAGCAGGTTCAGCACTTGGGCCTGCACTGAGGCGTCCAGGGCGGAAACGGGTTCGTCGCAGATCAGGACTTCCGGACGCGGCGCCAGGGCGCGGGCCAGGGCGATGCGCTGGCGTTGCCCGCCGGAGAATTCGTGCGGGTAGCGGGCGGCGTCCGCCGGATTCAGACCCACTTCTTCCAGCAAGGCTAAAACCCGCTCCCTACGCTCTTTGGAGGGTATCCCCAGGCAGAGCAGGGGTTCGGCTATGCTGTAGCCGATTTTCAGGCGGGGATTCAGAGAGGAATAGGGATCCTGGAAGATCATCTGCAGGCGGGAGGGCAGATTCCGCAAAAAAATCCGGGAGGTTTTTTTCCCCCTGTCCGGAAAAAGGGCCTGACCCTGCAAAAACACGTTGCCCGCGCCGGGCCGCAGGAGCCGCACGGATATGCGGGCCAGGGTGGATTTGCCGCTACCGGATTCTCCCACCAGTCCCAGAATGCTCTGGCGGGGCAAACTCAGATTGACCGAATGCACGGCCCGCACGCGGAGCCCCGGCCCGAACATCCCCCCCCTGCTTGTGAATTCGCGGCTCACCCCCCGGATTTCAAGGATTGTTTCGTTCACTCGGAGCATTTCCACTTTGAGGCCGCCCATCACCAAACGTCTCTCCGGCCGCTTCCGGGAGAGGAGAGGTCACTTTTTTTCCATGCATTCCAGGCAGATGCCGTACAGATACATGCGGTGGGAAGTGAGTTTGAAGCCGTGCTGCTCCGCGAGTTCAGACTGCAGCCTTTCAATGTGTTCGTCCAGCACAGGCACTGTCTTCCCGCATTCCTCGCAGATCAGGTGATCGTGATGTATGGTGTTCAGATAAGGTTCAAATCTGGTGACGTCGTCGCCGAAATGCAATTCGCGGGCCAGCCCGGCGTCGCGCATCAGCTTGAGTGTACGGTAGACCGTGGCCTGGCCGATGGAGGAGTCCAGCACGCGCAGTTTCTGGTAAAGATCTTCCGCGCTCAGGTGATGTTCGGTCCCCCGGTAAAATTCCGCCAGGATCAGGCGGCGTTGGCTGGTCAGCTTCATGCCTTTCCGGGAGAGGTAGCCGGCCAGTTTTTCTTCCGGGCTTCCAAGGTAGTTGTTCTGCATAGGCGCCTTCAGCCTTGGTTGAGGATTACGTATTTTCAACGGCAATCCGCTTTCATATCATTGCCTGTTTCAATGTTTTTTGCAACCGTATTTATAAGGAATCTTCCAGCAATTCGAAAAAATCGTTATTCCACCAGCGCACCTGTTTTTGTTCCAGTCCCATTGCGGCATAGGACGGCCGCAGTTCTCTCCGGTGCCCGAAAAATTCGCCCTGAGCCCGGCGAGGGGCGCACAGGATTTTACCCTTGAGCTTTTCCGGCTCTCCCGGAAGACGGGAGGAGAGATAAAGCTGGAGCGCCCGGCCGCGCAGGCTTTGCCCCAGAGAGGGATGCCACGCTCCGGCCAGCAGGTTTTCCTTCAGATTTTTTTCCGGGGCCAGACCCAGACGGATCACCCTGATGCCCCTCCCCCACAAGGCCAGAATGGCCCGCGGCAGAAGGCGGCATATCCGCTCCAGGCTCCAGGGGAGGAAAGCTCCCTCTTCCCATTCCCGGGCCAGCGCCGTGCCGGCCAGCACCAGGCAAGGGTAAAGGCGCACGGTGTCCGGCCTCAGCTCCAGGCATTGTTCCACATCGTCTTCCAGATGCTTTTCCTCCATGCCGGGCATGCCGGGCATGAGCTGCACGCCCAGGCCCAGCCCGGCTTCGCGGGCCTTCAGGCAGGCCGCTCGGGCCTCCGTTCCGCTGTAACCGCGCCTGCTCGCCCGGAGAGGCAGGTCGCAGAAACTCTGAATGCCCAGCTCCAGATCGTCCAGGCCCAGGCGCCGCAGGGCCGCAAGCCTCCTGGGACTGACGGCGTCGGGGCGGGTGGAGCAGCGTACCCGGCGGATCTTCCCTTCTCTTTTCAAGCGCGCGGCCACGGCCAGAAATGAATTTTGAGTCTCCCGGGGCAGGGCGGTGAAGGTTCCGCCGTAAAAAGCCAGATCCCTTGCCGGGTTTTGAGCTTCCATCCCGGCAAAGCTTTCTTCCAGGGAACGCAGAATGCTTTCCGGCGGCCGGAGGGGAACCCCGGTCTGTATATCCTGGGCGCAGAACACACAACGGGTGGCGCACCCGGCGAAAGGGATAAAAACCGGGAAAACAGGGACAGCGGAGGAGGAAGGCTCAGGGTGTAAGAAACGCATGGAAATATTTTCGTCTTTAGAATAAGGAAATTGACATCCTCCCCTCCCTAAAGTGAGGGGATTCCTATCGGATGCGCTCTTTCGAGCGCGCCACAGGCGGGTTCCTGCTTCAACACGGGCGCTTGAGCCTTTCCCGCTCCACAGGCCGA
>JAISOL010000045.1 GCA_031275645.1 Deltaproteobacteria bacterium
AGCGAGCCGGTGGCAATGACCACGTTTGCCTTTGTGGCCGAAGGCTTTGATGGCTCCTGGCAAAAGATCCCCCATGCTGGCTTTCAGATGAAATCCACGTCAAACGTCGAAGAGCCGAATAAACTCGCGGTGGCCTGGAACGCCCGGCAAGGGGGCGAACCATTTCAAGGCACCACCAAAATTACCGTCGCCCCGGTGGCCCATGCCGGTACCTCCCTGCCGGAACGCTTCGACCTGTCACCGTACAAGACGAACTGCATCGTCACCGGCTCGGCCGGCCCCATGTCCGTGCAGAATGTGGAAGGTGAATTCGGCGGCATGGGCCTGGACGTGCCGCAGGGGATGGTTCTTTCTCTGGCAACGGATTCCGTCCGGATCGTCAGGCCGACGACCCGCCGCCCCCGCCTGGCGGCTCTGGCCGGCGGCCTGAGCGCCATTGCCGGGGAACTGCCCTTTGGCAGCAACTTCGACATAGCAAAACCAGTTATGAAAAATCTCATTAAATTGCATTGGAGCTATCAGGTCAAAGCAACAGTATGGGATGGCCAGTACTATGCCGAGATCAACGAAACTTGGCTGAAGGTTTTCGGCAATTTCCCGTTTTCCCATATGAAAATTTATTGCGTAGACAAGCTATACGGCAAGCCTTTAGCTCAATTTTTTCAGCTTAATGTCAGCCATATTAGGAATAAGGAAGTATACTTCAAGGAAACTTCAAGTGATCTACAAGAATTTATTTTTTATAGACTGATGGATTATCCAGATGCAGAGCGCTTATCCGATGCATCATTCTTGAGCATGTACTTTGTCGGCAATAATGGATATGCAACAAAATATCTTGCAAATTATGACATGGAACATCCTTTTATTGTCTACGTTGAATTGACTCCAGATCTGCTTGGGCGAACCGAAATAGTCATGAAAACACATGAGATCCCTCCTTTTTCATTTTATCGAAAATTCAAGGAGTACCGATGAGATGCGCCGGTTTTTCTCTTGGAAATGCATTTTTTTTTCTGATCATCCTACAAGCCGGAGTGCTGTCCATGCCAAACACGTCTTTCTCGCGGGTCAACCTCCAGGAAATAGTCCGCACCCCCCGGTCTTTGTCCGGACAGTATATCAAGGACGGCCTGCTGGAGGATCTGGAAATAAAAAATGCCCTGGTCACCGGGCTGAGGATGCAAAACGTCAAGTTCCTCAAATCTTCCTTTGAGAACATAACCTTTGAGGACTGCATTTTTGAAAAGGTCAATTTTGCCAGGACCAATTTTACCAATGTCCTGTTCAAAAACTGCGTTTTCAAAGAATACGGAAAAAGAAGCGACCCTGATAATCTGACACAAATAACCGGGACCGCGCGTGACGTGATGTTCCAGGCCTGCGAGCTGCGCAATATCGATTTTTCCTTTTCCGACGCGTCTTCCGGCTATCTGCTCTTCAAGGACATCAGCAAAGCCAGTTCGGTAGAAGTAAACGGGCCGTTTATTTTCTCCGGCGGTGCTCACATCCGCATTGACAACTGCTCCATCCAGAGCGGCATTATCGGCGACGATGACGCCGCTTCCGCGATGGTCAGGAATTCCACGTTTGCCAATGCCAGCGTGTATGCCGACAAAACTTTCATTTCCGGATCGAAGTTCAGCAACGGCAGCAATCCTGGAGGAATGCTTCTTGTGATAATCAATTCTGAGCTGACCGGGGGGAATTTACATATTGGTGGGACCGCATATGTCCTCAATAACGACTATAAATATACAGAAAAGAAAACGCCTTATGGAGATTTTTTAGCTGGTGTCGGCATAAAAACTCTCAAGCCTGAAAATAAAGTCTATATAACCGGAAAACCCGGTGAGCATTCCCTGCGAATTATAAGTGGGGATGTGGAGGTGCGGAACATCACGCTTGTCCGTCCTATAATTTCTCAACTCAACAATTCCGCGCCTCTTACCGCTCTCAATTTAAAAGATGTAACATTACAAGGCGCATACTGGGGAGCTTTGACTCTTTTGGGCGGTAAGTGGGAAAATGTTCGTATTGAACCACCCGTTGAAGTGAAAAGAACCACCATCCAAAACGTGCAGGCGTACCGCCTGGAATACCCCAAGGGTCTGCCGTTTACGGACAAGAGCCAGATCCGCATGGAGGTGAAAGAAGTGAACCAGCCCTTTGACTGGCCGGAAATCGTCGCCCCCACCCCGGAAGAGCACGGCCTTACCTGGTGGCCGGAGGTGGAACCCGGATATCGGCCGGATCATGTGTCCCGACAATAATACGGAGGTTTGCCATGTCCTTGAAACATAATGGGAAAGGCGTTATCCGCCTGAGCGATACCACCGATCATGGCTGTGTGGTGATCAGTGCCCATAAGCCTACGGATATGGGCAGGCAGATCGCCTGCGTGGATGATCTGGTCAGATGTCCCAAATGCCATGGCGTATACCCAATCGTCGAAGGCGATGATTACTGCGCCATTGACGGAAAGCGAGTGGCGCTTGATAGCCACAAAACCGCTTGCGGCGCGAGGCTGATTTCGTCCGTATAGTACTTGTCAGTTTCCGGCTCCGGACGGGGAAAAACTTGAAAGCAGCCCTTCGACAAACCCCTCTCCTGTCCGCAATCGGGCTTTTGTGCTGCCTCCCGATCCTGGGATGCGGGCAGCACACGGCCCGGCAGGGGGTGCCTGTCTCAAAATCCATCGGTTCAAGCCGGGTGCTCCTTCCCGCCGCCGGCGGGCAGACGATCCGGGTGCCCGCCGCGATGATGGGCGACGCCTATGAACTCTGGAGTCCCGTCAGAGAGTCGGAGCGGAAACCGCTCCGCCGCGTGCCGGATATTCCGGCCGGAGCCTTTGTTTCCCGCCTTGCAGCCCAGCTTTCTCCCCCGGAAGCGGAAGAGATGCGCAGCTACCTGTACCGGCTGACGCAGGGCAGAAGAGATTTGGCCTTCCGGGTTCTGGAAAGGGCTGAACATCATCTTCCCGTCATTCTGGAGGCCCTCAGCGCCCGCGGGCTGCCCGCGGAACTGGCCTGCCTGCCGATGGTGGAGAGCGCCTTCGAGCCAAGGGCGGTATCCCCGGCCGGCGCCGCCGGACTCTGGCAGCTCATGCCGGAAACCGCGCGCCGGTTCGGGCTCACGGTCAATTCCGAAATTGACGAGCGTTTTGACGTCCGCAAATCCACGGCCGCGGCAGCCGCCTATCTGGCCGCGCTCCACGCCCTGTTCAAAGACTGGCCGCTGGCTCTGGCCGCGTATAACTGCGGCGAAGGTGCCATGCTGCGGGCGCTTTCCCATACGAACGCCCTGACCCTGCCGGAACTCGCCCGGGCCTGCCGGGTCATGGAGGGATCCGGATCGCCCCTCTCCGGGGAAACTCTGCGTTTCGTGCCCCAGTTTGCGGCCGCCGTTCAGATTATGGCCAACAGCCGTGAATTCGGGCTGACGGACCAAGCGATGTTGCGGACGGAACCGCGAACCGCTTCCGCCCGGGACGCGGAGCCGCCGCTGGCGCTTGTCGGGCGTTATGAAACAGCCCCTGAATCCGGAAACCGGCCCGCCCGCAGCCGGCGCATACCGTAACCGTCCGAGGAAAAGGGCATGAAACCGGCGCACAGGCGAACGTTTTCCGTTTCTCTGGAATCCTGGGGGTACAGCCAGACAGGAACGATGCGAAAGGACAACCAGGATTCGTATCTGAACTGGCCGGAACGGAAAGTCTGGGCGGTAGCGGACGGCGTGGGCAGTACCGAGGCCGGCGGCGCCGCCGGCAGGATGCTTATGAAACTGCTGATGCGCGTGCCGGCGCCGGATTCGCTCAGTTCCCACATAGCTAACCCAAGTTTAACAGGTTCCTGCTGAAAACTGCTCAAAAACAAGTTTTTGCAGCACTGATTTATTGAAAAATTCAATGATTACAATGGGATGTATTTTCAAAAGCGCAATGTAG
>JAISOL010000074.1 GCA_031275645.1 Deltaproteobacteria bacterium
TCGGCCTGTGGAGCGGGAAAGGCTCAAGCGCCCGTGTTGAAGCAGGAACCCGCCTGTGGCGCGCTCGAAAGAGCGCATCCGATAGGAATCCCCTCACTTTAGGGAGGGGAGGATGTCAACTGTTTTATTGTAGGTGTAAGTATGACGGAAAAACAAAAGATTGAGGCAGCGCACTTTCTTTCGGTAGCGCTATTTGCTTTGCGCTCGGTTTGGCGCTTAAGATAAGGAGTGTGTAGGATGCGCGATGTTCGCGTAATGACCATTGGCATTATCGGTTTGGTATTTGTTTTGGCCGGCTCCCCCGCTCCCGCATATCCCGCTCAATACGCCATTGGCGATACCGGCCCCGGAGGCGGGCAAATCTTCTATATCAACCTGGAGGGCTTTAGCTGCGGCCCCGACGGCTCAACTTGCCACTACCTTGAAGTGGCCCCCGGCGATAGCGGGTCATTGACGTGGATCACTCCAGGGTATGATTCAGTAACCGCGGGAAATATAATGGTCAAAATAAGAGATGAGATGGAATGGGATAAGGAGAATGCCATAGGAACGGGCTGGAAGAACACCCGGATAATCCTCGCCCATGATGCCACCGCCCCCGCCGCTTCTGCCTGCGCCAATCTGACCGCCGGGGGCAAAAGCGACTGGTTTCTCCCCAGCATGGATGAACTGAACCAACTCCGCATACACAAAACCGCCCTCGGCATAACCGGCAGTCCCGCTTACTGGTCTTCGTCGGTGTACACGTTTTTTGAAGCGCAGTATATGAATTTCAAAGGTGCTTTCGGCAACTACAAAGCCGGCGATATAAACGAGGCATACCTTGTCCGGGCCGTCCGCTCTTTTTAGGGCAGGTCGGCCATGTCCGCAATGACGCGAGTCACTGGCGTTTCAACAGCTCCGCGTACCAGGAAAGGGCCCTGTCCAGGAGTTTGAGGCCGCGATCCGCCATGAGGCTGGCCTCGTCGAGGCAGCCGTCCAGAAGCAGCACATGGTCGTACAGGTTGTGCGTCAGTTCCGGGATAAGCGGATCTTCCGGGTTATTCCCGTAAACGCGCAGCAGGTTGCGCAGCAGAGGGTGATCCTGGTTCACTTCCAGCACCTTGGGGGGGAGGCCCTCGCTCTTCCGCATGACGCGCAGGAGTTTTTCCATGGAAGAACTAACTCCGTCGGGGGAAACCAGCACCGCCGGACTCCCGGCCAGACGGTCGGAGAGGCGTATGTCCCCGACCCGCTCTCCCAGGATGGAGCGCATCAGGGAGATCAGCTTGTCCAGGGAGGCTTTTTCCTCCGCCCGCAAAGCCTCGGCTGGGGGAGGAGAAGCCTCCTCCAGGTCCGGGAAAGCTTCCAGAGCCCTGGCGTCAGCCTGCTCCACGGATTTGAAAGGATGTTCCCTGTACTTGCCCAGGCTCTCCAGAGCGAATTCGTCCACCGGCTCCAGAAGATAAAGCACCTCAATCCCCTTGCGCCGGAAGCGCTCCAGATGCGGGTTCACCCCGGCCGCCTCCGGCGAGGGGGCGGCCAGATGCCAGATTTCGTTCTGCCCCGGTTTGGCCCGGCTCAGGTAATCGTCCAGGCTGACGAAGGCCGGGTCTTCCCCCTGTCCAGGACGAGGCCCGGCGGAAGAGGCGAAGCGCATCAGGGGGGCCACCTTCTCCCGGTTCAGATAGTCGTTGAAGGCGAATTTGAAGTATTTTCCGTGCAGCTTCCAGAAGCGGGCGTATTTGTCCGGCTCCTCCCTGGCCATTTTCTCCAGGTGGTTCAGGATATGCCGGACAATGGTCTGGGAGATTTTGCGCAGCACCAGGTTTTCCTGAAGGCTTTCGCGGGAGATGTTCAGGGGCAGGTCTTCCGTATCCGCCACGCCCCTGAGAAAGGCCAGATAATTCGGAATGAGCGCGCTGTGGGAGCGCGCGATGAGAACGCGGCGGACGTAGAGATCCAGCCCCCGGCGCTCCTCCTGCAATTCAAGAAAATCCTGGGCCGAATCGGGAATGAAAATCAGGGCGTTGAACTGCACCGGCGCGTCCGCCGCAAGATGGATCACCTCCAGGGGAGCTTCGCCGGCGGAGGTCAGATAGTCGTAAAATTCCCTGTACCGCTCCGCTGAAATCGAGAATTTCGGCTCGCGCCACAGGGCCGGGATGGTGTTGATCTTCTCGTCTTCCAGAAAAACGGGAAAAGGCAGAAAGTTTGAATGCTTGCGTATGGCGGCCAGCAGGCGCTCCTTTTCCAGAAATTCCCGGGCGTCTTCCTTGAGTTTGGCCCGGATGACCGTGCCGCGCCTGAAGGGCGCGGCCTCCTCCCCCTCCAGGGCCCTGATCCCGAAGCCGTCCTCGCCGGCGGAAGTCCAGAGGCGCGGCCCCTCTTCCCCCAGAGCCGGAACGGAAACAAGCTCCACCGACTCGGCCACCATGAACACGGAATAAAAGCCTATCCCGAAGCGCCCGATAAGCTGAGCCCCGGAAGAGTCTTTTGTCCCGGCCGCGGCCATTTCCCCGGCAAAGAGCTCCGATCCGGAATGCGCTATGGTTCCCAGATCGGCGATCAGCTCCTCTTCGGTCATGCCCAGCCCGGTGTCGCTGATCTGGAGTATTCCCCTTTCCTTGTCCGCCTTTATCCTGATTTCCAGGGGAAGATCCTCATCCCGCACGCTCCGGCCTCCGCTTTGCAAAAAACGCAGTTTTTCCAGGGCGTCGGCGGCATTGGAAAGAAGCTCACGCAGAAATATTTCCCGCTGCGTGTAAAGGGAATGTGTAAGAATATTAAGGACTTTTCTAGTCTCAGCCTTGAATTTGCGGGTTTTGTTCTCAGACATTTCTTTCCTCCGGCCCTGAAGCTCCCCTGCCGGGGAGATTTACGCTTGACTCCCGGCGGAGCCGGGAATACCCTGGCGGCAACCAGTCTCCGGTATGCTAGAATAAAACAGGATACGCCGGCGTCAAGGCGGAATCCCCCCTGAAACCTCAGCCTGATGGAGGGCGGTTGTCATGAATGAAGTTCTTCAGACTATCAAAAAGCGTCGTTCCGTGAGAAAATACCAGGCGAAACAGATTCCCGCCGAGGAATGCGAAAGCCTGGTGGAGGCCGGCCTGTATTGTCCGACCGGCGGAAACCGCCAGCCGGTGCACATTACCGTGGTGCGCGACGGGGATCTCATCGCGCGCCTTACGCTTGAGCTGAAGGCGGCCGTGGCGCGCACGCCCGGGAACCCGTACAAGAAGTATGTCGGAGCGGAGTCCTATACGGTCAATTTCGGCGCCCCCACCTTCATGATCGTTTCAGCGAATCTTGCGCGCGCCCTGACGGCGGAAGCCGACTGCGCCTGCGCCCTGGAAAACATATTTCTGGCGGCCCGTTCCCTGGGCATAGGCTCCTGCTGGATAAACCAGCTCGGCTCCGTTACCGCGGACGCCCCCTTTCAGGAATTTCTGCGGAAGGAGCTGGGCTTTCCCGCCGGAAACGTCGTTTACGGCTGCGCGGCCCTGGGCTATCCTGAAGGGGATTTCCCCGAGGCCCCGCCCCGCAAGGGAAGCAGCAACTGGGTGGAGTGAAGCGGCCCGTTGCTGGCCGGGCGGCAGGCCCGGCGCTCCGCTCCGCGGCGGAGGCGAGAAAAGGGTGAGCCTGGGGGAGATTCTGGCCATAGCCCTGGCTTTGGCTCTGGACGCCCTGGCCGTGGCCCTGGCCACCGGGCTGCGCCGGCGCTGTTCCCCGCTCCAGGCTCTGCGCATGGCTCTGGCCTTCGGCGGATTCCAGTTTTTCATGCCGGTTCTGGGCTGGAGCCTGGGCGCGTCCGTGCGCGGGTATATAGAACGCTTCGATCATTGGGCGGCTTTTGCTCTGCTGGCTTTCGCCGGCGGCAAAATGCTTCTTGAGTCCGGCGGGGAGGGGGAGGAGCCACGGAGCGACCCCACCAGGGGAGCCGCGCTGGCGCTGCTTGCCCTGGCTACCAGCCTGGACGCGCTGGCCGTGGGCGTCTCCCTGGCCATGCTCAAGACGGCTATCTGGTATCCGGCGGCGATTATTGGGCTGGTCTGCTTCGCGCTGACCTTTCTGGGCCAGCGCCTGGGCGGCCTGGTTCCCGGCCTGAACCCGGCCTGGGGCCGCGGGGCCGGGGCGCTGGGAGGGCTGGCGCTTTTGGGTATAGGCTTCAAAATTCTGTTTGAGCACGGAGTTTTTTCCTGAGAGGCTTGACGTCCGGCAAAGCCTGGAATATTGTAAAATGGAAGCAACCAGCGCAACGTTTATGGAGACTATACGAAGATTAAAATTGTCATGTCAGGTTTAAAAAAGATATTTTTCAGGCGCCGCTTTTCCCTTCGCCTTCTTGCGATCCTCTTCCTCTCCCTGCCCTTTCCGCTCTTGTCCTCCTGCTTTTTCCCGGAAGACGAATATCGCCGTCCTTTGCCCCTTTCCAGCAAGGTGCTGGAGGCCAGGCGGGCCTCTCCCGACTACATCCAGTATCTGGAGCGCCAGTCCATGCTCAGCCAGGCCGCGGATTTGTCCAATATAGTTTCCGGCTCCGGCCTGAACTGGCGGCATCCGGCCAGCGAGCCCATGCCGGAGGGACTGCTCGCCCAGGGAGACGTCTGGCTGCATATAAATCCGCAGAGCGTGCGCGCTTCGGCCCGGAACACTCCGCTGCGCCAGATGAACAGCCCCGTGTTCTGGGATATTCTGCGCCGGGTGGGAATAAACGGCCTGTATGTGGCTCCGGCCGGCAGCAGCGGCGACATATGGGACAGCCGGCACGGCCTGGAATCCGCCTGGAGCGGGGATGTCATCCAGTACACTTTTCCCGCCGGCATAGGCAGCGAGGGCGATTATCTGGAGATGTTCCGCCGGGCGGCGGAGCAGAACGTCCTGCTGGGAGGAGATATTTTACCCCTGGCCGGCGGCCTGGGGCCGGATTTTTTTCTGGCCACGCGCAATGTGCGCGACTATCCGGGCCTTTACTGCATGTTTGAGGCTCCGCGCCATATTTGGCCCAGGCTGCCCAAAAAGTACAGCGAGGAGGAGGAGGGCTGGGGCGTCACGCCCCTGACGGATAAAGAGACGCGCTTTCTGGCCGGGGGAGGCTTTATTCCGGAGAGTATGCGCCAGGACAGCCTCCCTTACGCGTCGGAGAGCGGCTGGGCCGTGACCGACGAGATCCTCGGCCTGGACGGCAACCTGCGCCGCTGGATTTACCGTTATGTGGGCAATTACAGGCGTCCGCTGCTCAACCTCTACGATCCCAGCAATCTGGCCCGGAAGGTGCTGAGCGGCAGTCTGGTTTACCAGGCCGGAATACTGGGCAATTCCCTGGCCGGGCTCCAGGTCGCGCCCCTGATCGGCTTTGAGGCCGAAAACGGCCTTCCCGCGGATCTCGCGGATGAGGCGAACTACGCCGCCGCTTTCGGCCTGGCCGAGGATCTGGCCCGCCAGAGCCGCTCTTACGGGGGCTGGTTCTGGCTGAAGGATTCCCTCCCCCTGCCTGTCCTGCGCTCCGCCATGCGCCGGGGGGCGGATCTGGTCATGGACGGCGTTTTCAGCCCGGCGGCCGAACACGCCCTGCTTTCCGGGCGCAAGGATTTGCTGGAATTTATGCTGGACGAGGCCCTGAGGGAAGGGATTGACTTCCGCCGCCTGCTGCATGCCTCCAGCGGCCCTTACGGCGTGGATTACACCCTGCCCCAGTTGCGCTATATGGCCGCTGAGGATGAAGAGGAGCGCAACCGGCGGGCCGCCGTCCTTCTGCGGGAGACTCTGGGGCAGGCGGAGTCCGGGGCCCTGGCCGGCGCCGAGGAGGCCGGGCAATCGGCCTTCGAGGATTCCAGGCTTTACACCACCCCTCTGGGGCTGGCCGTTCTGGCTCTGGAATCCCGTCCGAGGAATCCCGCCCGGATCGGCCTGGAAGAGGAAAGCCGGCGCGGGCACATGCTGCTGCTCTTTTTCAAGGCCATGCTGCCGGGGGTCTTCATGCTCAGCGGGCAGGATCTGGCCGGCTCCCTGCCTCTGCCGCCGCAGACTCTGCGCCGGAAATCGCCCGGCCCGCTTCCGGCGCAAGGCCCTCCCCCGGCCTCCTCCTTCTCCGAGGGAGAGCTGCGGCCTCTGGAATCTTATCAGGCGGCCGCCGGGGCGGAGGCCCCGCCTCCCGGCGACTCCCCGGCCGGGCCCGCCTCTTCCGTCGCGGTCACGGCCTGGGCCCGCAGGCTGGCGCCTATGGGCTCCTATGCCCTGACTGTGGGGGCAGAATCCGCCATGCCGGGCGGCACGGGAATTCCCGCGGCCAGAAGCGCATACGGCCCCTTTGACGCGCAGAGCCTCAATCCCGCTTCCGCCCTTAACGAAATAGCCCGTATACTCCGTCTGCGCCGCGAGCTTTCCGTGGCCGGAGGCACCCTGGTGGGCAGGCTGGAGAGCAGGGGAGCGGGCGTGCTCGCCCTGGTTATCCGCCTGCCTTCGGAAAGCCGCTTTTCCTCTCCCGACGGATTTTCGGCCTACGCCTTGCTTCTGAGCAATTTCGGGCGCGCGGAGAGCCGGGAGAGCATAGATCTCGCCGCCCTGCCGGACACTGTGGCCGTGGCGGAAAGCGCCGGCGTCAATATGCTTTACGGCGAGGGGGTCGAGGTTTACCGGCACGGGGAGAAAATACTCCTGGTTCTTCCGCCCTGGTCCGGAGCCCTGCTTCTGCTGGAAAAGGACGCGCCGGAAGCCCCGGCGCGCTGAGGGCTCTCAAGTTTTTTCAGATCCCGGCCGAGAAGGATGGAGCCGCCGCTTGGCGGCGGCAACCCTCAACCCAAGGGAGGTAAAGACGCATGGCAAACAGCGCGGACGCGGCCGCGATCGGCGTGGCGGCGGCCACCGCCAGGTCCGAAATAGGCGGGCAGGTGGTGATCCAGACCCTGGACAAACTTAACCAGTATGGGGGGAGCGGCAGAAAATACGGCAATCAGGCCGGTATCTCCTCTACCTACCATTTCGCCAGGCAGGTTCTGTCCTCGGTCTACTCCGGCAAAGGCGCCGTCGCCAGTCTGAAGGGGTAGCGGTTTCAAAACGAAATCGCCCCGGAGGC
>JAISOL010000035.1 GCA_031275645.1 Deltaproteobacteria bacterium
GGTCTACACCGGCAACGGCGCCGTCGCCAGTCTGATGGGGTAGCGGTTACAAACCGAAAGCGCCCCGGAGGCTCGCGGCCCCGGGAAAAAAGCGGCCGGGCTTGAAGCCGGGCCGCTGCCGCAAGGCGAAGAGATCTCGGTACTAGAAATCAAACATCAGGTACAACTGCCCGTTGAAGGCGTTGTCCGGCGTTTTGTTGTCATGTTCGTTTTTATAGCCGCGCTTGAAGTCGCCCCTGGCCATGGGGATGACGTAGCTGAGCTCCAGCAGGGCGGAGAAGTTCTCCACCAGCTCGTAGGTGGTGTCGAAATCCAGTTCCACAAAGGAAAGTTCCCGGCTGATGCCGTAGAGGGCGAAATCCTCGCCGTCAATTTCAGGATCACCGGCTTCTTTATGGTTGGTGCCGAGTATGTAGCCCAGGCGGACGGTATGGCTGAGGCTCTCCAGGAAGCTGATGTCCGCCACCTGCAGGGCCAGGCCCGTTGTGCCCACGGCCGTGTTGGTGATCAGGCTGTCCGCGCCCAGGGAGGCGGTGCCGGCCATGCCCAGGCGGGTGTAGCCCACGCCGCCGTCGGTGCCGATCACGGGCAGCACGCCCTGGCCGTTTCTATTCGCGCCTGAGCTGTACCAGGCGATGAGGCCGGGAGTGCCGAATTCCAGCTCGTAATCCACGCCCAGAGCCAGCATGTAGCCTTCGGTCTCATAGGCGTCCTTGCTGGGGTTTTTGGCGTTGCCGTAAATGGCGTCCAGTTTCAGGCTGAGGTTTTCCGCCGGAGAAAGCTCCAGGGCCAGACCGCCGAAAAGCAGGATGGTTTTTTTATTGTCGTCGGCATAGCCGTTCGGGGAGGAGCTATCCTCGGGACCGTGCGCCCAGGCGAAGTCGAAATCCCCCTGATCCGCCCGGTGCCCGGCTTCTCCGTAGACAAAGTAGGGGCTGACCCAGCCCGTGCCCAGGGCCGCTTCCGCGAAGACGCCGAAGAGGTCCATGGAATTGTAGTGACTCTGCTTGTCGCTCCGGGGGGAGAAGAAGGGACGGACCCAGAAGGCGGAGAGCTTTACCTCCTCGCTCAGGGCCGAATTCACGATGACCCCGCCCACCCTGTCGTCAAACACGGGGTTGCCGGCCACGGCATTGGGCAGGGTGAGCTGCACTATGCCGGCGCTCACGGTGGTTTCGGTATCGGGGATGGTCACGTCCAGCCAGGCCAGACGGGTTTTGAGATCCTGGCTGCTGGTATCCAGTCTGGCATCGCCGCCCTCGCCGTAAGCCGTATCCTCTCCGCTCGCTCCCCATTCCCAGGTGCCGCCCTGGAATTCCCAGTTGCCTTTCACATGCTCCCCGGCCTGCGCGCTGAAGAGGATGCGCAGGCGGTTGGCCCCGTAAAAGCTGTCCTCGGTGGTTTCGCCGTCAAAATCCAGATCGTGATCCAGAATAAAGGCGGCGTGCCAGAAGCCGCTGGCCTCGAATTTGATGGCCGCCGCCGCTGCCGGGAGCGTCCCCCCCAGAAGCAGGGCGGCCAGGGCGATGAACATATAAACGCGTTTCATACGGTTACCTTCCTTCCTGATGGAAAAATAAATGTTTACCCGCCGCCGGCGTCCGGAAAAGTCCGCGGGCCGAAGCGGAAAGTTCTTGCTTCAGGACATATCCAAAATCGTGGCCTTTGACAAGATGCTTGCGGCAACTTATTAATTTATTTCTTAAAAAAAGTCCGGACGCCTTTCTTACGGCTTGATTTCATTGAATTTTACATTGAATATCAATATCAAAATTCCAGAGGAAAATCCAGGCTGAGCCTGGTGAGCCTGGCTGTTTCATCTTCCAGCCGCCGCTTCAAATCCTCCAGAATCAGCGTTCTGGGGATGAAGCCTATGGAGCGCAGGGAAGTCTGGAATTCCGGGTTGGCGGCGACTCTCTGGTAGACGGCGGCGGCCTGCTGAATAATGTCCGGGGGGGTGTCGCCCGGCGCGGCCAGGCCGAAGAGGCCGCTTTCCACCAGCCCGATTTTCAGCTCGTCAAAGGTGGGGACGGCACTGAGGTTGTTCAGGCGGGCGGGCGCGGCCGTCGCCAGGGGGCGCATGCCCATCTGCCGCCCGAAATCCGCCAGGGAGTACCCCCAGGCCGCGTGCGCCCGGCCTTCGAGCGTTGCCTGCATGGCGGCGCTGGTGCCCAGGTAGGGCAGATAGGTGGTCTTGACCCCGCTCAGAAAATTAAGGCGCAGGGTAGCCAGATGGGTGAGGGTGCTGCTGCCCGCCCCGGCCAGGATCATCTGTCCGGGATAGGCCCTGGCCGAGCGCAGCAGGGACTCCAGGTCGGGAAAGGGGCTCCGCTCCGGCACCCAGAGCACGAGCGGAGCTTCGGCCAGGATGCAGACCTGCCGCAAATCCTTCAGGGAAAAGACCGGACGGGAGGCGGCGGAGCGCAAAATCACGTTGGCGAGGTTGGTGGCGGCCAGGGTATAGCCATCGCCGGGGCTGGAAGCCAGCTTCCCCCAGGCGGTGGCCCCTCCCCTGCCGGGCAGGGGGGCGATTCTGAGATTGCGCCCGTTGCTCGCCCGGTAAAAGGGCTGCAGAGCGTTGAGAATCAGGCCGGTCTCGTCGCTGGGGCTGTAAGGGTTGAATACCGTGGAATCTGCTCCCGGATAGGGCAGAAAGGAAGGCACGGCGGCTCCCGCCGGTGCCGGGCTCCGCGCTCCTCCCGGAAAAAAGGCCGAAAGCAGGAGGAGCAGGAGGAGCGCCCCCGCCGGAAAAACCCGCCGGCGCCGCCGGATATGGCCCGCCGCCGGATATGGCCCGCCGGGGCGCGTTTCCGAAAAGTTTGAAGACATGTTTGCAGGGTAGCCCCGGCTTCGTCCGGAGTCAAGCGGGAGAGAAAAATCAGGGCCGCGCCGGGGGGAACAGGGCCGCGGTATTTTCTATGCGGATTATCTTCCACAGCCCGTCCGCGCGGCGCAGGCGCAGCTCCAGGGGATAGCGCCCGCCGGTGGCGGCGTCGGAGAGTTCCAGGCGGATCAGGGCGCTGTCGCCCTCCAGAATCAGGGTTTCGGCTCCGGAAAGCTCTTTTCTGCTCCCGGAGATCCGGCCCAGCAGGCTGAACACGCCTCCGTCCAGCAGGGCCAGTTCGTCGTCCGGCCGGGGACGCCCGGCGAAAAAGCCGCCGTCTATGCCGTAGGCGATGAATTTGCCCAGCTCGGCGGCCAGAAATCCGGAAATCATGCCGCGCATGGCCGGGCTCCCCTCATTCAGGCCCGCCAGGGCCAGGGCCAGGGGAGGGCTCAGGATCAGCTCCCCCCTCTTCACGCGCTCGTTTATGCGCGGCAGTTCCTCATCTATGGCGGCGGCGACCAGGCTCTCCAAATCCAGATGGCGCAGCGCCGCGGCGCTGTCCGGGGCATCCACGGCCTCTTGCAGAATATACGCCAGGCGCGCGGGGTCGTCCGCTCCGGGGACCGCCGCCAGCGCCGGGGTAAGCGGCGGGAAAAGCAGCAGGAGCAGGACGGCGGTCGCGCGCATGGTTATACCTTTCTACAGAGGAAAGAGGGTGGAAAAATTGTCCGCGGCCAGGGCCGCCTCCGCCAGAGCGCGGGTTTCCGACACGTCCAGGCCTATTTGCTCCCGCAGGGCCGCGGCATCGGCGAACCTGCGCTCGGGCCGCAAAAAACGCAGAAAATACAGGCGCAGTTCCCGCCCGTAGATATCTCCCTCAAAATCCAGCATATACGCCTCAAGAGAGGGAGAAGGCCCGGCGGAATCCGCTCCGGAGCCGGTCTCAAAACTGGGATTAAGGCCGAGATTCGCCGCCGCCGGGTAAAACAGCCCCCCGCAGGCGGCCAGACAGGCGTAAACCCCGTGGGGAGGGAGCAGGAGAGGGCCGGGGTCAAGGTTGGCCGTGGGAAAGCCCAGCAGGCTCCCCCCGCGCCGCGCGCCCCACCTGACCGGCCCGCGCACGCTGTACACGCGCCCGAGCATGGCGGCGGCCTCCTCGAAATCTCCCCTCCCCACGGCTTCGCGGATGCGGGTTGAAGACACGGGCAGGGCTCTGGCGGAGGGCGTTCCCTCCCGCGCTTTCGCCTCTATTCTGACGGCGGAAGTCTGCTCCACGCTGAAGCCGTACTCCAGCCCCAGGCCGCGCAGCAGATTGAAACCGCCCTCCCGGCTCCGGCCGAAGCCGAGGTCATAGCCCAGGATCACCGCCTTGGCCCGCAGGGAGGCGACCAGGATGTCCCGCGCGAAGTCCCTGGGGCTCTGCCGGGCGAAAGCCGCGTCAAAGGGCAGCACCAGAGCGTAATCCACCCCCAGGCGGGAAATCAGGGCCAGCTTGTCTCCGGGGTCGGCCAGGGGGCGCGGGGCGTTGCGCGAGAAAAAGGCGTCGGGGTGGGGATCAAAGGTCAGGGCCACGGAAGGCAGGCCGAGAGAGGCGCCCGCGCCCGCCAGCCGGGAAAGCAGAGCCTGATGCCCCAGATGCACTCCGTCAAAATTGCCCCAGCTCACAACCGAGCCTCCCCCGAGCAGGGGAACTATTTCACGCAGGTCGGCGATCCGCACGGCAAGTCCTCCATCGCCCGCAAAATAGGGCAAATATCCTCCGGGCGCAACCCCGAAAAATTTCTTCAAATCCGGCCGGCGGAGGCCGGGCCGGGCCGGGCGGCCCGCAACTGCCCGCAGGCGGCCTCGATATCCTGCCCCCGTCTTTTGCGCAGAACAGCGGTCAGCCCCCTCTTCCAGAGTTCCCGCTCAAAAGCCAGAATGCTTTCCCGATCCGGAGGGGCATAGGGGGAACCCTCCACCCGGTTGTAGGCGATGAGGTTGATCTTGGCCTTCAGGTCAGCGGCGATGCGGCCCAGGGCGCGGGCATGCTCCGGGGAATCGTTCACCCCGCCCAGAAGCAGATATTCAAAGGTGACGCTTTCTCCGGGGCGCGGAGGGCAGGCCGCGAGTTCCGCCAGCAGGTCTTCCAGGCGGAAGGCCGCGGCTTTGGGCATGAGCCGGGCGCGCAGCTCCTGGGTAGGGGCGTGCAGGGAAAGAGCCAGACAGGCCAGGCCGCTCCCGGCCAGCCTGGAGAGGCGGGAGGGGAGGCCGCAGGTGGAAACGGTGACCCGGCGGCGGGGGAAATTCAGGCCCTGTTCCGAACGCAGGCTTTCCAGGCTGCGCAGCATATTTTCCAGGTTGAGCAAAGGCTCGCCCATGCCCATGAAGACAAGGTTGCGCAGATCGGCGCCGGGGGAAAAGGCCTCAAGATAAGCGCGCCCCACCAGAATCTGGCCCAGAATCTCCGCCTGGGTCAGATTGCGCCTGAAACCCAGGCCGCCGGTGGCGCAGAAAGTGCAGCCCATAGCGCAGCCCGCCTGGCTGGACAGGCACTGGGTCACCCTCCTTCCCCGGCCGTGCTCCGCGCCTTTCCCCTCCCCGGCCTCCTCTTCCGGAATAAGCACGGTTTCTATATATTCGCCGTCGTCCAGGCGCAAAAGCAGCTTGACCGTGCCGTCCTGGCTGACGGATTTACAGGCTGTTTCCGGCCAGCGGATCGCGGCCCTCTTTTCCAGTTCCGCCCGCAGGGCCGCGCTGACGTCGGTCATGTCCGCGAAAGAGCGGGCGCCTTTGCGCCACAGCCATTTCCAGAGCTGATCCCCCCGGAAGGCTTTTTCGCCCAGTTCCGTCCGGATGAAATCCGCGAGCCCGGCCCGGGTCAGATTGAGAATATCCAGTCTGGGCTGGGGCATGGCCGCGCTACAGTATCCTCTTGAGCTTCCAGCCGGCCGGCCGGGCGTATTCCGCCAGAGCGTCCCCGCCCAGGGCCGCGCTGGAAGCCGAGGGCATGGCTTCGGCCAGGGCCTCCCCGAAGCGCCGGAAATCCTCCGGGCCCGTGCCCAGCACCTCCTCGCGCAGGCGGGCGCGCAGCTCCGGGGTATCCTTGCGCGCGACGCGGAAGTAAGCCTCGGTTCCTTTGGCCTCGGGCAGAAGGTAAGCGTCAAGCTCGCCCACGGCCCCGACAATAGCCGCTTCCAGTTCCGCCCTCTCCGGCCCGCGGCGCAGGAGATGCCCGGCGCAGGCCTCAAAGCAGCTCAGGCTGTGGCGTATGTCGGGATCCCGGTAGGAAGCCAGGAAGAAATCCCCTCCGCCCCTGTCCAGGCCGCACAGAGCCCCGTAGGCGCCGCCCTGCACCCGGATTTTTTCCCACAGATAGCCGGTGCGCAGATATTTGAGAATGACCAGGGCGGAGCCGTGATAAACATAGCCGTGCGCGAAGAGATTGACGCCCCTGGCCGCGTAGCTGACCTGGGCCGGGATGAGCAGGGCTTCCGGGGGGGAGGGCCGGGGCGCGGGAGCTTCCGCCGAATCTTCCGGACGTTCCCGGCTCACCCCGGAGGGAAGGGAAAGGAGCAATCCTTCGGCCAGAGGCGCCAGCCGGGGGAGCATGTCTTCTTCCGCGGTCAGGCAGACGCGGGCGCGCCCCGCGTTCAGAATTTCCTCCCGCGTCTCCAGCAGCTCCCGCAACAGCCCCGGCCAGTCCTCCAGGGCCTGCCCGCAGAGCCTGCGCACCCGCTCAAGATAGCTCACGCCGCCGGTGATCTCGTCAAGCAGGCCGGAGGGGGAAAGGGAGGCCCTGAGGCGTCTCACCGCCAGCATATGCCCGGAGGGGGCCAGGCTGTGTTCCAGTCTGGCCTTTTCTTCCAGAAGCAGGCGGCGGAACTGTTCCCTGTTGTCCAGCTCCGTGCGGAGAAGCAGCTCGGCGCCAAGCTCGAACAGAGCCTCTGTTTTGTCCGGAGCGGCTTTTCCCGAAAGATAAAAGGAGCATAGAGGCGCGGGGCCGTCCAGGCGGGAAGCTATGCTCAGCCCCGTGTCCAGGCCGCCGGTCTTGGCGGCGATCTCCATGTTCAGCTCAATGTGTCCGCGCCGGTCGTTGCCCATCTCCAGCATGGCCCTGCCCAGCAGGGGCAGCAGGGGCAGGCGGCTTGCCGGAAGCCGGCCGGCGTCCAGATAAAGGGTAAGATAACAGACGCCGTTTGTGGGCTGGGGATGAAAATACAGGGGCGCGGGCAGGCCCGCCGGCAGCTCCTGCGGAATCTCCCGGTTTTTCAGGGGAAGGTCGGCCGGGGACAAACGGGGAATGGAAGCCAGGGCCTCCGGACTGTCCGGAGTTTCCTGCGATAGCTTCAGCCTTTTCGAGGCCTCGGCCAGGGCCTCTTTCTCCTTTCGTCCCAGGCCGGAGAGCCTGGCCCGGACCCTTTCCTCCTCGGCTTCCGCCTGCTCCCGTCCCAGATTTTTATCCGGATAAAGCAAAAGATCGGCCCGGTGCGGGTTATCCAGCAGCAGGCCGCGGATGAGCTCCTCGAAATAGCCGGCGCCGGCCTTTTTTTTGATGCTCCGCAGGGGAGCTTCAAAACGCAGGGGGGCTATGGCGGCGCGATCTTCCGGATTGTCGGAATGAAGCCAGACGGAAAGGCTGCGCAGCATCACGGCCAGCCCCACCGGAAAACGGCCGGTGTTCTTCTCGCGCAGTTCAAACTCCACGCTGTTGACGGCCGCTTCCACGGAGGCGGGGGGGACGCCTTCCCGCGCCAGTTTTTCCAGAGTGTTCAGAATCAGATCCCGGGCCGCTCCGGCCTTTTCCTCCCGCATACCCTTGAGCCCCACGGAAAAGACGGGCTGCCTCAGCTCGGATTCCAGCCCTCCGCCGCTTATGTCCTCGCCCAGGCCGGATTCCAGCAGGGCCAGACGCAAAGGGGAGGCCGGCATGCCCAGCAGTATGTGCTCCAGCATGTCCTGCCCCAGGGAGAGCTCCACTTTTTCCGCTTCCGGGCCGTTTTCCGGCAGGGCCCAGTTCAGGGTGAACAGGGCCAGGTCGCTTTCTCCGGCGGCATAGGGTTTGCGCAGAAAACGCGGCGCGCTGAAGGCCGGCTGAAGCGGAACCCCGGAAAAGGCCGCCTCCCGGCCCTTCTGCCCGCGCAGAAGATCCTCCAGAATTTCCAGGCGTTTTTCCTCCGGATCATCCCCCCAGAAAAAAAAGCGCGCGTTGCCGGGATGGTAAAAGAGCCGGTGGAATTGCAGGAAATCCGCGAAGGTCAACTCCGGAATGCGCTCGGGATCGCCGCCGGATTCCAGGCCGTAAGGCGTATCCGGAAAAAGGGCCTGCAGGCTGCAACGCTCCAGCACGGATTCCGGGGAGGAAAAGGCTCCCTTCATTTCGTTGTAGACCACGCCCTTGAAGCCGAAAAGCGGCTCCCCGCCGCCGGGCTCCGCTTCCAGATGCCAGCCTTCCTGCTGAAAGACCTCTTCGCTCAGGCGCGGATGAAATACCGCGTCTATATAGACGGAAACCAGATTGTAAAAATCCTGTAAATTGGCGCTGGCCACGGGATAACAGGTTTTATCCGGATAGGTGAAGGCATTGAGGAAAGTCTGGAGCGAGCCCTTGAGCAGTTCCACAAAGGGCTCGCGCACCGGGTAGCGGTCCGAGCCGCAGAGCACGGAGTGCTCCAGAATATGCGGTAGGCCGGTGGAATCGCGCGGCGGCGTGCGCAGGGCCACCCCGAAAACCTTGTTCTCGTCCCGGTTGCGGAAACTCAGAAGCTGCGCCCCGCAACCCTCGTGCCGCCATAAACGCGCCCGGCTGCCCAGTTCCGGCACCTCTTCCTCAAAAACCAGGGTAAAATCGCACATGCGCGGCCTCCCGCTTTATAATATTATCTCTGGGTTATATGTCAAGGCTTCATCGGAATCGCGGTTTTTCCCCGGAACAGGGGAAAAATGCGCTCCGGGTAATAAAAGGAAGCTTCGCGCATGTGCTTTTCCAGCCGTATTCCCACGCAAAAGTAAGTTTTTCCGCTCAAAAGCGAAGGCTCTGTCCCTGCCCCGCCTCTTTCGGGCGGATTCGCGGCGGCGCTCTTAAAGGCGCGCAAGGGAGCCCGCCGGACTGTTTGCAATATTGCAGAATTTTGGTCATAATTTTGCAACAATTTTTCAGCTTTCCGGGAGGCGGAGGGGCGCGAAAGGCCCGGCGCCTCTGGAGGCGTTGTCCTTTGTCTGCAAACAAAAGAAGGAGATTTTCATGAAGAAACTGTTCGGCAGCCTGTTGCTTGCGCTGCTCCTGCTTCCCTGTGGAGCGGGGATCGCCCTGGGAGGGGAAGAGCTCGGCGGAACTCTGGCCAAAATAAAAAAGGACGGCGTGATCATAGTCGGGCACCGGGAGTCTTCCGTGCCCTTCTCTTACTATGACAGCGCGCAGAACGTCGTCGGCTACGCCCAGGATTATTCCAAACTGATTGTCGAGGCGGTGAAAAAGAAGCTGGGCGTGAGCGAGCTGACGGTCAAGCTGGTGCCCATAACCTCGCAGAACCGCATTCCGCTGCTGGCGAACGGAACCTATGACTTTGAGTGCGGTTCCACCACCAATAACCTTGAACGCCAGCAGCAGGTGGCCTTTTCCAACACCTTTTTCATCATCGGCACCCGGCTTCTGGTGCACAAAGATTCAAAAATCACGGATTTTTCCGATCTCAAGGGGCGCAGGGTGGTGGTCACGGCCGGCACTACCTCGGAAAAGCTGCTCTTTCTCATGAACGACAGAGATAAGATGAATGTGCAGATCATAAGCACCCCCACCCACGGCGATTCTTTCAGATCCCTGGAATCCGGACGGGCCGAGGCCTTTTTCCTGGATGACGTGCTGCTGGCCGGAGAGCGTTCGCGGGCCAGAAATCCCTCCGACTGGGTCATAGTGGGCACCCCGCAGAGCTATGAAGCCTACGGCTGCATGCTGCGCAAGGATGACCCGCAGTTCAAGGCTCTGGTGGATGAAACCATAGCCTCGGCCCAACTCTCCGGTCTGGCGGAAAGTTCCTATGAGCAGTGGTTCAAGAAACCCATTCCGCCCCGGGGGGCGATCATGAATTTCGACCTCTCCGAGGCTATGAAGGATCTGCTCAGGAATCCCAACGACAAGGCTTTCCAATAATACGGCGAACTGCTATAGCTGAGTCGCTTTAAAGGACTTGGGCGGTTCATCTTCTTTTCCACGGCGGCGCTCCTCCGGCGGGGGAGCGCCGCCGCAGGCGGTATGCGCATGCACTGGGGATTGTTTTTTGAGCAGGCTCCCTTCGGCGGGGTGCAATATTATCAATGGCTGCTGCGCGGTTTCGCCGTGACGGTGGAATTGTCCGTCTGCGCCTGGGTGGTGGCTTTTCTGGCCGGGTCGGTCTTCGGCATCATGCGCACTCTCCCCCACAGAGCCTTCCGGGCGGCCGGCGGCTTCTATGTGGCCGTTTTCCGCAATATTCCCCTGATCGCGCAATTCTTCGTCTGGTATCTCGTGGTGCCGGAACTGCTGCCCGGCAGCCTGGGACGCGATCTCAAGGCCATGGATCCTGAAATACAGTTTTTCATCCTGGCCGTGGCCTGCCTCGGCCTTTTCACCGGGGGCCGCATCTGCGAGCAGGTGCGTTCCGGCATACAGGCGCAGTCGCGGGGCCAGCTCAGCGCCGGCCTGGCCCTCGGCCTGACCCTGCCCCAATGCTACCGCCACGTGATCATGCCCAATGCCTACCGCATAATCATGCCTCCCATGACCTCGGAAATACTCAACATGATCAAGAATTCGGCCGTGGCTTCGACCATAGGGGTGATCGATCTTTCGGCCCAGGCCAACCGGTTGCTGGAGTATTCGGCCCGTCCCTATGAATCTTTCATCGCCATCACCCTGGCCTACGTCACCCTGAATTTCACGGTGATGTTCCTGATGCGCCTGTTGGAGCGGAAAATCAGGGTGCCCGGCAGCACGGGAGGACGCCATGTTTGATCTGGATCCCCTTCTGCTGCTGCAAACAGCCCCGATTCTGCTCAAAGGCATGCTCATCACCCTTAAAATCACGGTCGCGGCCGTGGTTCTCGGCATGTTCTCCGGCACTCTTCTGGCCGTGGCCCGCGTTTCCCCCATACTTCCCCTGCGCTGGCTTTCGGCCCTGTATGTCAACTGCTTCCGCTCCATCCCCCTGGTCATGGTGCTGATGTGGTTCTATCTCATTGTTCCGCAGATGCTGGCCCGCTTTTTCAATCTTTCGCCCTTGACCGACATACGCCTGATTTCGGCCATAACCGCGTTCACCATGTTCGAGGCCGCCTATTACGCCGAAATAATCCGGGCCGGCCTGGGCAGCATTCCAAGAGGCCAGACCCAGGCCGCTCTGGCCCTGGGCATGACCTTGCCCCAGGCCCTCCGCCTGGTGCTTCTTCCGCAGGCTTTCCGGGCCATGGCCCCTCTGCTGCTGACCCAGGGGATAATACTTTTTCAGGATACGGCCCTGGTCTACATTCTGGGCCTGGGGGATTTTTTCCGCACCGCGGTCACCATAGGAAAAACCAACGGCTACGAGCCGGCCATGATTCTCTTTGCCGGCCTGATCTATTTCGGGATATGCTACGCCGCCTCCAGGCTGGTTGATTCCCTGAAGCGCGCTCTGGCAGAGCAAAAAAGAGCAAGCTGATGATTTACATCAACAAGATTTCCAAATGGTACGGCCATTTCCAGGTGCTGAACAACTGCAGCGCCGGCATTAAAAAAGGCGAGGTGGTGGTTGTCTGCGGCCCCTCCGGATCGGGCAAATCGACCCTGATCAAAACCGTCAACGGCCTGGAGCCGGTGCAGGCCGGAGAGATCATCGTGGACAACACCGTGGTTACGGACAGGCGCACGGACATGGCCGGACTGCGCGCCAGAGTGGGCATGGTCTTCCAGCATTTCGAGCTTTTTCCGCACCTGAGCGTCATGCAGAATCTCGTTCTGCCGCAGCGCAAGGTTCTGAAGCGCAGCCGGGAAGAGGCCGAGGAAAAGGCTATGGGGCTGCTTCAGCGGGTCGGCATGCAGGAACACGCCGGAAGGCATCCGGGCCAGCTCTCCGGCGGGCAGCAGCAGCGCGCGGCCATAGCCCGCGCTCTGTGCATGGATCCTGTGGCCATGCTCTTTGACGAGCCCACCAGCGCCCTGGACCCGGAAATGATCAAGGAGGTCCTGACGGTCATGGTCACCCTGGCCTATGAGGGCATGACCATGATTGTGGTCACCCACGAAATGGGTTTCGCCCGCCAGGTGGCGCACCGCATCCTCTTTATGGACGAAGGGCGCATAGTGGAGGACACTCCCAAAGATATTTTTTTCAAAACCCCCCAGACTCTGCGCGCCGTGGATTTCCTCTCCAAAATCATCCACTAAATATATTGACAAATATTTTTCGGCCGGTTAGGTCTTGTTCAAAATTATATTACAATAACGATAGGATTTATGATATAATTTTGAAGGACGAAAAGCGTGACCAAAACGAACAGCTACATTACCCGGCTGTATTGCCCCAAATGCGGGAAAACCCGTGCGCACGCGGCGGTGGCGAATTTATGCGGGTGCGGCTCTCCCCTGCTGGCGCAATATGATCTCGCTCGCGCCTCGCGCGAAATGGATACGAGGACGTTTGCGGGCAGGGCCGCCGATTTGTGGCGCTATAAGGAGCTTCTGCCCGTAGTCGAGGAAGCTGACGTCGTTTCCCTGGGCGAAGGCTTTACGCCCCTTCTGCGGCTTGCCGGAGCCGGGCGGAGTTTGGGCATAGACCGGCTTTACCTCAAGGACGAAGGGCTTGTCCCCAGCGCTTCCTTCAAGGCGCGCGGCGCCGCCGTGGCTGTCTCCAAAGCCCTGGAGCTGGGCGTCAAAACGCTGATCCTGCCCACCAACGGAAACGCGGGGGCGGCGGCGGCTCTTTATGGAGCCCGCGCGGGCATCAGGGTCAAAATCGTCATGCCCGAAAGCGCGCCTTTTATCACCCGCCTCGAATGCTCCGTGGCCGGGGCGGATTTGTATCTGGTCAAGGGGTTGATCAGCGATTGCGGAAAGATTGTGGCGCGGGCGATAAAGAACCATGAGCGGGACAGCAGCCCCTGGTATGATTTTTCCACCCTGAAGGAACCTTACCGCATCGAAGGCAAAAAAACCATGGGCTATGAGATAGCCGAGCAGTCCGGCTGGGAAAGCCCGGACGTCATCCTTTACCCCACGGGAGGCGGAGTGGGGCTCATAGGCGTGTACAAGGCCTTCCGCGAGATGCGCGAGCTTGGCTTTGTGGACAGGATTCCGCGCCTGGTGGCGGTTCAGGCCGAAAACTGCGCGCCCATTGTCAGGGCCTTTCAGGAGAACAAATCAGAGTCCTCATTTTGGGAGAATTCCAGCACTGTGGCTTTCGGCATAAATGTTCCCAAGGCTCTGGGCGATTTTCTGGCGCTGGAGGCGCTTTATGCGAGCAAAGGCTGCGCCTGCGCCGTGACGGATCAGGAAATCATCAGCGCCCAAAGGGAACTGGCGCAAAAGGAAGGATGCTTTATTTGCCCGGAAGGGAGCGCCCTTTACGCGGCGGCCGGGAAGCTGCGCCGGGATGGCCGGATCAGGCGGGATGAAAGCGTGGTTCTGCTCAATACGGGCGCGGGCATAAAATATCCGGACACACAAGAAATAGCGCCCGTTTACCTTGAACTGGACGCGGAGCTTTAAGCCGTGAATCTGGAGTTCATGCAGGGCGCGCTCCCTTTGTACGCCTCCGCTCTGCTGCTGACCTTGCGTATTTCCCTGCTGGGCATAGTGTTGTCGCTTGTCCTGGGGCTTCTGTGCAGTCTGGTTCTGTACCAGCGGGAGCGGGAGAGAAGCCGGGCCTTATGGGGGCTGGGCAAGCTGGTTTGCGTTTACATTGAATTTTCGCGCAACACCCCGCTGCTGATCCAGCTTTTCTTCCTGTATTACGCTTTGCCCAAACTCGGCCTGATGCTTTCCAATGAGGAATGCGCCGTTATCGGGCTGACCTTCCTCGGCGGCGGCTATATGGCCGAAAGCTTCCGCAGCGGGCTTGAAGGCGTCAGCCGCGTGCAGTTTGAGCTTGGCCTGTCCATAGGTCTCAAGCCCCTGCAACTGGTTCGCTTCGTCATCTTCCCCCAGGCTCTGGCCCTGGCTGTACCGGCTCTGGGCGCGAACTGCATTTTCCTGATCAAGGAGACCTCGGTGGTGAGCATCGTCGCCCTGCCGGATCTGATGTCCGTGGCCAAGGAGCTTATCGGCATGTATTACAATACGCTGGAAGCTCTGTTCCTTCTGGTGCTCTGTTATCTGCTGCTGCTTGTGCCCGTGTCTTTTCTGCTGACCCTTCTGGAGAGGAAATTGCGTTATGCCGAATTCGGGATTTGAGGTTCTTCTGTCCGTCAACAACCTGCGGAGACTGGCCGTTGGTCTCGGCGGCACGCTGGAAATAGCTCTGATCTCGGTGGCAATCGGTCTGGCGCTGGGCATTTTTTACGGACTGCTGCTGACCTCAAAAAACAGGCTCGTTTACGGGCTGTGCAGGCTTTATCTGGAAGCCTTCCGCATAGTGCCCGTCCTGGTATGGCTTTTTTTGTTTTTTTTCGGCAGCGCCATTGTCCTTGGAGTCAATGTGGAAGGTTTTTTCGTGTCCGTCGCGGTTTTTTCCTTATGGGGATGCGCGGAGATGGGCGATCTCGTGCGCGGCACAGTCACAGCCATCCCCCTGCACCAATGGCAGTCGGCCGAGGCTCTGGGCCTCGACAAATGGCAGGTTCTGCGCTTTGTCATCATCCCCCAGGCCCTGCGCAAAATAACCCCGCCCGCCGTAAACCTGGTGACCAGAATGGTCAAAACCACCCCGTTGGTCGTGTTTGTGGGAGTCACGGAAGTCTTGCGGGTAGGCAAGCAGATCATCGAGTTTAACATGATGAAAAATCCGCTGGCCTCTTTCTGGATATATGGTTTCATTTTTATGGTCTATTTTTTGATCTGCTGGCCTGTTTCCCGTTTTTCCAAAAAACTGGAGGAAAGATGGGCCTTTTGAAAGGGAAGGTCATTCTGGAAATTGCCGGATTGAAAAAATGCCACGGTTCCAAAGTCATTCTGGACGGCCTGGATCTTGAGGTCACGCGGGGAGAGGCGGTTGTGGTCATCGGGCCCTCGGGCTGCGGGAAGACCACCTTGCTGAAATGTATCAACGGCCTGGAAAGCCACCAGGCAGGAAAGATCCTCATTGACGGGCGGGAAGCGGGTTCTCCGGGCTTCGGCTGGCATGAGGCGCGCCAGAAGATCGGCATGGTCTTTCAAAGTTACGATCTCTTTCCGCATATGACGGTTATGGAGAACATTCTGCTCGGGCCGGTCAGGGTGCAGAAACGCGGGAGGGAGGAAGCGGCGGCGGAAGCCCTGGCCCTTCTGGAGCGGGTGGGGCTGGCGGACAGGAAGGATGATTTTCCCAGGCAGTTGTCCGGCGGGCAGAAACAGCGCGTGGCTATAGTCCGGGCGCTTTCCATGAAGCCTGAACTTATGCTTTTTGATGAAGTGACCGCTTCTCTTGATCCGGAAATGGTCAGAGAGGTGTTGGATGTAATGCTTCAGCTCGCGCGAGCCGGCATGACCATGCTCATTGTCACCCATGAGATGGAGTTTGCCCGCGTGGCCTCGGACAGGGTCGTTTTTATGGATGGAGGGATGATTGCGGAGGAGGGGAAAGCCGGGGATTTTTTCCGCGAGCCCAAAACCGAGCGGGCCAGACGTTTTTTGAAAACTTTTTATTTCAGGGCGGATTAAAGCATTTTAACTTTAAGACGCTCACTTCGGCGCTTGACGGCGAAACGAGTTCCGCCCGCGCCTTCGTGGCGGGCGCCCGCTTGCGCGGCCGCCGGAACATTTCGGCAAATGTATATTTTGAATGTTGAAATGCTCTAATTTTAAACAAGAAGGAGAGAATCATGAGAGGATTGACGGAAAGGTTATATAAGGCCGGCATTTTGCTTCAGCTACTGGCCTTTGTGCTCGGCCTGGCCTTCACGCAGGCGGCCTTTGCCGCCGAGCCGGGTTCCCTGGCGGCCATCAAGGCCGCCGGTAAAATACGCATCGCCGTTTTCGCGGACAAGCCGCCCTTCGGCTATCTGGACGAGAGCGGAAAAAATGTCGGCTTTGATCTGGTCATTGCCAGGCGCGTGGTCAAAGATCTCTTCGGCAGGGAGGACGCCGTGGAGTGGGTGCTGCTGGAACCGGCCAACCGGGTGGAATATCTGGAAGCGAACAAGGTGGACATAGTATTCGCCAACTTCACCGTGACCAAGGCCAGAGCGGAAAAAGTGGATTTCGCCCTGCCGTACATGAAGGTCGCCCTGGGCGTGGTTTCCCCCGACCGCAATGTCATCAGGGATATCAAAGACCTGCGGGGAAAAAAGCTGATTGTGATTAAAGGCACCACCGCGGAAACCTACTTCGCGGAGAAACATCCGGAAGTGGAACTCCTGAAGTTCGACGAGATCTCCGAGGCTTTCCAGGCGCTTACCGACGGTCGCGGCGCCGGCCTCAGCAACGACAACACTTTCCTTTTTGCCTGGGCCAATACGAATAAAGGCTATACAGTGGGCGTTCCCTCCCTGGGCAGCCTGGATACCATAGCCCCGGCCGTGCGCAAGGGCAACAAAGAGCTTCTGGCCTGGCTGAACGGGGAAATAAGAAATCTGGGCAAGGAGAAATTTATTCACAAGGCCTATGCCGAGGCCCTGGCTCCGTACTACGGCAACAGCGTGGATCCGGAAGACCTGGTTATTGAAGGCGGAGAGTTCAGGTAAAAACGGCAAGCGGGCGTCGGCCCGCCGCGAAGGCGCAGGCGCAATTCATTTGCGCCGGTGAGCGTCGGAGCGGGCGTGGGGCTGAAAGAACATGGATGCGCAACATCAAAGTGGAAATGCTCCGCCTTGCGGCCAGGCGGAGCATTTTTTTATTGACTTTTTACGGGAAGGCCCATAGAAAAGAATACCTGTTGCTGTACCTTGCGGGGTGAAATTTTTTATTGCCAAGTCGAGAGCGCGCTATGGGCGTGAAAGAATCGGGTTATAGCTCCGTTTTCAGGACTCGCTCCGATCCGAAGGGTTTTGGCCCGCTTCTTGCTCTCTCTCTCTCTCTCTCTCTCTCTCTCTCTCTCTCTCTCTCTCTCTCTCTCTCTCTCTCTCTAAACTCCGCTATATAGCGTATTTTTCCCCTTCAGCGGGAAGAGAGCGGAATATTTTCCAGGCTATGTTTCCTTTTTTGGAAATATGGCCTTTTTGGCGTTTATCGCCTGATTGGCGCTTGTCCGCATGAAGTAGGCGCCGCGAAATATATCACAAAATATATTTGGGTTACACAGGCCGAGTTGCCGGGCGGCAATGTCCGGGGCGGGCTGAAAGACAGCCTCACAGCTTGTTGTCCCTGAGGGGTGCGGTGGAGGTGCATCCGAAAGCGTCACAACTGAGCAAGGCCGTACTTGAAGAGCCAAACTTGGACAGCGCGCCGGAACAACATCATAAGGTGATATCCCGTCAAACAACATCTAAATGAAAGGGTGGGCAAATCGTATGAAGAAGATCAGAAAATTCCTTGTCATCTTGTCGTCACTGGTATTGTCGCTCGCTTTACTTGCCGGCTCCGCTTCCGCCGCCGCGGCCCCCATAGTCTGGAAAGTCCAGGGCTATACAGCGGCCGGAACGCTGTATGACGTCTACGGCAAATCGCTGGCCGACAACATTAACGCCATGTCCGGCGGACGGCTTGTGATTCAATGGTATGCGGCCGACTCCATCGTTCCTGTTATAGAAGGGCCCACCGCCGTGCGCGACGGCATTCTGGACGCCGTCTGGGACTACGCCGGCCTCTGGTCCAGCATAAACGCCGGCTTCCCGCTCTTCTGCGCCTCTCCCGGCAAGTTCTCCGACCCCATGGACATAGTCGGCTGGTTTTACCAGGGCGGGGGTGAGGCCCTGTTGCAGGAAGCGGCCGACAACGCCAAGCTGAACGTCAAGATGTTTCTGGCGGGAGTCCATGACGGGGAGGACTTCCTCTGGTCCAACAAACCCATCAGGGAAATAGCCGACATGAAGGGCATAACCCTGCGCATGATGCCGATTATGGGCGATATTCTGGCTAAAAACGGGCTTTCCGTGGCCTTTATTTCCGGAACCGAGATCGTCGCCTCCATGGAGAGAAAGGTCGTTGACGCGGGCGAATACTCCATTCCGGCCCTGGACAAGACCTTCGGCTTCCAGGATGTGGCCAAATATGTGGCCCGCCCCGGCATCCACCAGCCCTCCTCCACGCAGCAGCTCGCTGTCAACAAGGCCAAATGGGACGCGCTTCCAGACGATTTGAAGGCTATAGTCCGGGCCGCCTGTAAAAACAGCATTGTCAACATGCTGACGGACGCGACCGTCCAGAACGTCGACGCGCTGGAGTTTTTCAAGTCCAGGGGAGTCACCGTGACCCAGCTTTCGGATGACGCCACCAAGACCCTGCTGCAGTGGATCGACAACTACTATAACCAATACGCCACCGAAGGCACGCTGATGAAGAAAATCGTGGATTCTCAGAATGCCTACATAAAAAGGGTGGCGGCCTATAAAGACAGTCTGCATATGCCCTATCCTGACTGGGCTTACAAAAAATGACCTGACGCCCGGCTTCCCGCTGGCGGCGCCCGGGCTTCTTCCCGGCGCGCCGCCAGTTCCGGCCCGCATGGCATTGGGGGCATACGCCCCGAGGGCCTCACTGTTAAAAGGCGCGAGCTTTCAAAAGGCAGCCCGGGATCGCTGACCGGCTTGTCGCGGCGAGGAGGATGGCGATGGACATTTTCAGAAAAGTCGGGGACGGCATCACAAATATAAACAGGCTTATTTTCAGGGCGGCCGCCTGGCTGATTTATCCCCTGATCTTTGTCATCATGCTTGAAGTGGTCATGCGCTATTTTGTCGGCCGCCCCACCAACTGGGTTTACGACATGACCTGGATACTCTTCGGGGCCTTTTCCTTTCTGGGCGGCGCTTTCACCCTGGCCGAGAAAGGGCATGTCAAAGCGGATATAGTTTTGACCCTTCTCCCGAAAAAGGTGGCCGCGGTCATCAGCGTCCTGTGCTATCTGCTCCTTTTCTTTCCGCTGCTGGGCTATATGGTTTCCGCCTGCTCCAGATATTTCATGAGGTCTTACGACATGGGGGAGATTTCGCCCTATACCAGCTGGGGCCCGCTGCTCTGGCCCTCCAAGCTGATTCTGCTCCTGTCCATGACCATGCTGCTGCTACAGGGCGTGGTAGAATTCGGGAAAACGCTCTCTACCCTCTTCAAAGCGGAAGGGGGTAAGTGATGTCACCGGAAGTGATGACCCTTACCATGCTTTTCGCCGTGCTGGTGGGCGTGTTTATGGGCTTTCCCATAGCCTTTACCCTGGGCGGGATGGGCCTTATCTTCGGCTCCATCTTCTGGGGGCCGCAGACTGGCGCGCTCCTGGCCGCCAAGGCCTTCAGCGTGTACAACAACTATACCTATGTGGCCATACCCCTGTTCATTTTTATGGGGACCATGCTGGACGCCTCGGGCGTGGCGGACACGGCCTTCGGCGTGCTGAACCAGTGGCTGAAAAAATTCAAGGGCGGCCTGGGCGTGGGCACCATTATCCTGTGCACCATGTTCGCGGCCTGCACCGGCGTGGTCGGCGCGTCCGTGACGGCCATGGGCCTTCTGGCCCTGCCCGCCATGCTCAGCCGGGGCTACAAGCACAGTCTGGCCTGCGGGGTCGTCTGCGCGGGCGGCAGTCTGGGCATACTGATCCCGCCCAGCATCATGCTGGTTCTCTTCGGGCCCATGGCCAACGTCTCGGTGGTCAAACTTTTCTCCGCGGCCATTATCCCCGGCCTGGGGCTCTCCGTTTTATACGCCCTTTACGTCATTATTTACACCCGCCTCAAGAAAGACGCCATTGTGGAAAACTCCGAGCAGCAGCAGGAAGTCCGCTATTCCGTCATTGACGGCATCAAGGCTTTCCTGCCTTTTCTGTTCCTGATTTTCATGGTGCTGGGGATGATCCTCTTCGGCGTCTGTTCCCCCACCGAGGCCGCCGCCGCCGGTTCGCTGGGCGCGATTCTGCTGGCCGGGGCCTACCGGAAGATCAACATGCGGGTTCTGATCAACGCCGGGGTCAGCTCCCTGAAAATCAGCGCCATGGTCATGTTCATAGCCACGGGCGCCAATATCTTCACCAGCGTCTTCTTCGGCGTGGGCGGCAACCGGGTCATGACCGACTTCTTCATGAGCCTGGACATAGGCGCCGGGGGAACCTTCGTGGCGGTGCTGCTGCTCGTTTTCATTCTGGGTATGCTCATCGACTGGGTCGGCATCCTGCTCATCGTCATCCCCATCTTCATGCCCATCCTGAACGCCTTCGGCTTTGACACGCTCTGGTCTTCCATGATGATCATTGTGATGCTCCAGACTTCCTTCCTGACTCCCCCCTTCGCCCATGCCCTGTTTTACATCAGGGGCGTGGCGCCGCCGGAAGTCTCCACCGCTTCCATCTACCGGGGAGCCGTCCCCTTCATTCTCATTGTCGTCTTTATGTTGGTGCTGATGGCTGTTTTTCCGGGCATTTGCACCTGGCTGCCGAACAGGCTGTGAATATTGCCGCGCTGACGCCATGAACGCCCGCGGCGTGACCACGACTTCATCATGTCCGCCGCCGCCGGCTTGACCCGCGGCGAGATATGCAATAATGAAAGCGGCAAGGATTTGCCGGCGGAGGCGGCCCGCCGCCTCCGCCGGATTGAAACATGCAGTTATACATCCATGTGCCTTTCTGCCGCAGCCGTTGCGGCTATTGCTCCTTTTATTCCCGCGCCCTCCCTCCGGGGGGATACGGGGTGGAGCTTCTGCGCAACTATCTGAACGGGCTGCTGGCGGAAATAAGCCTGTGGGCCGGGCGTCTGGGGCGGCCGCGCCTGGAAACGGTTTTTTTCGGCGGCGGAACGCCCAGCATTCTGCCTGTCGCCTCTCTGGAACTGATTCTGAAACGCCTGCGCAAGGAGTTCCGCCTGGAAAAAGGGGCGGAGATCAGCTTTGAAGGCAATCCGGAATCCATGCTGCAACTGGGCTATGCGGCGGATCTGGCCGCTCTGGGCGTAAACCGCCTTTCTCTGGGTCTGCAAAGCCTGAATGAAGACATGCTGCGCTTTCTGGGGCGCCCGCATACGCGCAGGGAAGCCCTGGCCGCCTATGAGGCGGCGCGCATGGGGGGCATAGCCAACATCAATCTGGATCTCATCTGGGGTCTGCCCGGACAGCGCCTGCGCCTGTGGCTGGACGAACTCAAAACCGTGGTTTCCCTGAAGCCGGAACACCTTTCCTGCTACAACCTGAGCCTGGAAGAGGGCTCGCCCCTGCGCCCGGCCCTGGAGCGCGGCGATTTCGAGCTGCCCGGCGACAAGGAGCAGTCCTCCATGTACGCCTACGGCTCGGAATACCTGGAAACAGCCGGCTTCCTGCATTACGAGATTTCCAACTACGCCCGCATGGGCTTCAAATGCAGGCATAACCTGGGTTATTGGGAAGGGCGCGACTACCTGGGGCTGGGGCCTTCCGCCGTAAGCACCATAGGCGACAAGCGCTGGAGCAACCCCCGGGATCTTGACGCCTGGCTCAACCGGACGGCCAGGGGGCTGCCCCCCCCGGAATGCGAAATCCTGGACAGAAACGTCAGGGTGCTGGAGCTTATCATGCTCCGCCTGCGCACGGATCGCGGTCTGCGCCTTCAGGCTTACCGCAAGCTTACCGGCCGGGACTTCATAGCCGACAACAAGGAACTGATTCACGGCCTGCACCGCAAGGGGATGTTGCGCATCAAAAACGGCTATCTCAGCCTGACCGCCGCGGGTATGCTGGTTTCCAACTCCATTCTGGAATATCTGTTCACTTCCACCAGGGAAAAACTGGCGGCGCTGTCCGCGCCGGAGCGGGAGCAAAGCGAAGGCCCGGCTCTGGAAGGACCTTCCGATTTTCAGGGCCGACCATAATAGCCGGGGGTCGTCGTAATGGCGCGCGGACGGGCTTATCCCCCGAAAGCCCGGCTCAAATCGGCTATGAGATCGTTGATGTGCTCCGTGCCCACGGAGAGGCGTATGGTGTTGGGCTTGATCCCCTGTTCCGCCAGTTCGGCCTCGTCCAGTTGCGAGTGGGTGGTGCTGGCCGGGTGGATGACCAGGGATTTGACGTCCGCCACGTTGGCGAGCAGGGAAAAGATTTCCAGGCGGTCGATGAAGGCGTGCGCTTCTTTTACCCCGCCCCTGATTTCAAAGGTGAAGATTGAGCCGGCCCCCTTGCGGAAATACTTTTTGTAAAGCTTGTGGCTGGGTTCTTCCGGCAGGGAAGGGTGGTGCACGGCTTCGACCTTGGGGTGTTTTTTCAGGTAATCGACTATCTTGAGAGCGTTTTCCACCTGCCTCTCCACCCGCAGGGAGAGGGTTTCCACGCCTTGCAGCAGGAGAAAGGCGTTGAAGGGGGAAATGGAGGCCCCGGTGTCGCGCAGCAGAATGGCGCGGATTCTGAAGACGTAAGCGGCCGCGCCCGCGGTTTTGGTGAAGGAAAGGCCGTGGTAGCTGGGGTCTGGCTCGGTGAGGGAGGGGAATTTTCCGCTGGCCTCCCAGTCGAACTTTCCGCTGTCCACGATAATGCCGCCCAGGGTGGTGCCGTGCCCGCCTATGAACTTGGTGGCGGAATGCACGACTATATCCGCTCCGTATTCGATGGGACGGAGCAGATTCGGCGGGGTGAAGGTATTGTCCACCAACAGGGGTATTTTATGCGCGTGGGCGATTTCGGCCACAGCCTCGATGTCGATGATGTTGGAATTGGGGTTGCCCAGGCTTTCGATGAAAATCGCTCTGGTTTCGGGCCTGATGGCCCTGGCGAAGGAACCTTCTTCTTCCGGATCGACAAAGGTGGTGCGGATGCCGTACGAGGGCAGGGTGTGCCGCAGGAGGTTGTAGGTTCCGCCGTAAATGGTTTTGGCTGAAACAATGTGCTCCCCGGCCAGGGCCAGGTTCTGCAGGGCGTAGGTCACGGCGGCCGCGCCGGAAGCCAGGGCCAGACCCGCCACTCCTCCTTCCAGGCTGGCCAGGCGTTTTTCCAGAATATCCTGAGTGGGATTGGTCAGCCGGCCGTAGAAGTTGCCCGGGTCTTCCAGGCTGAAGCGGGCCGAGGCCCGGGCCGAATCCCTGAAGACATAGGCGGTGGTCTGGTAGATGGGGACGGCGCGGGCGCTCGTGGCCGGATCCGGCTCTTCCTGCCCCACATGCAGTTGTTTGGTCTCAAAGGCCCATCCATCCGTATTTTTTGCGACGGCCATGCTTAATCCCCAGGGCTTCAAATATTATAGTCCAGCAAACCGGCCGGTTTTTCGGCGTCCAGAAGGTCCTGCAGGGTTTTCTGATTATACACCTGCTCCAGGGCGTCCCTGGCCTCCCGCCAGATCTCCATGAATACGCAGGAGCCCCTCAGCCTGCACGGGTGCAGAGGCTGCTCCCCTTCACAATCCACGGAATAAATCTGTCCGTCCATAAAGGTGATGATTTCCCCCAGAGTGATGGTGGAAGGCGGGCGGGAAAGCATAAAGCCCCCCCCCTTGCCCCGGCGGCTCTCCACAAAGCCTCCCTGGCGCAACTGGTTCAGGATGTTCTCCAGAAAACGCGCCGGAATGGCCTGGGTCGCGGCGATTTCAGGAATGCGCACCAGCCCCTCTCCCCAACGCCGGGAAAGCTCGAACAGGGCGCGCACCCCGTATTGACATTTTAAAGAAACGCCCATACCCATACATTATTGCTGTTTGCGTTGTTTTGTCAATGAGAGCGCTCCGGGACGCGCGGACTTATGTTCAAAGCCGATGAGGAAAAGAGCCGGCGGACGCGCGGGCGGATCCGCGCCGCTTTCTCCGGGCGTGTCAGGGAGCCGGGGCCGTATACCATTGTTTACGCTTATCTGCTGAAAAAAGGGATTTTCGGCCGGAAGTCCGAGAGTTTTGTCGTGGGCTTTTCGGAGGAGCTGAAGGAGCTTGTCGTCGTACCGGTCAATTACGCCATGGACGAGGCGGCGGACGCGATCCGGCTGAACAGGGCCAATACGCTCTCGGCCAAATTCGGGTTTCAGGGCGAGGTCAAAATCAGGTCTTTCATCCTTGAGGGGGAACTGCGCTTCATAGTTCCGCCCTATACGCCGCCCGCGCTGGAAAACTTCTCTATACTGCCCGTAAATCAGGAAACAGAGGCAAAGGAGTTCCGGAATTTTATAGAGCAATTACAGAATGAAATTGCTCAGGCGGCCGCGCGAGCGGACGCCCGCCGCGAAGGCGCGGGCGCAATTCATTTGCGCCGGTGAGCGCCGGAGCGGGCGTGGAGCTGAAAGAACATGGATGTGCAACATCAAAGTGGAAATGCTCTAAAA
>JAISOL010000013.1 GCA_031275645.1 Deltaproteobacteria bacterium
GGCCGTTTTACGGGCTGATCTTCACTGACAGGAGGCTTATAGGCTTTTGTCCGGGATATGTCAAGAGACTTTGGAAACCAGCTTTTGCATTTGATCCGTCGGCATTGGGAAATAGAGAAGGGGTATGAAAAATCACTGAGGGGATAGAAATCCTCGCGGAAAACAAGCAGGCAGCGCTGCGACTCGTCAGATTCGAAAGAATTGAATGACCCTGGGAAAAATCGTCGTCGGGAAGCTTTTCTCCAGGAAATTCTCAGACATTCCAGAGCGGCCCCGCCGCGCCCGTGAACCACCAGCAGGGCGGGCGCACGCCCGCGGCCGGGAGCAGAGGGTAAATTTCCTCAGGCGCGCCCTGGCGCTCCGCCTGCCCGTCCTCCAGCAGGATGAACCTATCGGCGAGATCCGCCGCCATATCCAGGTCGTGGAGGGCAAGAACCTGGGTCAGCCCGGATTGTTTGTTTCGGAGCAGGATTTCACGCAGGGTCAGGGAAGAGGGGTGATCCAGCCCGGCGAACGGTTCGTCCAGAAGCAGCAGATCCGGGGAGGAGGCCAGAGCGGAAGCCAGGCAGAGCTTGCGCTTCTGCCCGTAAGACAGGGTATGCACAGGGCGGGGCAACAGGCCGCCCAGTCCGAATTCCTCGGCCAGACTCAGGGCTTTTTCCCGCGCGGAAACATCCTGGGGGTCCAGAGCCAGAAGAAGGTCTTCTTCCACCAGCGAACCCAGGATATACAAATCCGGGTCCTGGGGCAGGAGGGCTATTTTAGCGGCAGGGCGCGAATTTTGGCCGGTGACGGCCTGTGCGCCCAGATTCAGTTCGCCCTGTTCCGGAAGGAGTAGTCCGGCCAGAAGACTCAGCAGGGTGGATTTTCCGCTGCCGTTTATCCCCAGAAGGCAGCAGAGTTGACCTTTCTCCACCTGAAAGGATATAGAATGCAGGGTGGCGCGAGCGGCCCCCGGATACCTGAAAGATAAAGCCTTTGCCTGGATCATGCCGGAAAGCTTCTTGTCGCTTTTCCTAATTCCGCCGTAAACTGCGGCGCTCTCGCGACGGACGCAGGATAGTAACTTGTAAACCTGAAGTCAAACGGATGTCTGAACCCACCGCCCCCGCATCCGGATTCCATCCGGGGCTCCCGTCAAAGCCGGCGAAATTTCTCGCCCTCGGGCTCAAGCGCATCCTGTCCGGAACAGATCCCCGTTTGCTGGTTCCGCTTTGCTCCTTCACGGGAATGGCCGTCTGGCTGCTGCCCCCCTCCATCCTGCTGCCGCTTTGCCCCTTGGTCCTGCTGCCGGCTTTGGCGGCTCTTATCCTGCTGCCCGGAGGCAGGGCCGTTCTGGGAGTCTATGCCGGTTTCGCCCTGTTCTGGAGCTTGTCCTCTTTTTTGCTCCAGTTCTGGGAACAGGGCCTGCTTTCGCCGGCGCTTCGCGCGGCTCTGATTTTCGGCGTCAGGCTTTGCTGTTTGTCCGGCCCGGCCACGGCTCTCGGCCTGGCGGTAAGCCCCCTGACTCTGGGCAGGGTGCTGGTCTGGTATATGCAGCGCCTGGGGGTTCTGGAGGCCGCTTTCTGCGCGCTGCCCCCCTGCAGGGGAATTCTCGCCCCCAAGCTGGCCGGGGCCGCCTGGCGCTGCGGCCTGACTCTGGCTGTTATGGCGGTTTTTCTGCCCCGTTCTCTGCGCGTGCTTGCGGGCCTGCGCCGCAGTTTGCGCCTGCGCGCTCCAGGATTGGCCTTTTCCCGGCGTTGCTTCCTGCTGGGACTTTCAGCCCTGCGCCTCCTGAGCGTTCAAACCTGGGAACTCAGCCTTTCCATTGCCTCGCGCGACCTTTACCGGCCCCAGCCTTGGGCCTGGCGTAAAACCGCGCCTCTTGGGCCGGACATGGAGGGACATGGCCGCTGAATGCTAAAAGGAGACAATATGCCTGTTTTTTCCGGCGGACGCCCGCTGTTCCGCGCCTGCGCCCTGCTCTTTTTTATGCTCCTGCCGCCCGGAGCCTCCCTGGCCGGAGACGCGTCCTCCCCGGCGGCGGCGGAATGGAAGCTGCCGGGCCTCTGGAGCGCCTATTACCCGGCTTCTTCGGACAGTTCCCCGGAAACCGCGTCCTCCCTCCTGGCTTCCTGGCTTTTCTCCATACAGGAGCGCCGTACTTCAGCCTATCCGCAAGGCAGCGGCGAATGGCTGGATTTCGGCAGGAGCCTGGGTTTGAGTCTGGCCATTCTGGGCGGATTGGGCGGTTTCATCCTGCGCCGGACGCGCCGTCTCCCTCCGCCCTGGGACGGCGCCTGCAGACGAATTCTTCTGAATTTCTGGCCCCCTTTCGGCCTGGGTCTGGCAGTGCTGTCTGCCTCCGCCGCGCCGCGCGGCGGGCAGTATGACCTCTGCGTTCTGCTTTATTCTCTGCTGCTTATCGCGGCCACAGCCGGGTTGAGCTGGCGCTTGCGCCTGCTCTCGCTCGCGGAGCGGGAAAAGCGTTTTTCTCCGCTCAAATTCCTGTACCCCGTTGTCGCAACCGGGCTGTGCCTGCTGTTTCTCGATCCTCCCTTCCGCATACTCGGCCTGCTCTGGGGGCTGGCTTTGCTCGTCTTTCTCTGCGCTCTTCTCTTTTTGCGGCGATCCTTGCGGCGGGCATCTTTTTTTCTTCCGGAACTCTTCGCTCTGGACTGCTCGGCTTTTTTCGCCCTCGCTTCCCTCTTTCTTGTCGTCGCCGGCTACGACCGGCTGTCCATTCTGCTTTTTCCGGCTTTATTCGTCCTGATCAATATCATCATGCTCGGCACCGCCCTGACCGGCCTGCTGAGACTGGGCAAAGATCGGCTTATGTCCCTGTGCGGGGAGCGGCCCATGCGCGGAGCCCTGGCGCAGACCGCCGGCATACCTCTGGCCTGGATACTTTCCTCCCTTTGCCTTCTGCCCTGGCTCAAAGCCGTGCCCGGAGCCTCCGGATTCCTGCGTGATTTTCTGGGCGCCGGCTTCAACGCTGGCGGGGTGCGCCTGGATTTTTCGAGTTTTCTGCTCATAACTCTTCTCTTTTTTCTGTTCCGGGCTTTTATCGGCTTGGGCAGGACTTCTTTGGAACATTTGCCTGAAAAATTTCCCCAGATTGAACGCGGAGTTATTCCGCCCTTGCGGAGCATGCTCGGCGGAGTCCTCTGGTTTTTTTTCATTCTGGCGGCCTTGGGGCTTTTGGGGGTGAATCTGACCAGTCTGGCCGTGGTGGCCGGAGGGCTCAGCGTGGGCCTGGGTTTCGGCTTGCAGAACATATGCAACAACATGGTCAGCGGCCTGATGCTGATTTTCGAACGCAACATACTGGTGGGGGATTACGTGAATATAGGCAATGTTTCCGGCACGGTCCGGGCCATAAATATACGCTCCACCACGGTGGAAACTTCCGAGCGCGCCCTGGTCTATGTGCCCAATTCAGTCATCATGTCCGGACAGTTCAGCAACTGGACTCGCGGCGACAGAAGGGTGCGCTGCTCTTTGGAGGTGAAAGTGGCCCAGGGTTCGGATACCGCCCTGACGGCGAAAATTATCCTGGAGAGCGCCGCCGGGCATCCCAGAGTTTTGGAAAATCCGGCTCCCGGCGTGTATTTTAGTGAATTCGGCAAAGGTTTTCTCGGGTTTACCCTGTATATGCATATTGACGATTTTGATTATAGCGCCCGTGTGCAGTCGGATCTGCGCTTTGATCTGGAAAAGGCCCTTGCCGGGCAGGGCATAGCCTTGTTTTAGAGCATTTCTAAGGAAACGCTGATTAAAGCCTCAAAAAGTAGACGAAGCGCGACGAATTTTTGCGCATCATGGAGCAAAGCATCCCTTGGATGAATGGGTAGCATACATTCTTCCATACTATCCGGAAGGGAAACGCGGGCGTCCTCCCATGGGGATTGAGAAAATGTTGCGCATGTATTTGCTGCAATGCCGGTTCAATCTTTCCGATGAGGGTCTTGAAGACGCCATTTACGACAGCTATGCCATGCGTACCTTTATGGGGGTCAATTTTTTTGAGGAGCAGGCGCCCGATGCCACAACCTTGCTCAAGTTTCGGCATTTGCTGGAAAAACACAATATCGGCAAAGTGTTTTTTGAAGCTGTTGCCCGGGCGCTCAGGGAACGCGGGCACATGATGCGCGGGGGCAGCATTGTGGATGCGACCCTCATCAGCGCGCCCAGTTCGACGAAAAACGAGAAGAAAGAACGCGACCCCGAGATGCATCAGACCAAGAAAGGCAATGAGTGGCATTTCGGCATGAAATGCCATGTGGGTGTGGACGCGGGTAGCGGCTATGTGCACAGTCTTGAGACGACAGCGGCCAATGTGCATGACATCACAATGGCGGAGAAGCTTATCCGCGCGGACGATGAGGTCGTGTATGGTGATTCCGGCTATATCGGCATAGAGAAACGGGAAGAAGTGAAAAACTCGCCTCATTTGTCAGCGAT
>JAISOL010000027.1 GCA_031275645.1 Deltaproteobacteria bacterium
CGGATCGGGTACTTGCCCCAGACAATCCCATAAGGTAGCCAGTTCAGTTTGCATATGCATTCCTCCGTGGCCATATTTTCTAAAATTTTTCTAAAAAATCAAGAACAGAATGACCCTGAATCCCGCCCTTTTCATTCAAGGTTCTGGATCTGTTCGCGGCATTTTTCCAATTCATTTTTAAAGTCCACCACCAGACGGGAAATCTGAATATCCTGGATTTTGTTGCCGCAGGTATTTATTTCACGCAGGCATTCCTGAAGGGTGAAGTCCAGGCGGCGCCCGGCGTCGGCGCCGCTTCGGAGCAACTCCCCCAGGCGCTCCAGATGGGCTTTAAGACGGACCACTTCCTCGCTCACATCCAACCTGTCCGTCAGGATGACGATTTCCTGCAAAAAACGGTTTTCATCCAGGTCCTGAGCCTGCCCGGCCAGAGCCTCCAACAGGCGCTCCCGCAGGGCGTCCATGTGCCTGTCCTTCACCTCCGGGGCGAGCTTGGCTATGCTTTCGGCCCATTCTTCCAGGCGCAGGAGGCGGCTCAGGAGATCCTGCCTCAGGGCCCCGGCCTCGGTCGCGCGGGACTCGTTCCAATCCTCCAGAGCCAGAAGCAGCCCGGAGGAAAGGGTGTCGCCCAGTTCCCCTTCCAGATCCGGCGTCTGTTCCTCCCATAAATGGGCGAGTCCCAGAAAGTGGCCGTAATCCGGCAGATAAGAGCAGCCTTTGTCCGCGGCGAATTGCTCCAGGGAATAAAGCATGTCTTCCGCCTTTTCCCGGTTGAAGCGCACCAGGCTCCCGACTCTGGCGGAAAATTGCAGATTCAGGCTTATCTCCACCCGGCCGCGCGAGCTGTGGCGGCGGACCATTTTTTCAAACACCGCCTCCAGGCCGCGCGCGATCTGCGGCAAACGCCATCTTATATCCAGATAACGCCCGTTCACGCTGCGTATTTCCCAAGTCTGGGTGAAATAAGCGTCCTCGATGTAGTAGCGTCCGAAGCCCGTCATGCTGCGCAGCATAAAAACCTCTCATTCTCCCAGCAGGGCAGCCGCAAAGCTTTCCCCGTCAAAGGGCCGCAGGTCTTCCATTTTTTCGCCCAGACCTATGTAGGTTATGGGCAGATGATAAAGCAGGGCTATGGCCACGGCGATGCCGCCTTTGGCCGTGCCGTCCATCTTGGTGAGAATGATTTCGTTCACTCCTCCGGCCGCGCTGAAGAGCCTGGCCTGGGAGAGGGCGTTCTGCCCCGTGTTGGCGTCCAGCACCAGGACGGAGCGCTGCGGCGCGCCTGGGTGCAGCCTGGCGATGACCCTCCGGATCTTGGCCAGCTCCTCCATCAGGTTCGTCTTGGTCTGCAAGCGCCCGGCCGTATCCACCAGCAGGACGTCGTAGCTCTCCCTCAGGGCTTTTTCCGTGGCGGCATAGGCCACGGAGGCGGGATCGGCTCCGCCCGGCCCGGCGTAAAAGTCCGCGCCGGCGCGTTCAGACCAGAGTTCAAGCTGTTCCACGGCCGCGGCCCGGAAGGTGTCCGCGGCGGCCAGCAGAACCTTTTTGCCCTGCAGCCTGTAACGGCAGGCCAGTTTGGCGGCGGTGGTGGTCTTTCCGGAGCCGTTCACGCCGGCCAGCAAAATGGTTTCCGGCGGATTCACAGCCAGAATGCCCCTGGGCAGGCAAAAGAGAGAAGCGATTTCCTTGCGCATCAGAAGGCGCAGGGCGGCGGGGTCGCGCGCTCCTTCCAGGGTCGCGCGCTCGCGCAGCCTCCCGCTCAGCTCCAGAGCCGAGTCGTAGCCCACATCGCCCGCAAGCAGCGCCTCTTCCAGATCCTCCCAAAAACGCGCGTCCAGAACGCGCCCCGGCTGAAAAAGGGCGTCCAGCCCCTGCCCGAGCTGGGCTCTGGTTTTGGCCAGGCCGGCGCTCAGTTTCAGCAGGAGGCGGTTCTTTTCGTCTTCCTCGTCCTCCAGCTCCAGGGCCAGGGCCAGACGGTACTGCAATTCCGAGCGAAACTCCTCCAGCCTGGAATACTCCATGCGCTCAAGCCAGAGCCGGAAATCCTCCACAAAGCGGGAGGCTTCCTCCTCCGGAATTTCCAGAGCCCTGAAAAGGAAAAGCAGGCGTTGCGCCAGCGGGGCGCCGCCTCCGCTCACGTCGGCGAGCAGTATGTCCAGCCAGGAGGAAAGACGGGGAGGGGAGGCCCGCAGCTTCTCCAGAAGCCTGTCTTCTCCCTGGAGGGAAGCGGCGTCCCCGGTTTCCTGGCTTTTCCCGGGAGCCGCGTCCGCGCTTGCGGGACGCCGGAATACCGTCTTTATGGAAGAAAAGAAACCCACGCCCGCCTCAGGATTTCTTTTTCCGGGCCCGTCTGGCCAGGGTAATCCCGGCCAGAAAGCCAGCCAGCATGCCCAGGCCGCAACTCCAGAACAGACTGGGGGTAAAACCCAGAAGCGCGGAAAAGACGCCCAGAGATCCCCCGCTGAGAATGCCGCGGGCTATATAATCGGAAGAGTCTAGTTTTTTCATATTCTTTTACAAGTGATAAAGAAGGGCGGCCCGGCTGTCAATCGCCGGACGATCCCCTATTTTTCCCGGAACAGGGTCTTGACATATACCATATAGGGGTATATGGTATATGTCAAATTCCGGTAAAATTGTAGGCCGACTCGAGGAAATCGCTAAACCGCCGGAAAACGGAGAGGATATCATGATGGAAGCCTTATTCAATATTATGTCAGGAGCGCGCATGACGGCGCTCGCGGGCCTGTTTCTGGCCGCCAGTCTGGCGACGGTCTGTGGAAATCTGAACTTGCCCGTTGATCCTTCCTGGGCCGCGGTCTTCATTTGCGGCCTTCCTCTGCTCTATCTGGCTCTTTCCGAGCTTTTTCACGAAAAACGCGTGGGCTCGGAACTGCTTGTTTCCGTTGCCATGATTGCCTGTATTTATATCGGCGAACTTTTCGCGGCCGGGGAAGTGGCCTTCCTCATGGCCATAGGCGCCATACTGGAGGAGCGGACCGTTGAAAAAGCCAGGCAGGGAGTGAAAAAGCTGCTCAGTCTCGCGCCGCGGCAAGGGCGCAGAATCGCGGCCCCTGGCGGGAACGCGGCGGCGAGTATGGTGCCGGTGGAAGAAATAGGCCGCGGCGATTTCCTCAGAGTGCTTCCCGGCGAAACCATCCCGGTGGACGGCGTCATTCTGGCGGGCGCCAGCTCCGTGGATCAGTCGGCCATTACGGGCGAATCCCTGCCGGTGGATAAAAGCGTCGGCGACAGCGTTTTCAGCGGAAGCGTGAACCGCTTCGGGTCTATCGACATTGAGGCGACCAGAGTGGGCGAGGATTCTTCCTTGCAAAAACTCATCCGCATGGTGCGGGAGGCTGAAAAAAACAAGGCTCCCCTGCAGCGCATTGTGGACAGATGGGCCGCCTGGCTGGTGCCGCTGGCCCTGCTCATCGCAGTCGGCGTCTATCTGGGCACGGGGGATCTTATACGCGCCGTGACCGTGCTGGTGGTCTTCTGCCCTTGCGCCCTGGCCCTGGCCACGCCCACCTCCATCATGGCCGCCATAGGCCAGGCCGCGAAGCAGGGCGTTCTGATCAAATCCGGCGGAGCCCTGGAAAATATGGGCAAGGCGGACAAGATAGCTTTTGACAAGACAGGGACGCTCACCCGCGGCACTTTAAGCGTAAGCGACATCATCTCCGTGGCTCCGGAAAGAACGGCCGAAGATCTCCTGCGTCTGGCCGCGTCCGCGGAAGCCTTTTCGGAGCATCCTCTGGGCCGGGCTGTTGTGGCCAGCGCCGGGGAATCCGGGCTTTCCCCGATGCTGGCGGAGGATTTCGCCATGCTGCCCGGCAAGGGCGTCAGGGCGGTGGTGGAAAAAGAGAGCGTTCTTCTGGGCAGCGGCGCCTACCTCCGGGAAAACGGCATAGAACTGGACGATAAGGCCGGGGAGATGCTGGAAAAGCTGCGCGGGCAGGGAAAAGCCGTCATTCTTGTGGCCAGCGGCGGCCTCTTTGTCGGAGCGCTGGCCCTTTCGGACACCCTGCGCCGGGAGGCCGGGCCCATGGTGGAGAGACTGCGCGCTCTGGGCGCGGACGTGGTTCTCCTGACCGGCGATCATGCCCGGACGGCTTCCTGGTTCTCGAAGCAGGCGGGCATCACCGACGTTCACGCCGATCTCCTTCCGGAGCAGAAGGTGGAATGTATACGGAAGCTGCAGGAGCAGGGACACAAAGTCTGCATGATCGGCGACGGCGTCAATGACGCTCCGGCCCTGAAGACGGCCGATGTCGGCGTCGCCATGGGCACGATGGGCAGCGATATAGCCATAGAGGCCGCGGATATAGCCCTCATGGGGGACAATATTTCAAAGATTCCCTATCTGAAGAGGCTCTCCCTCACCACCGTCAGCACCATCAAGTTCAACATCGCCGCTTCCATGCTGATCAACCTGGCGGGCATAGTTCTCTCGGTCATGGGCCTGCTCAATCCCATGGCCGGAGCTTTCATCCACAACGCCGGCTCCCTGCTGGTCGTGCTGAACGCGGCGCGGCTCTATGAAAAAAAGATGGGCTAGCCAGCCTCCCGGCGGCGCGCTTCCGCGAGGTAGGCGCGCCGCAATTCCGGATAGTCCGTCAGGTTTTCCGCCAGATGCAGATAGAGAAGGCGCAGGTAGCCGGCGCGTATGCGCCGGGCCTCGTTTCTGCGGGAGCGGATCAGTTCCAGGTCCGTTCCGCTTCTCTTCCAGGCGGAGAGCAGATCGATGAAGGCCAGCGCCCGGTGGGCGGCCAGATGCGCGCCCACGACCTTGCGGAATCCGGAACGGGCCGCTTCCAGTCGGCGTTGCGGCTGGGCGAGCAGCTCCCCGGCAAATCTGATCAGGCCCGGAATATCCAGGGGATCGTAGAGAAAAAGATCCTCTCCCGGCTGAAACAGCTCTCCCAGCCCGTGTTCCGTGAAAGGAGTGAGGAGGCAGGCCCCGCAGCCCAGAGCCTCGAAAACCCTGAAATTCAGATCTCCGGCCGCGCAGTGGTTCAGCACCATTCTGGCCTTGGGATAAAGAGCGGAGTAATCGCCCCGGCAGCAGTGAAAACCCGGCAGCAAAGCCCGCAGGCTCTCCATGAAGGCGGCCCTTTCCGGGTTTATGGAGGGATCCACTGTGCCTACGAAGAGCAGATCCCAGCTTTTTTCCAGGGATTCCGGGGCATCCGGGCTGACAGGCCGGGTCAGGAGGCAGGGCGGAGTCCAGACCACCTGTTCCGGCCGGAGGCGCCCGCCTGTGAAGAGGCCGAGATGATCCTTAAGGCTGAGCAGGCACAGGTCAAAGGCCTGGGCGTAAAAGGGATGCCAGGAATGGATATGCGAATCCACGGCGTAAAAGACCGTGAGGCAGGGGAATTCTTCAACGCCCAGGATGGCCGGAGGCAGGCTTTTATCCGCCAGCACCAGCACATCGGAAGCTTTTATGTCGATCCTGGCCCGCAGTCCGGGCCAGTCGAAATATTCGCCCTGCGAGAAATCCAGGCGCCGCACCCTGACTCCGGCTTCCAGGATGGCCGGAGCGAAAAAGGGATTGCCCACCCAGACTATGTCGAGATCTGTTTTGAGCCTGTGCACGGGTTTTGTTTAAGCCGGAAAAGCCCGTTCAGGCCAGCATTATTTTTACGCCTTTCAAAAGTCCCGTCTTTTTGTTATGCTTGCCGGCGATTAACCTGAAAGAGATAAATACATGCGTTCTCCGGTGCTGCGGGTGGCGGCCATTCACGATCTTTCCGGATTCGGCCGGACTTCTCTGACCGTGGTCATTCCCGTCCTTTCGGCCATGGGCATACAGGTATGCCCTCTGCCCACGGCGGCGCTCTCCACCCAGACCAGCGGCTTTGACGATTTTTGCTTTGTGGATTTAAGCTCCGCCATGCGTGATTTTCTGGCGCACTGGCGCAGCCTCGGCCTGCGTTTTGACGCCGTTTACAGCGGCTTTCTGGGCTCTCCGGGGCAGGTGGAGACCGTGGCCGCCTGCATTGAAAGCTGTCTGCCGGAGGACGGTCTGGCGGTGGTGGACCCGGTGCTGGGCGATAACGGGACTCTTGATCCGACCATGAGCATGGAGATGGTGGAAAAGCAGCGCTGGCTGATCGCCAGGGCGGACTGCATTACCCCCAATCTGACCGAGGCGGCTCTGCTTCTGGGCGAACCCATGCCCGCGGCCGCCCTGGATCAGCGCAACGCCCACATGGAGACGGAGATGATCAGGGATTGGCTGCTGCGCCTCGCGGAACTCGGCCCGGTTTTCAGCCTCATAACCAGCGTGCCCCTGAAAGGGCGGCGGGGCGAGGGAAGCTCCGTCGTGGCCTATAACCGGCGGGAGCGGCGTTTCTGGAGGGTGGACTGCGATTATATCCCGGCTTTTTATCCCGGCACCGGCGATACTTTTACCAGCGTGCTTACCGGCAGTCTCCTTCAGGGGGAGAACCTGCCCCTGGCCATGGATCGCGCCGTGCAGTTCGTCACCCTGGGTTTGCGGGCGACTTTCGGCTATGCCCTGCCGGCCAGGGACGGGATTATTCTGGAAAAGGTGCTGGGATCCCTCCATGCCCCGCTGCCAATGAGCACATACAGGATATTATGACACGGGCGGGAAGCAATGGACGCGAGTTTGCCTGTAGGCGTGTTTGATTCCGGCGTGGGCGGCCTTACCGTGCTGCGGGCCATGCTCCGGCGTCTGCCGCATGAAGACATGCTCTATCTGGGCGATACCGCCCGTCTCCCCTACGGCACCAAGAGCAGCCGCACCGTGGCCAGATACGCCGCGCAGGCGGCGTCCAAACTGGTGGAAAGACGGATAAAGCTTCTGGTGGTGGCCTGTAATACCGCCAGCGCGGCCGCCCTGGACGATTTGCAGGCTCTCTGGCCGGAGCTGCCCGTGATCGGCGTGGTGGCCCCCGGCGCCAAGGCGGCCTGCGCGGCCAGCCGGAACGGCTCCATCGCGGTGATCGCCACGGAATCCACCATCGGCAACCAGGCCTACCACGCGGCGATCCGCGGCATAAACCCCCAGGCCAGGATAAGCGCCGGGGCCTGCTCCCTTTTCGTTTCCCTGGCGGAAGAAGGCTGGCTGGACGGCCCCATCCCCGAGGCGGTGGCCGAGCGCTATCTTGCCCCCCTTTTCAGAGAGGCCGGGCCTCCGGCGCCGGATTGCCTGCTTCTGGGCTGTACCCATTTTCCGGCCCTGCTCGCCCCCATCCGCAAAGTTCTGGGCGGGGAAACGCGGATTGTGGATTCGGCGGAAACCACGGCCGAGGCGGTGGAGGAAGCCCTCTTCGGATTGAAGGCCCTCAACCCCCGGAGCGGCCCGGGACAGGTATCTTTTATGACCACCGACGATCCCCCGCGCTTCGCCCGCATCGGCGCTGTTTTTCTCGGCCGGCCCCTGAGCGCGCGAGAGGTTGAGCTGATCAATCTTTAACCCCCGGAAAATTTGACATGCCAAGAGATTTTGCGAGCAAGCCGGAAGACGCTCCCGGCCGGCGCCGCCCCTCTGCCCGGAAATACCCGCGCGAAGAAGCGCCGCCGAAGTCCGCGGACCTTGCGGGACGCTCCGGGCAAAGCCCGGACGCGGCTCTGGAAGCGGACATTATGAGCCTGGATGAGGAGCTTATCCGGCTGCTTGTCCGCCGTTCCTCGCTCCTGGGCAAGCTGCGCCGGGGCAAAAAAATGGCCTCCACGCCGGCGGCGAGCGCCTCGGAAAAACTGCTGCGCGGCAACTGGGAGGAAAAAGCCGGCCAGATAAGCCGCAACCCCCGTTTCATCCGCCAGCTGTTCAACCTTGTTCAGGAGCTGGATCTCCGCCCGTCGGGGAGGGAACAGGAAGGTTCTCCCTTCAACCTGGCCCCGGCCCGCTCCCCGGTGAAGATCAAGCTGCCCGGCCCTCCCCTGGTGGCCCGGACGCAGCTTTGGCTGGCCCTGCTCGCCGCCGCCGGCCGGAAAGCGCGTTTTACCGGCCTGTCTCCAGTGCCGGCCCTGCGCGACACCGTGCAGGCCCTGGCGCAATGCGGCGCGCGTCTTGACTGGACAGGCCCGGATACTCTTGTTCTGGACGCTTCCGGGCTCCCCTCCGGCTCTTCCTCCTCCCCCCTCTCTTCCCAAAACGCGAAAGAAGGGGGAAACAGGCTGAATTACCACGCCAAGGCGATCTTTGCGGGCGAAGACCTCCTGACTTTCTACCTCCTGGCTTTTCTGGCCCTTTCCAGACCGGGGCGGGTTCGCTTTATCGGCGGCTTGAGCCTGAAAGAAGCGGATCTGGGAGCTTTCGGGCATCTCGTTCCCCTTCTGGGGGCGCGCCTGGCCTGGCTGATTCCGGCTTCCAAAGGGCTGCCCGCTTCCCTGGAGTGTTCCGGCGATCTGCCGGAGAGCCTTGAAGCGCCGGCGGATCTGCCCCCGGAGGGGCTCCTGGCCCTGCTTGCGGCTCCGCTGGCCTGGCGGGCCGATATGAAAATTTCCCTTTCCGCCGTGCCGGAGGAAACCCGGCGGCGCGTTCTGGCCCTGTTGCGTCCCCTGCTGCGGGATTTTTCCGGGAATATGCGCCTGGGCGGCTCCTCCGGGGAATACGCGGACGAAATTCTGGAATATTCCTTCACCAAGGGCGACGAAGCGGCCCCCCCCCCGAACAGTCCTTTTTCAGCGGGCGGAGTTCCGGGCCGGAGCGGCTCCGGGGCAAGGGAGTCTCTCCCGGAAATCAAACCCCGGCTGGATCCTCACCTGTGCGCCTTCTGGCTGGCTTTTCCCCTTTTCACAGGCGGAAGCGTGAGTCTGGAGGGAACTTGGGATAACTCCCCGGAGACGCTGGAAGTGCGCCGCCTTTTTGCTCCTTTTCCCCTGGAGATCAGAGAGGATGCGCGGAGCGTCTCCGGCACGGCGCCCCAGGGCGGCTCCTGGCCGGAAAAACTGGAAATGGAAGCTCTCTCCCCCCCCCTCCATCCTCTTTTCTGGTTGCTGAACGCCCGCCTGGCGCGCAAGTCCGGGACAGAACCCAGGCTGAAGTCCTGGCCTTACGGCGCGGATCTGGATCTGGCGGAGGAGTTTCTGGCGCAGGCCGGATTCAGCCTGCTGGCCGGGGATCAGGAACTGATCCTCAAACCCCTGGATGAGGAAAGCTTCAAGACTGTCTCCTCCAAAACGCGGGGCTGGGTCTGCCCGGAACCGGGCTGGGGCCTTGCCCTTTCTCTGGCCGCCTTTATGCGCGCCAATCTGAAATTGGGCAACCCCGGCTGCGTGCGCGAGGTTTTGCCTTATTATTGGCAGATTTACAACTCCCTGCCCTGCCCTGATCCCAAAGCCGCCGCAGGAGCGCCGCCTCGAAGCAGGGCCCCGGACTCCTCCGGATGGAGCTGCGCCCCTCCCGGAGAAGAGCGGCCGTCCGCCGCGCTGCCTGAGCCCGCCCCGGAACCCGCCGGAGCCAGGAAGCGCATACGCACCGAGGCCGCGGCCGAATTGCGCCTCCAGCCCCCGCCGCGTTCCCATCCGGATCGGGAGGAGAGCCTGCCGGAAAATCTCCCGGAGCTTCAGGCCCGCCTGTCGTCTCTGGAGGAAGAACAAAAAATATGGCAGGATTACATCACTGCCCTCTCCAATCTGGAAAATCCGGGGCAGGGCGTTTTCCACGCCGCCGAGCTGCACGCGGCCAGACAATATAAACTGCTTCTGGCCTGGAAGCAGGACTCCTGCCGGGTCAGAATCAATCAGTTGAAATATGGAAGAATTTAAGGGCCGTCTCCCGGAAGCAGCGCCCAGGCAAAAGGGGCGGCGCTTATCTTGGGATGAATACTTCATGGGCATAGCCAGGCTTGTGGCCCAGCGCTCCACCTGCTCCAGACGCAGGGTCGGGGCCGTGGCCGTGCTCAACAGGCGCATTCTGGCCACCGGCTATAACGGTTCTCCGCGAGGACTGGCGGACTGCCTGGAAATAGGCTGCCTCCGGGAAAAAATGGGCATTCCCTCGGGAGAGAGGCATGAGCTTTGCCGGGGGCTGCACGCCGAGCAGAATGTGATCGTCCAGGCCGCTGTGCACGGGATCCGGCTTGAAGGCGCGGACATATACTGCACCAACCAGCCCTGCCTGATCTGCGCTAAAATGCTCATCAACTGCGCCGTGACCAGGATCTTCTACCTTGAGCCCTATAACGATCCCCTGGCCGCGGCTCTGCTCGGAGAAGCCGGAATTGAACTGCTGCGCCTGAAGACGGGGGATCTCTTTCAGGGAAACGCCGGAGCGGGCGGGCCCTTGTGAGAGGGAGCCGTTCGCCCGCGCCGAGTAGGCCTTTGGTTCAAGCTGTAATGGGGCGCGGCGGAAAGATGCCTACGCTCCAGGCCGCGCGGGCGGCGGCGAAGAGGCGCACGGAGCGCCCGCGGCGGGAGGCGGGAATTTGCCTTTGCCGGTAAACTGCGCTATAGGCTCAGGCATGTTTACGGATAAGCGCCGTGATTCCATCCGGGTCGAGGCCGCCGGCCGGGTCTGGACCCTGTGGCGGCCGGCGGATTTGGAATCCCTGTGGGAGGCCATGACAAACCCTTCCGCGGAAGCCGGGGAAGAGGCGCTTTCCGGCCCCGGCCCCGAAGACGAGCGTATTCCTTACTGGGTGGAAGTGTGGCCGGCAAGCCTGGTTCTGGCGGAATGGCTGCTGGAGCGGAGAGAGAGCCTTGCCGGGCGCGCCTGCCTGGATTTGGGGTGCGGTCTCGGTTTGTCCGCTCTGGTGGCTTCCGGCCTGGGGGCCAGAGTGCTGGCCGTGGACTACGAAAAATCCGCTCTGGATTTTTCCCGTCTGAACGAGCGGGAAAACAGCGCGTCGCCGTCGCCGGGCGCTGTCCTCTGGACTCTGGCGGATTGGCGCGTTCCGGCTTTTAAAGCGCGGGCCTTCGATTTTATCTGGGGCGGAGATATCATGTATGAGCGCCGTTTTATCCTGCCGGTGCTGAACTGCCTGGAATACGCCCTGGCTCCGGGCGGCCGGGTCTGGATGGCCGATCCCGGCCGCGACGTCTATGCGGATTTTCTGGAAGCCCTGAAAGCGCGGGGCTGGAGCTGCGCGGGTCTGCGCGCGGTCCCGGCCTCGGCCCTGCGTTTTTCCGGGCAGAGCACGGGGATGAACGTAAATTTGTGGGAGTTGGGACATGAGTAATCTCATCCGCTTCGGCGTATCCCTTGACGCCGGGCTGCTGGAAAAATTCGACGCCCTGTGCGGGGAGCGCGGCTACGGAAACCGTTCCGAGGCCATAAGGGATTTGATCCGCAACAGCCTGGTGCAGAGGGACTGGGATGACTCCGGCAAGGAAGTGGCCGGAAGCCTGAGTCTGGTCTTCGATCATCACGCCGGGAATCTCGCCCAGCGCCTGACCTGCCTGCAACATGACTTCCATCCTTATATCATCGCCTCGCTGCACGTGCACCTGGATCACGACAATTGTCTGGAAAACCTGGTGCTGAAAGGCCCGGCCCATATTTTACGCGAACTCGGGCAAAAGCTCATTTCCACCAAGGGGGTCAAGCACGGGAGCCTGACTCTGGCCACCACAGGGCGGGATCTCGCCTGAAGCCATAGGGAGCTTTCCTTGCAGGATATCCAGAACAGCCTCTCTCCGGTGCATATGGAAATAGACCGGGTCGGCGTAAAAAACATCCGCCTCCCGCTGGTGGTCAGCGATAAAGCGGACGGGAGCAGACATACCGTGGCCCTGGCGGATTTGAGCGTGGATTTGCCGGCTTCCTTCAAGGGCACGCACATGAGCCGTTTCATGGAAGCCCTGGAAAACTGGAATGAAAATCTGAACTATCAGAGCCTGAAGCGCCTGTTGCAGGATATCAAAGCCCGTTTGCAGGCCGACAGGGCCTATGCCAGTTTCCGTTTTACCTATTTTTTGCGTAAAAAAGCCCCGGTGAGCGGCAGCCGGGGCTTCACCGGCTACTCCTGCGCCATTTCCGGAGAGCTGGCCGGGGAAAACCCCGTCCTGCGTCTGGATCTGGAAGTGCCGGTGATGACCGTGTGCCCCTGTTCCAAGGCCATCAGCTCCGAAGGGGCGCATACGCAGCGGGCCATGGTGCGTATGCGCCTGGGCATGACCGGCTTCGCCTGGATTGAGGAATTTGTGGAGCTGGCCGAAGCCTCCGCCTCCAGTCCGGTTTATCCCGTACTCAAGCGCGAGGACGAGAAATACGTGACGGAACTGTCCTTCGCCAATCCCTGTTTTGTGGAAGACGTGGTGCGCAATGTGGCCAGGGGGCTCGAAGCCCACCCTCACCTGTCCTGGTTCCGGGTGGAGGTGGAAAGCCAGGAATCCATACACCCGCACAATGCTTTTGCCCGCATCGAACGGCAGTTGAGCTGAAAACGGCCTCTCGGGAGCGATTCCGCCCTATTTTCCCTTTTTTTTGTCGCTTTTGCCCTGACCAGCGTCCAGACGGGGGAAGAGGTTGGAGGAAGAGGCCAGGGCCGTGCCCGGCTCAAGGCCGCCGAAGCTTTCCGCTTCGGCTTGCAGATTGACGGCTTCCAGAGCGGCGGGGTCGCCTTTCTGGCCCAGTTGCTCCAACATGCGGGCAGCGGAGCCCGGCATGACCGGCAGAAGGTGCAGGGCGATTTTGCGCTGGAATTCCAGCAGAGTATATATGACCGTGCTCAGTTCGGCGATTTTGTTCTCTTTGAAAAGAGCCCAGGGCGCGGTTTGATCCACGTATTTGTTCAGAGCCCGCACCAGTTCCCACAAAGCTTCCAGAGCGGCGGAAAAATTGAAATTACGGAACAAATCCTGGTAATTGCGCAGGCTTTGCCCGGCCAGGTCCTGTAAAATTTTTTCCTCCGCTCCAAAGTTTTCCGGAGCCGGGACTTTGCCCCCGAAATATCTTGAGGCCATGGAAAGCACGCGGGAGAACAGGTTCCCCAAATCATTGGCGAGGTCGGAGTTCAGCCGGGCAATCAGGGCTTCTTCGCTGAAGTCGGCGTCACTGCCGAAACGCATTTCGCGGAGGACAAAATAGCGGAAGGCGTCCAGACCGTGCGTCTCGATCACGGCAAGGGGATCCACCACATTGCCCTGGGATTTGGACATTTTGGTCTCGCGCGCCAGCCAGTAGCCGTGAACGTTCAGGCCCCGGTAGGGCTCAAGTCCGGCCGCCCTGAGCATGGTGGGCCAGAAGACGGCGTGGGGTTTGAGTATATCCTTGGCGATCAGATGCCGGGCATTGGGCCAGTAACGCCTGAAGTCATCCCCGTCCGGCCAGTTCAGGGCGCTCACATAGTTGACCAGGGCGTCAAACCAGACATAGCAGACGAAATCCTTGTCAAAAGGCAGTTCTATCCCCCATTGCAGGCGGCTTTTGGGGCGGCTGATACAGAGATCCTCCAGCGCCCCGGAATCCAGCAGGGCCAGCACCTCGCTCCGGTAGCGTTCGGGGCGGATGAAATCCGGGTGTTCGAGTATATGTCCCTTCAGCCAGTCCTGATAGCGGGACATGCGGAAAAAATAGTTCTTTTCGCTGATATACACAGGCTCTGTGCGGTGTTGCGGGCAGAGCCCGTTTTCCAGCTCCTTTTCCGTGTAGAACCTCTCGCAGCCGTAGCAGTAATGCCCGGCATACTCCCCGAAATAGATGTCTCCGTTGTCATACACCTTTTGCATGAATTTCTGGACAATGGCCTTGTGCTCCGGGTCGGTGGTCCTTATGAAGCGGTTGTAGCGGACTTCCAGCCGGGGGAGCAGGTTCTTGAACTCGGCGCTTACCCGATCCGCCAGCTCCTGGGGTGAAAGGCCGTTTTTTTCCGCCGCCTGCACAATTTTGTCGCCGTGTTCGTCCGTGCCGGTGAGCAGAAAGCTGTCCAGCCCCATGAGGCGCTGAAAGCGGGTAAAGACATCGGCCACCGTGCTGGTATAGGCATGTCCCAGGTGGGGGTGCGAATTCACGTAATAAATGGGAGTGCTCAGAAAAAAGGTCTGCTTTTCGTTCATGACAAAGTCCGGGTTTTATTTTTCAGGGCGCGGCCGGGGGCTGTCCGCGCCTTTCCGGGGGGACGCGTCTTCCGGGTCGGATTTTTCGGTATACCTGGAGCCGGGCAAGCCGAAAATGGAAAAATGCTCTTCATCAGGCCCGCGCCCGTCCTTGTCGGGCTCTCCTCCGCTCCGCCCGGAGCATTCGTCCGGGGCTGAGGCCGCCTTATCCGCAGGGGGGGAGAGGGAAGAGCTCTCTCCGGAATTTTCGTGCCGGCGCTGTTTCGCTTTCTGCCCCGAGGCGGCCGGTTCCGGCTTCAGCTCCAGGCGGGACGGCTCAAGGGCATGCCAGCCGTCCAGCAGAAGCTCCAGTTCTTCTCCGTTCTCGTTCTCCACCAGTATGCTCTGGCGGAAAAGATTGGCCCGCAGCACCTTCATTACGCCCTGCCTGGTCTGGTATCTTTTGCCGAGTTTGGGGCTGTTCCGGTGAAATTCCTCGTAGTTTTCCTGTTCGTGGGCCAGGCAGCAGAGCAGGCGGCCGCAAATGCCGGAAAGCTTGGCCGGATTCAGGAAGAGGTTCTGCTCCTTGGCCATTTTAATGGTCACCGGAGCGAAGCGGCGCAGGTAGCGGCGGCAGCAGCAGGCCATGCCGCAGTTGCCCAGGGCTCCGAGTATCTGGGTCTCATGGCGGACGCCGATCTGGCGCAACTCGATGCGGGTATGGTAATTGTGCACCAGTTCCTTGACCAGTTCCCGGAAGTCGATGCGATTGGGCGCCGTGAAATAAAAAATGATCTTGCTGCGGTCATACAGCACTTCCACATCCACCAGCTTCATTTCCAGAACCAGCCTGCGTATGCATTCCCGGCAAAAAGCGCGGGCTTCCGCGGCCAGGAGCTTGTTTTCCATCGCCGTGGCCAGGTCTTCCTTGCCGGCCGGCCCCTTGATCGGCCGGATCTCCGCGGTCGTCCCCTCCGGAAGATGCAGAACAGGCAGGGGCAGGGACATTTTCCGGGCGCTTATCACTTCGGCCAGGGCTGTTCCCTGCTCCGTCTCCACCAGCACCTTGTCCCCGCTTCTGACCTGTTCCGGGCCGGCCTGAAAAAAATACACCGGGCCGTACTGGCGCAGCCTGACCCCCAGAACCAGCGCGCTTTCCGCCGAGCCGGCGTCCGAATCCCCGGCCGGGCGGCGGCCTTCCCCGACGGCCGCGCCTTCCGTGTTTTCCGCCGCTTCCGGCGGGCTGATCTCGGTATTTTCTTTACACATGCTTTTTCAGGGTAATTTTACGCTGGAAAATTCCGTGCCTGCGCTTCTTTTCAACTTTAAAGCCAGGCATGTCAATGCAAAAAAAATTTCTTGCATACGGAACGCAAAAAAATCAGAATGACTTTCCCGTGCCTTTTGCTCGCGGGTCCTGTTATTTCAGATGAGGGTAGGTTATGTCGGAAATCCGCGCGAGTTACAGCCGAAGCGTCAATTTTTATGCTGGGCACGATCCCTATGCCCTGATCCGGGCCTACGGGAGCCCGCTTTATGTCTATAACGAAGAAATGCTGCGCCGGCGCTGCCGGGATCTGCGCGAGCTCATGGCCCTCCCCCGCGTCGGGGTGTGCTATTCGGCCAAAGCCAACGCCAATCCGCACCTGCTGCGCCTGATCCGGGAGGAGGGCCTGCTGGTGGACGCCATGAGTCCGGGAGAGCTTGCCATGCACCGCCTGGCCGGGTTCAGCCGGGACGAAATCTTTTATGTCTGCAACAACGTGAGCGGAGAGGAACTGGCCCGGGCCGCGGAGGCCTGCCGCGTGGTCAGCGTGGATTCCCTCTCCCAGCTGGAGGAATTCGGCAAGGTAGCTCCCGGCTCCGAGGTCATGACCCGTTTGAATCCCGGCATAGGAGCCGGGCATCATCAGAAGGTGATCACGGCGGGCAAGGAAACGAAGTTCGGCATAAATCCCGGTGATATACCGCGGATACGCTCCATCTGTTCCCGTTACGGACTCAGGCTGGTCGGCCTGAACCAGCATGTGGGCTCCCTTTTCATGGAAGCGGACGCCTTCATTCTGGCCGCGCGCTGGCTGCTTGAGGTCGCCGGGGATTTTCCGGGTCTGAAATATATAGACTTCGGCGGCGGCTTCGGCATTCCCTACCGCAAATACGCCGGGGAGGCCCGCCTGGATATGCGGGAACTCGGCCGGAAGTGCACGGAGCTTCTGGGCTCCTGGGCGGAAAAGACTTCCTACGCCGGTATGTTCATCATTGAGCCCGGCCGTTACGTCGCGGCGGAAGCCGGACAGATTCTGGGCACGGTCACCGCCGTCAAAAACAACGGACCCACCCGTTATGTCTGCACGGATGTGGGCTTCAACATTCTGCCCCGGCCCATGCTTTACGGCGCCTTTCACGATGTGGAGATTTACCGCGAGGATTCCGGCCCGGCCCCCGAAGCCGGCCCTTCCGCCGACCTTCCCCAGAGCATTGTGGGCAACATATGCGAGAGCGGGGACATTTTGCACAAAAACTACAGTCTTCCCCCCATCCGTCAGGGCGACCTCCTGGCTTTTCTGGATGCCGGAGCCTATTGCTACTCCATGGCTTCCACCTATAACCAGCGGCTGCGCCCGGCGGAGATCCTGATCCGTCCGGACGGAGAAATACGGCTTATACGCAGGCGCGAAACCCTGGAGGATCTCCTGCTTCTGCTGCCGTGATGTAGTAGTTCAGACTTACGGCGTTTTCTGCCTTGAACTACTACAGAATTCCAGGAGGCGGATAAGGCCCATTTGGAATAAGTATCCACGAAAGTTTGCTGGTAAAAGTTTGCTGGTAAATGCGGCCGACGCCCTTTTACACATCCTTATTGCTTTTGCTGCCGCATCTCCTGCGCGCAGGGTCATTCAATTCTTCCGAATCTGACGAGCCGCAGTGCTGTTTGTTTGTTTTCCGCGAGGATTTCTATCCCCTCAGTGATATTTTCATACCCCAGCAGATGGAGCAAAGTA
>JAISOL010000042.1 GCA_031275645.1 Deltaproteobacteria bacterium
GCGAGCCGGTGGCAATGACCACGTTTGCCTTTGTGGCCGAAGGCTTTGATGGCTCCTGGCAAAAGATCCCCCATGCTGGCTTTCAGATGAAATCCACGTCAAACGTCGAAGAGCCAAAAGGGGTCAAGAGGAAATTTACGTCCACGCGGAAAAGGATGTGAACATCCACGTCAGGAACGACTGGAAAGAGCGGATCCTGCATGACCGGCATCAGACAGTCGATCATTTCACCTATGCCAAAACCGAAGGCGAAACGCACGAAACCTTACGCGATCAACGCAAGACGGAGCTCTTTGCCAATGACAACCTTACAGTCCATGCTGACAGTCACACGAAGATCGAGGGCAAGATGCTCGGTAAGGTGGGAACGGAACTGCACATCAAAGCCGGGCAAAAGGTTGTCATTGAAGCCGGAACCGAGCTGACTCTCCGAGGGGGCGCCGGCTGGATAAAACTGGATCCCTCCGGCGTCCGCTTCGGCGGCCCGAAGGTCAGCCTCGGCGGCGGCGGCTCGCCTGGGATCGGTTCGGGGGCAAATCCGCGCTTGCCGGGCGATGCGCTGCCCACGGATCCGGGCTTTATGCCGGTTTGTGTTGAGTGCCTGCGCAAGGCGAGGCAGTTGGGAGCGCCCACCTGCGGAACCGATGCGTAAGCGTTATGGAGGTGTTCCATGAATGAAGCGTTGCGCGAACAGGATAAAAAGGCCATGCTTTCGGAAGTGGCCTCCGCGCTGGCGGATGGCCTTGATGCTTTCGCCATGGTCGATCCTCTGGCGGACGACAGCCTGATTCCCCAATTCTTCACGCTTTCGCCGGACCTGCCTTACGCTCCGCTTTTTCTGGAAACGCCGCTGGCCCATTTGCTGGAGGCAACGCCGTATTATTGCCGGATCCCCTCGGCTGACGATCCCTATTTTGCCTTTCTGGCCGATCTGCCGACCTCCTGGGGGTTTGTCGCCATAGGCGCGGTCTCTCTGGAATTATCGCTTGCCCATTGGCGCAGTCTGTTACGGGTACGCTCGCAAACGGGCGTAACGCATTTCAGGTTTTATGACGGAGAGACGCTTGTGCCGCTTGGGGACAGCCTGACGGCGGATGAACAGGGCAACCTGCTGGGGCCGCATCTTACTGCGCATGCCCGTGGCCGGCGGCCGGGCGGAAGTGAAGCGTCCTGGCATCGCCTGAGCCGCCCCGGCTACCCGGAGCAAAGCGCGCGGGCCGTTGCGGACGCCTACAGCCTGCGGCATCCTCCCTGGTGGGTGTTTACCGAGCGGCACTGGCAGGCGTTTGCGGACAGGCGTCCGGGCATACTGGCGAACAACATCGCTGAATACCTCTTTGCGGAATTTCCTCTTCAGGCGGGGCGGCAACATGGACAAACTGGTCTGGAATCCTTTGCCCTGGCGCAGATCAAACGCGGGATGGAACTGGGTCTGACGGGCAGTCCGGCCTTGACGGCCTTTGTCTCCTGTTGCCTTCTGCGCGGAGAGGACTTCCCCGCAGGCAGTCCTCTGGAAAAAAACTTTACGCCCGGCATGGCGGAAGAAACCCTTGTACCCGCATTACAGGCCCTGTGCGCCAAGGAGACGATGGTATGAGCGATACTCTGGCCTGCCCGCGGCCCAAATGGATTGCTGTTGCCGTTTGTTCCCAGGGGACGGAAGGAGGACAATGCGAATATGACAGGCACAGGCCGCCTTTGCCGGAAGCGGCGGGAGACTGGTTCGGCAACGGCGCGGAACCGGCGGTCGCGCGGAAATATGCGCCCGGCGGCTATGCCGGAGAACTGGCCAGAGGCGATGCCCTGGAGATGTGCGAAAAGGACGGTCCTGAAAAATTTCCACGCACAGTCATGGGTATACATGTCCCTCATTCCTATGCGTGTGACAAAATTAAGTCGCAATATGTGAATATAACAATACAACATAAAGAACCTGGAATTTCAAAAGATAGCATCCTGAGCTTACAGGAAATGGACGGTAATATGCAAAATGAACCTCAAATATTTTCAGCAAGCGAGGAAAATAGCGTGTTGCAAGACTATAATCGTCTATCAGAAGAAGCAGAGAGCATGTGCTATTGGCCAATCATTCTATAGAGCTGTAAGTAAATTCCCTTATAGGGGAAGGAATAGGTATAGCTCTGAAAGATAATTTTTGTAGTTATCTCCGAATGCAGAGCCTTGCTGCCTAATCGAGGGAAACAATGTTCGATGAATTATATGATTCATCATTCTTGAGCAACACGGCGCGATATGGTGGTCCGTTGCGGGCATACGCGCTGGGACGCTATCTATTTTCCGTTCCTGAAGAACTGAAGGAAAAAGAAGTCAATGTCCTTGTTTACCCTCTTGTGCCCGAAAATGTTACCGAATCCTATAGAACAGAGTCTTTTGCCATTACGGAATTTCCCTGGAAAACGCAGGATCACGAAAAGGAATTTGAGGCGGCCTGGCGGTCCTTGCGGGAGGAAGAGAAAAATTCCTTTGCCGCGCGGGAATACAGGGCGGAAGGTTATGCGGAGAATCTGGACGCGAGCGAACTCTTCGGCCGGCCGGCGGTGTGCATAGCCTACGATCAGAGCTTTCAGCCGGCTCCCATCAAAACCTTTATCGCCCTGCCTCAGGGGATCGTCTGTTTTGAAGAGCGCCGCAAATATTATAAAACGATGCGGGGGACGGAGCTCGAAGCGCCGGCGCTGAAGATTTTCCAGGCATACTCGTGGGGAAAAAGCCGCGACGACAGGCCCGATACTTTTTATACCCGTCTGGGCAGGCTGAATGGATACGCTACGAGGAATGAAAGCCCTTCGTTCTGGTGCATGGATGACTCGACAAAATATCGTCTGAACTTCTGGACGTACGCTCCTGGCCCCCCTCGGCCAAAGACCGGGCAATCCCGCCTTCAGGAGGAGAGGGCGGGTATAACAAGAAAAACTCCCCCCGGCTTTTCCATGAGCAATTTACGGACGGCCACCCGAACCATGAGCGACATAAATTTTGTGGAATATATTGATAAATATAAAATGCCCAATAGCGACACCTTTAAATTGCTTTTTTGTTTGCGATCTCCGGAATATGCGGGAACTGTTGAGCGGCCGTTCGTATATTTGGAGTTCAGGGCGCCCTGGGTTGGACGGGAAAGAGCTATGTTGTTGTGGAACTCCGTTCTTGCAGATTTCCATTCAGTATCGTACTTCCTCAGCAGGATGTAATATAAGGAGATGGTATGGCTTGTTTGGAACAAAATATGCTACAGACAATAAAGGAACATACTCTATCAGACAAAAATTTTGTAGATCCGCCGGGAGGAATTGTCATCAACCTGCCGGTTGAAACAACAAACCTTCTTTCCATCCGGCGCAAAGCGTTGCCCATCGTCTTTTTGCCCGGCATCATGGGCAGCAGATTAAAGAACGGAGGGAACCTTATTTGGGATTTGGATTCCGGATTTCTCGCAGCGGGCTATGGAGCATATAACAGACTTGCGGATCTAAGCGCCGGCGAGCGGTATGCGCTATTGGCGGCAAAGAGGCAATCTCATACGATCCCCGGTAATCCCGGAGATTCCCTGACCGATGAAGATAAAGAACATAATCTCCGTTTTTCCGAGCGCTATCCCCACGGCGCAAAACGCGGCTGGGGGGGCGTGTACTGGCAAGGCTACGGCGATTTGCTGAAAGCTCTGGATGAGTGGAATACCCCGTTAAAGCTGTTTCTGGATATGCCTGTCTATGCCGTTGGGTACAACTGGATGCTTTCCAGCAAGGATTCCGGTGAAAAAGTCGCCGTAATCATTAAAAAGATAAAGGCGTTGCACAACGCCTCGCATGTTTTATTGATCACCCATTCCATGGGCGGGCTTGTGGCCCGCTGGGCTTGTAAAAATGAAGGCCTGGAGGATATCGTGTATGGAGTCGTCCACGGGGCGCAGCCTTCGCGGGGCGCGCCGGATGCATACCGCCGCATGGTGGCGGGCCACACCAATGAGGGACTTACAGGCAATATGCTGTCAAGGACGCTGGGGCCGGACGACGCTACGGTGACGGCGGTGCTTGCCTATTCCGGAGGCGGGCTTGAGTTGTTGCCGTCCGCGCGCTATACTCTGGGCGCTGTGCCGGAAAGGTTCGGGGCGACGAAGACAGCCTGGTTGCATTGCCTTACCCGGTACGACGACGGCGGGCAACGCTATATGAGCCTGCCGCCGGCAAAAACATCCGCAGGGAATGACTCTGCCGATCCTTCCCCGCAAGCGTCCGGCGATCCCTACGAGGGAATTTATAAAAAACAAGGCGCTTTTTGGAATTTGCTGCACCCGGAATGGCTGGATAGAAAAACCCCTGATTCCATTCATGATGTCATTGATAGTTTAGACAATGCAAAGGAATTCCATGATAAACTAGTATGTAAAGACAAAAATAAATCACTATACGTTCATCCGAGAACAATTCAAATGTATTCATCTGGGGGAAATACTACATTTTGTGAAATTGTATGGGAAGCGATAGAAATAACAAATGATATAATAGATGACTTGGCTAGAATAGATAGTTCGCGTAGCCCGGGATTTGATAGCGACTACAGTGATTTCAGTGGAAACGTCTATAGGAGAATGAAAAATTATGGGAAATATCAGGCAATAGTGCGCGTCCCTGAAGGAAAAGAAATTGATTCAGGCCTTATTGTTGAAGGTGATCTCTACAAGGACGATTTCGGTTCTGACGGAAAAATTCGCCGCTGGATAGCCGAGGGGCAGCGTTTCTTCCGCTGCCGGCTTCTGGATCGAAGGGAATCGCTGACCATCAGGCAAAAGAGAGAAAGTCTCACCCTTCCGCGCATCTTTCTTGGCGACGGCACGGTCCCGCGAGAGTCCGGCCGGGGGTTGCGGCCGAAGCTTGATAAGCTGCCGGAGGGTTTCAAGCCCTACGCGCATCGGGATTTGGCCGATGTTGAGGATGACGCGGATAAGGAGCTGCACTGCACATTTTTGCCTACCGTCGCGGAGCATTCGAATTTTTTTGACCAAAGAGCCATTCTTGCGGCGAAAAACGCGCTGCACAACCTGGCTTTGGGGTGGCTGGAAGAACAGGGCGGCGTTTCAGGCCAGGAGCTTGAATGCGGGCTGCGGTGTTTGCAAAAAGAGCCAATCTCGGTGACGATGGATTTTTAGAAGGACTCCAATGCCGGGTAGATTTTTCAACCGTGACGTCCCGGGCTGCCCGGCAGCACGCTGGATGTCCCCTTCGCAGGAGGTTTCCCATGCGTCCCGCAACCCGGGTAGGCGACAAGGCCAACTGCCCCGCTGATTCCCACGGCAAGAGCTGCTGCGCCCATAACGTGACCGGTCCGGCCACCCGGGGATCGCCGGATGTGTTCATTGACGGCCGCCCCGCCCTGCGCCTCGGCGATCCCGGCGTTCACGCTTCCTGCTGCGGCTCCAACACCTGGGTCACCGCCGAGGGCAGCAAAAAAGTCCTGATTAACGATATTCCCGCCGTCCGCCTGCATGACGCCACCGCGCATTGCGGCGGAAGCGGGAGGATGATCGAAGGCAGCCCCACGGTTTTTATCGAATAGCTCCGGCTGGATCTTCCGGGAGGTTGTATGCGCGGTGACGCCAATAGCCCATGGTTCACATTTACGGCCCAATCGGGAAATTTCGCGGTGCGTGCCTTCACAGGCGATGAGGAAGTCAATAAACCCTTTGTCTTCACGATTGATCTGGTCTCGCCCTCCGCCAATGAGGATACCACCTCTCTCCT
>JAISOL010000072.1 GCA_031275645.1 Deltaproteobacteria bacterium
CTCCAGTTAAAAACCTGTCGAGTCGGACCATCTCTGGCCGCTCTCCCCGACCGCTTTCACGGCCGGAGTTACTGTCTCTCAAACCCGACTCGCTATTCAATTGTCAAAGAACCGTAACCCAGGCAGGCTTATGCCCCAGCGCGGCCGCGGAGTCAACAATTTTTTTTGCATCGCCTCCGGAATAAAGGCGGCCTCTTTATCGCCCATGCATTCTGCCGCCTGCCCGCGACTGAAGGCGGCGCGCTGGCGGACAGGGCTTTTCCCTGGTTCTGGAAAATCCCGAAGCCTGACCCTGGCAGCCGTTCGTGAGCGGAACCGTCCTGAAAAGGCAGCGGGAAATTATTTTGTTTGACTCCCGGCAAATCCGGAGGCATGATACGGCAATTCTCGCGCGGCGCCCTGCCTGGCCGCCTGGAGAGAGATTCCCCTCGACCCAATTCCGGAGATGCAGTCATGCTGGCAAAATTCCTGCTTTTAGCTCTGAGCTTCGTCCTGGTGCTTGACGATGCCGACCTTTCCGTTCTTGACACTGTCTCCGACCTGACGCGGCTGGAAGAGGAATATGCGGAAAGAGACGGCTGGGACGAATATGCCGAGGAATATGAGGGCTACGACGAAGAGGAGGAAGACGTCGACGACTACAATGCGGCGGAAGGGGGGGAAGACGCCTATACCGAGCCCGATGACGGAGTCTATGCTTACGCCGACGCGGAAAAAGCCTTTGCCCTCATTCCGGCCGGGGAATTCATCATGGGCAGCCCCGAGGGGTACGAGAAGGCGGACGGTGACGAGCGCCCGCGGCACAGGGTGCGCATAGGCCAGCCCTTTTATCTGTCCAGGCACGAGCTGACCCAGGGGGAATGGGTCAGCGTCATGGGAAGCAATCCCAGCCGTTTCCTGGGCGCTAGCCGGCCGGTGGAGAATGTTTCCTGGGAAGACGCCCAGGAGTTCATCCGCCGTCTGAACGAGAGCGGGAGGGGAGGAAGCTTCCGCCTGCCCACGGAGGCCGAGTGGGAATACGCGGCCAGGGCGGGGAGCGACTCTTCCTACTTTTTCGGGGATTCCCCGGAAGATCTGGAGCAATACGCCTGGTACAAGGATAATTCCGGGCGGCGTACCCTTCCGGTGGGGAGGAAAGCCCCCAACGCCTGGGGCCTGTACGATATGTACGGGAATGTATGGGAAATGGTGCAGGACGTCTATCTTGAAGACTATTACAACCGTTCCCCGGAGCTTGATCCCGTATGGCCCGCCGGCGAATCGGATTTTCCCTCCCCTGATGACGAAAGAGTGGTGCGCGGCGGCAGTTGGCACTCTGATAAAAGCTTCTGCCGTTCCGCCTACAGGAATTATGACGACGCGAATGTGCGCGACAACATCACCGGCTTCCGCCTGGTTTTTGTGCCTGAAACCCGGGAAGATCGCTCCGGGGACTAACGCATGTGCACATAAATTCCGTCCAGCAGGTTGAGGAGTTCTTCAGGGAGTTTGGGCTCAAGGCCCAGATTGCCGGCAAGCTCAAGATTCTGGCGGCTTTTGCCGAAGCCGCGCTCCAGAATGGCGTTGGCCGCGCTTATCCGGCTCGCGCCCTTGCCGTTTTCCAGTTCGTCCGCCAGCGCCTCAATGGCTTGTTTGGCGTAGCTGCGGGCCAGGACGGCGAGTTCGGCGGCCAGAAGATCTTCTGTGGCGGCGTTTTTTCTGACAGGGTTACCCATTGTTTTCTCCTTTGTTTTTGCCGTATTCGGGCAAGATTCCTATTTTGTTGACAAGAGTTGAGGCAAAGGCGTCCAGGACGGCCCCGCCGGAGTATCCGGAAACGGCCACAATGGCGGCTTGCAGCGAGGCGGAGAGGGAGCTTTCCCGGATAAGCAGATGAACCACCACTCCGCTGAAGCCGGAGACCACCATGCTGCCGCAGAAGCCTCGCCAGCTCCGCGCTCCGCGGCGGCAGGCGCGGGCTATGCCGCCGAATGCGGCCAGGGCGATCGGGGGGGCCAGAGTTTCAAGCATATTCTGTAGTTCCGTAAAATCAGGCATATTGCACCGGCGTTTTTTTTACTGATTGGAACTTCCGGCCCATTGCCGCAAGCCCGCCTTGTCCGCGTTGCACTGTTCAAGGCTTGAGGAGATTTCAAGCAGATAGATGAGCAGATCCAGGTTATTTTTGAAGTTCTCCCCGGGGGAGGGAAAGGGTATCTCTCTCAGTAGCAAGGGCGGCGGGCTTTTCGCCTGCCGGAGCGGCATCGCGGAGCAGGCCGCGCACAAAAGCAGGCACAGGCCGAAGGCTCCATTCCTGAAAAGACGCCTGCCGTTGCGCGGAATCTTCAGGGTTTGTTTTTTCTTCATCAGAACTTCCTTTATGGTTTGAAAGCTCTCCTTTCAGGGAGATTGCCGTCTGACTTCCGGCGCAGCCGGAGACGGATAAGAGATTGAAATACATATCCTTATATTTTTCCTGAATTTCTTCCCGTTGCTGAAAATTCCGCAGAACAACGCCGGCGTTCCTTTCTTCCTCTTCCAGCCAGCTTTCCCAGCCTTGCCGGGCGAGATCGCGCTCTCCCTCAAGCCTGGCCAGATCCTGGGACAAGTCGATGTACTGGGAGCGCCAGTAGCGCATCTGCAGGTATGTCCAGCCCGCGCTTCCGAGGAGGACCAGGGCGGCCAGAATCAGAACAAGCTTTCCCGGTTGCGCTAGAATCTGCCCCGGCAGGAGATTCAGGAGAAAAGAGAGGACGGCGCTCATGCCTTCTCCCCGGCGCTTTCCCACTGCCCGCTTGCCATCTGCCTGGCCAGTTCCGTCGCGCGCCTCCCGACCTGCTTCGCCCAGCGCGAGTCCAGCATTTCCCCGGCCGCGGCGGCGGAATCCCCTTGCCGCAAAGCCGCCAGCATGCGTCTGAAGCCCGAAAGCCCTTCTCCTTTTCGGGAGTCTTCTCTGCCGAGGCCCAGGTTAAAGGCCAGATTGAACAATACGGCCCGGCGCGGCGGGGCGAGATCTTCCATCCAGGGCAGGGCGCGGCGGGTGAGAGACACGGCCCGGCGCAGATCTTCAAGAAAAACTTCCCCGGCCCGGGCCGGGGTCAGGCTGTCTCCGGTTTTTGCGATTCCGGGCAGAGGCCGGGCCGCGCAATTATGTCCGTAGCCTATGCTCAGAATGCCCAGGGGCTGTCCGTATAGGCCGCGAGGCGCAGTTCTTCATGCCGTTTGAGCTGGCGTACAAACCTTTCAAGGTCTTCCTCCGAAGCGAAGGCCGATTTCAAGTAATCCATGTGGGGCGCTCCTGTATATAAATATTAACAAATTTTGCCTGCCAAAAGGGCCAATCCCTCCCGCAGTATCTCCTCCAGGCCGGCCAGAGCCGGGGCCAGTTCGCGTTTCCGGCGGCGTTCGGCCCACAGTCTGGCCCGGCAAAGCCAGTTCCTGCAGATGTCCACCCTCGCGCTCTCGTGGGGGGCGTGGCGCACCGCCTGCCAGACCAGGGAACGGGCCCGGCGCAGGACGAAACTATCCGTGTTTTGTTCTCCAGGCCGCATTTTTCCGGCTTCCGCCGCTATGTTTCCGTTGTAGCCTTCAGGCGCGGAATGGTCTTTTTCCATCAGAATTTCCTTTATGGTTTGAGATGTGCGTGTCGGGAACTCCGGACGAGATGCTGTATGATCTCATATAGAAACATATATGGCAAGAAAAATGATTCCTTATAGAATCAAGGCTATGGAAAAAGGACTATTCAGCGGCCGGGGTTTCAGGAGGGGATTTTTTTTGCGGCTGTCCGCGCCTTGCGCTCAGAGATCTTTGCCGTACCAGATGGCCCGGCCCAGAATGGCGAAATATTCGCCTTTCTTGATGAAAATTTCAGAAGAATCAAAATCGGAAATCAGGGCGAGCACCTGATGGTCGCGCACTTTCAGGCGTTTGAGAAAGAGTTCGTCCAGGTAGCAGACCAGATAAATTTTGCCGTTCACCGGCGGAGAGGCGCTGCCCTCATTGATGAGCACCACGCTCCCGTCGGGGATGGTGGGAGACATGCTGTCCCCCTCCACGCTGATGACCACCATGTTGTCGGCATTGCCCTTGGCGAGCAGCCAGTCGCGCCTGAAGCTCAGGTGCGAGCGTATTTTCCTGCTGACCTCCAGAGAGCCTCCGCCCATGGAAGCCCTGGCTTCCAGCCAGGGAACCTGGAAGTAAATTTCCGGCGGCGCGTGAGTCTCCTCCTGCTGCCCCCCGGAGAGAACCCCGGCGGGGATGGCGGGAAAACAGGCGGCCGGGTCAAGGCCCAGGGCGCGCATAATGCCCGCCATCCTGTCGTAGGGGATGCGCTGTCCCTTCAAGCCGCCGGAGAGCCAGCGGGAAACGGTCCCCCGCGTGACGCCTATTTCGCTGGCTATGGCGCTCAGTTCACCCCGCGGGTTGTCCGCGATTCGCGCCGATATGGCGGCCAGGACAGACTCCCAGGCCTTTTCCTGCATGTTGCGCATGGGCAGCCTTGTAACCGCGGGCGGGCTTGGCCGCCGCCAAGCGGCTGTTTGAAGCGTTGATGGTTCTCTTACAAGGAGAGTATGGGGCGGAAGAGGCAAAAAGGCAAGGAAATTCCAGTCAGGGCGCGACTTATATCACCGTCCTCAAGGACAGTGTTTTACAGCGCGCTCAGAAAAATTTTAAAAAATTTGTTGTGCGGTTGATTCTGTTTTTGGTATAATTGCGCTATGACAACAATCCTCCGGCAGGAGGCGGGTTCAGCTGGCTCTTTCCGCTTCCAGGCGCCCGGAGTCCTGTATTTTTTGCAGGTAGCCCACGGATTCCGCCACTACTTCCTGAATCTGGCTGAAATCGGCGAGTCTCCTGTTATAGGCGATGCGCAGAATTTTGCCGTGACTCCACAAAAGGCTGGTCGTATTGCAGACGTAAACCGGCTCTTTCCCCGGCGCGCCGTATTTGATCACCTTCAGAAAGCTTATGTGGGCGGGGCCGGAATCAATCAGCCCCAGGTTGTAGGTGAAGCCGTTTTGCTCCCGTAAATAGCTTTGCGTCGCTTTTTCGAAGAAGGCCAGGGTTTTCTGGTTGAAAACCACGGATTCGTCCTGCCAGGGCTTTTTAAGCTGCATGAAATCCTGAAAGGATATTTGCGCGTGCAGCCATTTGCGCAGGGTACTCACCTGCAGCGTGTCCTGGTTCAGGGGATTTTCCGGAGGCGGCGCCGCTTCCTCTTCTGCTTTCCCGAACAGGCAGAGCAGTATTTCCTCGCTGTCCAGCCCGGCCTGCACGCCGGACATAAGCGGATCTTCCGCGGGTATGCGTCTGAAGCCTCCGGGCACGGGCATGGGCATGTTCACGTTGCCCACAGCCAGGGTAGGGACTGACGGCCTGACCGGCGCGGAGTCATTATTCTCCTTTACGGGCCGGGTCAGGGGGCCGAAGCTTCTCTCGTCGCAGCCGGTGGTCAGAAAAATGACCAGGGCCGCCAGCGGCAGGAGGAGGCCGCGTCCGCGGGAGAAGGCGGGGGCGGGGCCAGGCCGGCGCTCTTTGCCGGCGAGACGGGGCGTTGTTTTATTGTTCATGGCTTTTCCGCGTATTTTCTTTCAGGTCAACAATTGTTCGATAAACGGGCCTGTCTGAATTTAAGCAAGAAAAATGCCAAGGTGCGGGAGAAGTCGCGGGACCTTCGGATGTTCGCGGCGTGGCCCAGGCGTACGGGGAAAAATTTTCCTCAAAAAATGAAGGCATGGGTTCAGTCGGGCTTTGTCCCGGAAGGCCCGCCGCGCAGGGCGGGCAGGCCCAACCCCAGGGAAGAGGCCTTTTCGGCCAGGGCTTCGTGCTCGGCGCGGACGAATCTCCGTCCGGACAATATATATTCCTTGGCCCGCAGAGGGCCCCAGGGAGAATCCAGAACCGTCTCCCCGCGAGGCAGGGTGACGCGGGCAAGGCGACTGAGGCGCAGGCCCAGGCTGTGCGTGCGCTTGAAAACCTCTTCCTGCATACGGGGCATGTCCTCCGGGCGGCAGAGCACGCGCAGTTCTCCTCCGGGACGGTTCTTTTTGGTCACTCCCGGCAGCCAGAGCACGTCCAGAGCGAGGGCTCCGAGTTCCCGTATGGCCAGGCCCAGTTCTTCTCCGCTCATATGGTCTAGACTGCAGGAAATTTGCCCCACTTCATCCCGGATATAAGGGCCGGAAGCCTCGGGCGGAGCGGAGGCGGAGAGGTCAAAAAGATGCAGGCGCAGGCCGCGCCCGGGCCAGGAGCTTTCCTCCGAAGGTTCCCGGCTGCCGTAACCCAGGCCGCTGCGCTCAAAAAGCGCGACCGCCTCCTCCTGGCCGCCTCCCCCCGCTCCGCCCGCCGGCAGGAAGCGATCCACCAGGGTATCCAGCAGCAGCGCTCCGGTGGGAGTGATGAGTTCCTCTCTGGCCGGGGTATTGAAAACAGGCTTGCCTTGCATAAGCCTGGCCGTGGCCGGCGCCGGCAAAGCCAGCCGCCCGTGGGCGCAGTCCACAAAGCCGCTGAACCAGGGCAGAGGCCCGGAAAGCACCTCTTCCACCTCCAGTTGCAACAGCCCCAGAACGGCTCCCAGCACATCCGCGAGCGTGTCAATGGCCCCGACTTCATGAAAGTGCACTTCATCCAGGGTGGTTCCATGCGCCAGAGCCTCTGTTTCCCCCAGGCGCAGAAGCATGCTTCCGGCTTTGCGGCGCACCGCTTCGGGAAGATCCAGCCCTTCGATCAGGGCGGTTAATTCCGGCAGATGGCGCAAGGGATGCTCCCCGGACCAGATGATCTCCGTACGCAGGCCCGGACCTCCCATGCGGGAAAGCGGCGTCTTGCGGAGGAGCACATCCAGTCCGGATTTCCGGAAGGCTTCCTGCAAGGGAGAAAAATCCGCCCCCAGATCCGCCAGAGCCGACAAAAACATATCGCCGCTCAGGCCCGAAGAGCAGTCAATTAAAAGACGTTTCCCCATGAGTCCTCCCCGGGCAAAGGCCGCCCGCGCCGATTTCGCTCCGCCGCCGCGCGGCGCGCCGGACACCGGTGTCCGGCGGTTTATCCGGAGCGCGTTCTTCTTGCTCTCCTGATAATATAAGCTCTGGCTGATAAAAGAAAAGCGGATTTTCTGGCGCATTACAGGCTGGAAAAATTTGAACTCCGGGTATAATAATGGGCTTGTAAAGACTGACGGTAAAGTTGTATTGCACGACATGCGCATATTATTGATGAATCTTACCCGGCCCGACCGGGAGAAAAAACAGCATATCCGGGAATTGTCCCTGCTTTTGCGCCGCCATGCGGAGACAGAGCTTCTCCTGCTCTGCCGGGACGATTCCGATTTCAAGCATTTTGCCCTGGAGCACGGCCTGGATTGCCTGACCCTGACGGAGGGCTCCCTCAGCCGGCTGTTTTTGCCGCTCAAGCTGCTCTGGAAGCTTCGCGGGCCGGGCGAGCCCTGGATTCTGCAAAGTTTCGATCAGCAATCCCTTCAGTTGGCCCTGTGCCTGGCCTCCAGGAAAAAAAACCTCAAGGTCGTCTACGCCCCGCTTGTGCCGGAGGCTTTGCGGATTAAACGCCTGAACGAAAAAATCCATCTGGTCAGGGCGGTGATTGCCGGGGCCAGGGCTCTTTTCGGCGCGTTCCTTCCTTACGGTTTTGCGGAGTCCAGCCTGTACGCGGTGCATAGCTGCCTGGATCCGGCTTTATATCTGCAACGCCGGGCGCGCGCGGACAAACGCGTCCTCTTTGCCTGCAGCGACAGTCTGGAGCCGGGCAAAGGCTACGAGCAGCTTTTCAAAGCCCTGGCCCTGCTGAACCGCAATCAGCTCCTGCCGGCCTGGGAACTGCGCATCGCCGGGGGCGGCCCGCTGTTCGAGCCGCTGCTGGAACAGGCGCGCGCTCTGGGCATAGACGGGCGTCTGGCTGTTTTCGGCGAGGAGCATGGGGCGGATATTCTCCAGGATTGCGATATTCTTGTCTCCCCGGCCGAAGCCCACGAGGGGAGCGGCCTTTCCGTCAGAGAAGGCTGGGCCTGCGGCCTGCCTGTAATTTGCTCCGATATCCCCCCGCACCTTGAGCTGGTCACCGACGGCCTGAACGCCCTCTGTTTCCAGAATTCCAATCCGGCCCATCTGGCGGAACAGATGCTCAGGCTGGCTCTGGACGCGGAATTGCGCCTCTCCCTGGTCCGCGCCGGGGCTGAAAGCCTGCGCTCCTACAACGGCCAGGACATGCTGAAAAAGCACCTGGATATCTTTCGCCGCATTCTCGACGAAGGCCCGGCCACCGCTGCCTGATCCCCCGCCTTTTTTGCCCTTATCTTAGTCGATGCTGAAAAAGTCGAAGACGTCTTTTTCAGAAAGGCACGCCGGCTCCAGGCGCCGCTTCGCGGCCGCCGCAAGCAAGTTGCGGCTTGCCTTTCGCCGCGCCCGGTCGCTTGTCCGCGCCCGGGATAGTCGGCCCTTATTCGGATTTCTGGTCGAAAATTACAGCGACTTTTGCTTATTTCATCATATATCACAAACTATTATCTATTTTTCAGGGCCGTATCTTAAAGCATTTTAACTTTAAGACGCTCACTTCGGCGCTTGACGGCGAAACGAGTTCCGCCCGCGCCTTCGTGGCGGGCATTTCAAGCCTGGACCATTCCAAATCAACCCGAAAGCGCCATGCCCGATTTTACGCGAACATATCCCCGCGTCGCGCGGCCGGAAGAGACTCCGGCCCTGCGACAGGCCCTGCGGCTCTATGCCGGGCTGCTGGAGAAAGCCCGTCCTCTGGGCTCCGCCGCCGTTCTTGGGGTCATGGCCGAACTGGGGCGGCGGGATCTTTTTTTTCTGCTTACCCGCCTGCTGGGGCGAAAGGACGCGGAAAACGAATTTGTGTTCCGGCGCTGCCGCGAAGTGCAGGCCGGGCCGGACGGCTACCGTAACCCTGCTTATTTGCTCTGCACAGACCCTGATTTACCTGTCGAGCGCCTTTTGCAGGCGTATTTATGGCGCTGGGAAATCGAATTGAACTTCAGAGATGAAAAAACCG
>JAISOL010000002.1 GCA_031275645.1 Deltaproteobacteria bacterium
CCTCTGACCGACCATCTACTACATTTCAATAATTAAAGCAACTAGAGCCAAAAAAAATTAAAAAACGCTTGCATCTTACACGCTATCGTGTATGCTGCTGTCATATCGTGAAGATATGCGCGTAGTCAGTGGGGTTTTACTCAAACCTACACGATAACGTGAAAGCTCTTTGACATACCCGCCGGCGGCGCCGCTCTCTTCAAAAACAGCTCATGTACACGTCAAAAACGCAAAGTGTGCTGCTTCTCTGAGAGAGAAAACACAAGCGAAGTAAGAGCAGTGCGACTCTGCGACTGAAACGCTTACTCAAGTCTATATCTTCTCTTCAACAACATCTATCAGTATTACATAAATTTTCTATAGTATAGATGTCTGCTATATAGTGCAGCGCGAGTATTTTACGAAAGAAAAGAAAGCGATTTACTGCGACATAATAGAAACAAACAAACGTAATAGAAGGTTGTACTGATAAATGTTGTGATAAAGAGACATACAGATATAGCAAGTAGTTTGTGCGAGTGCTGGTAGGCTTTTACATAAACTACTTTCTTTTGTGATTATACACATACCGAAACGATATAATATAATATAAAAGGGGGAATATCATGAGCCTTTGCAGAATTTGTACGCGTGTAATAAATGAACATGAAGAAGTAGCTTATATCAGAAACACGCGGGGTTTACCTACTGCTGTTTGTGTTGATTGTTATAACAGACATGCAGCTGTATGCCTGCATTGCAATTCTGTTGTGTTTACTAGTATGCTGTTAAACACCCACGACGTTGCTCATTGTATTCTTTGTGATGAATCTGTTCTTCTTGCTGAAGACGAAGCCGTCGAAGACGTCGAAGACGTCGAAGACGATTTAGTACTATCTTACTCTTTTAAGCCGCGCCCACAATTCCAGCATTGCAACGAACCCTCAAAACTATATTTTGGGGTCGAAACTGAAATAAATTTTGAAGACGAGTATACTAAAGATTGTGTGTTGAAAACAATAAAGCGTGCTGAAAGATATTATTTGCGCGACGGGCTTTTCTATTTAAAGTACGACGGCTCATTGCACTACGGAATAGAATGTGTTTCGCATCCTGCAACGCTGGGGTTTTGGAAAAAACTTGAAGAAAAAGAACAGTTAGACATATACTTTTCTCTTTTGCGCCACTTCGGCGGGAAAGTGAAAGTTTGTAGTGAAGATATATATTATAAAAAAGTTTATACAGCGGGCTTGCATGTTCATATATCTTCTAAATCAATGACAGATTTACACAAATATAGATTTCATTTGTTTATCAATAATCTTCAGGACTATTCTGAAGTTATTGCGCGGCGCGAAGGTAATGATTACGCTGTGTATTACGGATATGAAACTTATAGAAAAAATTTAAAAGAATATGTTGAACAGCAAACTTCAAGAGATTCGTCGCGATATTCAGCTGTGAACTGGACTAACAGAGATACAGTTGAAGTACGTATATTCGCAGCCGCAATGAATGTAACAGAGTATTTAACTGCAATAGAATATTGTCATGCTGTATATCAATACACAAAACATTGCGGCATCGGTTACTTACTGAACAATGAAAAACACATAGTGTGGGCGCATTTCTTGAAGTTCATCGAACATGATAAAAGATATAATAATCTTTGTGCGTTTGTCCGCGGGAGTCAAGAATTGACGGCGGATTATTTGCCGGGTCAAAAACATAATATCAAAAGAAAAAGGAGAGAAAAAACATGTGCATAATTGTTGTAAAACCGCGCGGTGTACAAGCTCCGTCACACGACATACTAGATAACTGCTTTAACAACAATCAGGATGGTGCTGGGTTCGCTGTTTATTACCCCCTGATGCAGAAAGCGCGAATACAAAAGGGTTTTATGAAAAAAGAAGCGTTTTCAAGCGCAATAGACAGCGCGGGGATAACAAAAGAAGATATTGTAATATATCATTTTAGAATTACTACAGCAGGAGGAACAGCACAAAAGAATTGTCATCCCTTCCCTATTTCTGATAATGTTTCAATGTTAGAAGCGCTCGACGTATACACTGACAACGTAATCGCGCACAACGGCATTCTCGGTAAAGGAAAAGAAACTTTAAGTGATACAATGTTATACATCAAAGACACTTTGTCTCAATACAACGACATAATCAAACATTTCGATGAAATAAAGGAGGAAACGGAAGGTTCACGGCTCGCGTTTATACTAGCGGGAGAAATATATTTAACGGGGCGCTGGATTTATGAGGACGGTATATTCTATTCAAATGATACTTATAGCTACTCACATCAAAGTTGGCCTTACTACTCTAAAAATAAAAATTGGGAATATTATCTTAATGATGAAACGTACTATGGATATGACACAGACAAGAAGGATAAAATAATATGCGCTTGTTGTGAGGCTGAATTGGATTTTAAAGATGTATATACATACTTTTCTAAAGATGAAGAATACATGGTTTGTAAGACTTGTTTTAATGCCTTACTGCCTTAATGTCACCCAGAAAATAGAAGTAGCACTAAAAGGAGCAAGCAATATGACTTTGGACGATAACTATAAAAATTATTTAGGTAAGAAAGTTACTGCGTTATTCCCGGAAGATACAACATTTATCGCGCAAACATGCGAAGAACTTGACGTTATTCCAAAGGTTCCACGCGAAGTGGTAATTGAGGCTGTTATATATGCGACACCGGATGTGTTATCACGCTACAGCGGTGCCGTTCAACATCTTTCTGTATTTTCTGCTTCTAAGATAATTCATGTTGACCCAGACGATATCTTTGAAACGGTTATGCTGGTAGTATCGACGGAAGCGGGTTTCGTAGCGCCTTTTATCATTGTTAGACTTTCGCCACATATGCTTACAATCGGGCATAATGTTATATTAAATTAACTAAACAAACATTATATTTCATAAGGGGCATGGAGAAATAAAAAGTTTCCATGCCCCTTTTATTTACTTACCGGCACAGCAACAATAACAACAATATAAATAAAAGGAGTTCTTATAATGCAAGCTGTAAAACAAAATTATTTCGTATCTGATGGAGATTATGCGGCGATTCGAGCAGATATAGAGAAAGAAATTGGCGGATATGATAATCTTTGTTTATCTGAGAACACAACAAAGATAAAGGATATATTCTTTAGTCTTTGGGGTTTCTTAGTTTCTTTAGAACATACAGAAAATATACATAAAGAATTGCGTGAGTATTTCACAAGAGAATATGGCTTGAATTTTAAAGATAAAGAGTTCTGGGAATCAGAAGAAGCGTCATATTGTCTAGATGAATTGTTCGATGTTTTGGCGGAGCTTTCGCCCGTTGGCTATGAGTTCGGTTGCCATGAGTTCAACCCAACTGATGTCGGTTTCTGGGCGGCTGTGGAGGGAGGGGGAGAGTATTGATTAGATGAAAAAGGCAGTATAACTAAACAGTTATCCCTTAAAATTTTCGCTTGCTTTTCCCTTCGCCTTTGTTTATAATTATCAACACAAATCTAAAATTCTCTGAACATATCGCATTCTTTCTTTTCAAAAGCACTCTTATTTGTGGACAGCAAGTATTATTGTTAGCTTGTATTTGAGTTACAATTTATTGATACTTGCTGTCCACAATCCCTAAATACATATATAATATAAATAAACAGGATAAAATATCATGACTATACAAGACCTACATACATTCATCGGCTTGATTAGAACACAATCGAATCACGCAACGGAAATGGATTTAACTTTGTTGGACATACTTATTCATGTCGCTTTATATCCTAGACATAACGCTGCATTTTACGGAAAGCTTTTAAATATCCCTTTGTCCACAATGTCCAATCATTTAAGAGCGCTTAGAAGCGGTTCTTATAATATGCGTATACAGAAATATGGGCTTGGGTTGCTTGACGGTATCCCGGACGCTAAGGATTGGCGGCGCGTTAGTGTGACGGTATCTAGAAGAGGCTATTTGTTGATTCAACAATTATTAAATATAGGAGCTTCACAAAATGACACAAGTGTTGGAAACCCTTTCATCACAGAGGCGCAACAAGCAGAACAAGCGGAATCAGAAGAGCAGCAAAGAATCTATACAGAGTTTCAAAGGTATAAGGGAACTTCCGGACGGGCGTTGGAAAGTGGAGGTGATGTTGAATAAGCAGCGCCTTTCTGCTCGCGTAAGCTCTTTGGTGGAAGCCTTAACTAAACGTCAGGAATTATTAAATAAACTTCAAAATCCGGAATTATGTTGCACTAATAGAAGAGAAAAAGAAGAAAATGAAACAAGTCTTACCCTAAAACATGCTATTCTTCAAACAATTAAGCTATATTGGCGGAATAACAGGGAATATAAGAAGGGTATGAACGGAAGGCTGCGGCAAATGTGCGAATATTTTGGAGAAAATACCCCAATTCAGCGGATAACCACAGAAAAGATAGCCGCTTATACTCATTGGCTGGAAGCGAATACAAAAAACAGAGCGTCCACAATAAACAAAAAAGTTATGACGTTAAGTAAAGTGCTTAGGACGGCTTATAATTTAGGGCAAACAAACAGAATGCCCAGGATGTATAAATTACCTTGTAAATCCCAAAGGATACGTTATTTGACGAAACAGGAAGAAGAGGTAACTTTAAAGCTCTTTAAATCAATGACTTCTGAGGCGCATGTTGACGCTTTCCAAGTTTTAATAGATACTGGTTTCCGTCTCAGCGAACTCTGGGGCTTGACGTCGGAGCATGTTAATTTTGACGTTAACGCTATAAATCTATGGGAGGGTACAACGAAAAACGGCAAGGCGCGAACTGTGCCTATGACCGCCCGCGTTCGAGAAATTATGACGAGGCGCTGTAAAGAATATCCCGGCAAGCTTTGGCCTAAAGGTTCCAATTCTTGGTTTGAACATCAGTGGAATCGCGTACGTTTAATATTAAATAAACAGAAGGATAGAACTTGGGTTCCACATGTGCTCCGCCACACTTGCTGCTCTCGGCTTGTACAAGCGGGAGTGAATTTATTCTTGGTTCAGCAATGGATGGGGCACAAAAGTCTTGCAATCACACAGCTTTACGCGCATCATTCTCCGGAGCATTTGCGTATAGCGGGGGAATGCTTGGAAAATTTTACGGCGGGCATAAGTGAGAAAAGTAATACTACAAAATAGCTTAATTTTCGGTATGTGTGTAATCGCTCTTTTGTGCATTTTAAGTAAGACTGAAATGAGAGAATTACGCCGTGGCGTAATTTTGGCGTAATTTGGCGAAAAATTAGAGGGAAGCGAATAACTAACCCATTGGAATAGTTAAGCCCAAAAGTATGTAGTCGCTCTATGAGACAAACCTTGTACTGGTTCAATTTTGCTGTGAAACCGCTCAAGCCCATGTTGGAGAGGGTAAAAGGCGGAGATCCGGTTGTGTACGGCGGGATGCCCATTGCGAGTTTTGAAAAGCTGCTTGAGGAAGAAACGTTGCAACAGGTTGAAGTTGCGGAATACGGCTGGCTTTGGCGCTATGCGGCGCAAACACCACTGCCGGAAAACGCTCCAGCGTTTGATGAATGGCGAATTGCGGTATTCTACTCGCCAAAAAATCAGATATTGAGTCCGCTCGACTTGTAACACCGCGCAATTCTTACATTGATGCAAGTAAGTCCGCCTGCCAGCCGTTGTCAATATAAGCGGATATGGATTTTCACGTCAGGCCGCGCCTTCCTGGGGGACGGAGCGGATTACCTCGTACACGGCAGGCAAGGCGCGCAGCTTGGCCATAACCTGGTAAAGCTGCACCGTATCCCTGACCTCCACCAGCAGGTCTATTTCCGATCTTCCGTCCAGAGAGGAGCGGATATTGCCCGAACCTATATTGATGTCTTCCTTGAGCAGTATGCCGGAAACCTCGTGCAGGACGCCCTTGACGTTGCGCGAGCTTATATGGATGCGCGTGGGGAAGGGGTGCTCCGTTGAACCGTCCCAGTTCACGCTGATCAGGCGCTCCGGCTCGGCGGCCAGAATGGCCGGGCAGTCGGCCGTATGAATGGTGATGCCCCGCCCCCGGCTTATATAGCCTATAATGTGATCTCCGGGCACCGGATTGCAGCACTTGGCGAAACGGCGCAGAATACCGCTCCCTCCGGAGATCTTTATGCTTTCGGCCCTGCGTTCCTCCTCGCTTTTGGAAAAAGCGGCGCCCCCGGCCGCAGAGGGAGCCGCATCCTGAGAGACGGGGGGCGGAGGGGCGGAAAGGGCGCCCCCCTCATCCGAGGGCAGACCCAGTTGCTCTTTCATGGCGCGCAAAACCGTCCGCGCCTGGGCCTGAGAATAGCCCACGGCCGCGTAGAGATCTTCCAGGGTCTTTACGCGGAATTCCGCGTAAAGCTGCGTCAGGTTGACCTCCTTAATCGCCTTCTGAAAATTCAGATTGTAGCGTCGGCCCTGTTTTTCCAGGATGTCGCGCCCCAGGCTGACGGCGCGGCCTCTCTCCTCCGTGCGGAGATAGTGCTGTATGCGCGACCTGGCTTTGGCGGTCTTTACGAATTTGAGCCAGTCCCTGTTGGGATGGCGGGCGGAATCAGTGATTATCTCCACGTAATCGCCGCTTTTGAGCCTGGTATTCAGAGGAACGAGGCGGCTGTTCACCTTGGCTCCGGAGCAGTTATCACCTACCTTGGAATGCACCTGATAGGCAAAATCCACCGGAGTCGCGCCTTCGGGCAGCTCTTTCACATCTCCTTGGGGAGTGAAAACATAAATTTCGTCCGTAAAAAGATCCACCCGCAAAGTGCGCAGGAATTCCAGGGAATCGTTTTCTTCCCTCTGCCAATCCAGCATTTCCCGCAGCCAGGAGAGTTGCTGCACATCCTTGGCCTTGATCTTGCCGCCTTCCTTATACAGCCAGTGGGCGGCCAGACCGTTTTCCGCCATGTAATCCATCTCTTCGGTGCGAATCTGCAATTCCATGCGCTCGCCGCGCGGTCCCGCCACCGTGGTATGCAGGCTCTGATACATATTGGCTTTGGGCACGGAAATATAATCCTTGAAACGCCCGGGAACGGGCTTCCAGGCCGAATGAGCCAGACCTAGAACATTATAGCAGTCTTTTATTTCCTGAACCACAATGCGGAAGGCGATGATGTCGTACATATCGTCCAGAGGGAGGTGCTTGGACTGCATCTTGCGGTAAATGCTGTAGTAATGCTTGATGCGCCCCTTGACCCGCGCCCGGATGGAAGCGGCGGCAATCATTTCCCGCAGGGAGGCGATCACCTCGGCGATATAGGCGGCGTCGGCGGCGCGGTGTTCTTCAATCCATTTGTCTATCTGGGCATAGACGTCAGGCCGTATATATCTGAAACTCAGGTCTTCCAGTTCCAGCTTGATGCGGTGAAGACCCAGGCGGTTGGCCAGAGGCGCGTATATATCCATGGTTTCCTGCGCGATGCTCTTCTGCTTTTCCGACTTCTGGAACTGCAGGGTGCGCATGTTGTGCAACCTGTCGGCCAGCTTTACCAGCAGCACCCTGATATCCTCGCTTGTAGCCAGAATCATCTTGCGTATGCTTTCGGCCTGCTGTTCCTCCTTGCTGTCAAAGGAAATCAGGCTGATCTTGGTGACCCCGTCCACCACGTCAGCCACTTCTTCGCCGAACTCCTCCCGCACATGTTCTATGGTGGTGCGGGTGTCCTCCACCGTATCATGCAGAAAACCGGCTATGATGCTGGTGTCGTCCAGATGCAGATCGGCCAGGGCGTCGGCCACGGCCAGAGGATGGGAAAGATAGGGCTCGCCGGAAAGGCGGGTCTGCCCGGCATGCATGGCCGCGGCAAAGACATAGGCCTTGCGTATGCCTTCCACATCCGCGTCCGGCCTGTAGGCGACGACCTTATCCAATATTTCCTGTATGCGGATCATGGCTTCAGAAGATTCCTGTAAAGTTGCCGCTCTTCCGGAACCCACCACTCGGGCAAATTGTGCTCCACGCCCAGCACCGGCACGGGATCAAGACCCTGAAAGCGCCGGTGGACGGCGGAAAAGGCATACGGAGCATATAAAAACATATAAGGCTGCTCCTCGTGCAGAATCTCCTGAATGCGGCCATAGTATTTCTTTCGCGCTTCCTCATCAAAAGTGCTCCGCCCGGCCTCAATAAGCTCGTCCACCTCGACGTTGCTGAAGCCCACAAAGTTGAGCCCACCCTCAAAGCTGTTGGAAGAGTGCCATACACTGTGCAAATCCGGATCCAGGGTAGTGCTCCAGCCGAGAATCAGGGCGTCGAAATATCCCTTGTTCACAAAATCATTCAGAAAGGCGGCCCACTCCACCGTACGGATATGGGCGACCACACCCAGCCTTTTGAGATGGCTCTGGATAATCACCGCTATTTTCGTGCGCTGTTCGTTCCCCTGATTCACCAGAATGGTAAACTCGAAAGGCCGTCCGTCTCTGGTCAGCAGACCGTCGGGGCCTTTGCGCCAGCCGCATTCGGCCAGCAGGGCGGAAGCGGCCTCGGGATCATGGGGATAGGGCCGGATGCCCTCGTTATAAACCCAGGACCCGGGCATATACGGGCCGATGACGGGCAGACCCTGCCCGAAAAGCACGCCGTTTATGATGTCGTCCTTGTTCACGGCCATGGCGAAAGCCTGACGCACGCGTTTATCGCTGAACAGGGGACTGCGGAGGTTATAGCCCATAAAGACATAGCCCAGCCCCAGATAGCTGTAAATATTGTAGCGATCCCCGAAATCTCCCTCCCCGGTCTGGTAGACATACTGTTGCGGAGTAAGCCCGGCGGCGTCAAGCTTGCCTGCCCTGAGTTCCATGAACATGGTGGACAAATCCGGAATAAGCCGCACCACCAGACCGTCCAGGCGCGGGCGCCCCTTGAAATAGAGCTCGTTGGCCAGCAGGGTCAGGCGCGAACCCGGCTCCCAGCTTTTCAGCCTGAAGGGGCCGCTCCCCACCGGGGCACGCCTTAAGGGCGTAGTGCGCAAATCCGCGTGCTCAAGGGCATGCCTGGGCAGTATGCTCAACATCCAGCTGATCAGAGCCCGGGCGTAGGGTTTTTCATAAGTCACCTCAAAACTGCGCTCGTCCAGCCTGCGGAATTCTTTGACCCGCAGGTAGTCTCCGGCATAAGCCGTGGGCGTGGAGGGATCAATCATCAGCCTGAAAGTGAACTCCACATCGTCCACGCCCAGAGGCCGGCCATCCTCCCAAAAAAGATCCTTACGCAGGGTAAAACGCAGGCGCAGCCCATCATCAAGCACGGCGTAACTCTCGGCGGCCTCAGTTTCTATCTCCAGATTCCTGTTATAGCGGAGCAGGCTTATATACATATGCCCGGTCACCTGAGAGGAAGCGGTATCGGAACTCAGAGGCGGAATAAGGTTGGAAGGCTCGCCCAGACTTCCCTCAATCCTGACATCGCCGTAAACCGGCGACGCCGGGGGCGCTTGCGTAGCATTCGCGGAAAAAACCCCGGCGCCGGACAGGATAAAAGCCCCCAGAACAAGGAAGCGGAGCGATCCCGACCGCGCGAAAATATTCCATCGACTCATAATTTAAGCTTATTTGGCTTGCCAATTTACAGTATTCTGCTATGTTGTGCTAATATGTGATGTCCCGTGTTTTTACCAGCCAGAACCCAGCGCCGACTTGAACAAGTATTTGCAAAAAATACCAGAGAACCGTCCGCTTGTGAACTGACTGAATTTACGTTTCGCACTCTCTACAGGACCCGGTCAAGCACGCTTATGAACATGTCCTCCGGAAACGAACCTTCAGCCCGCGATCTTCTGTCTGACTTCGTCCAGGATGCCGTGCCCGAATATATCCTTGACGAAGCCAAAAGCATGTTCGGCGAAGGAAACGCTCTCCAGGCATCGCTCAAACGCGACGGCGGCTATTACGAACTGTCCGGAAACATCCGGGACGAGGATTTCCAGAACTACAGCCCGAAAATTTTCATCTCCCTGGCCGAAGGCGTGGTTTCCCACAACTGCAACTGCAACGCGGATACCTTTGCCGGCCCCTGTCTGCATGTGGCCGCCCTGGCCCTGCGCGCCGGCGAGCTGTTGAGCCTGGATGAAGAATCCGCCTCTCCGGCGACTGTGGCCCAGAACACGGAATGGCGCAACAGCTTCCGCAATCTGTTTACCGTGGAAATAGAACCGGAAGCGGGCAGACATTATCTGATCCTCCGTTTTTTTCCTGAACCGGGACGCCTGCAGGTGGAGTTTTTTCGCGCCCGCCATAATAAATCCGGACTTTCCAGCGTCCATACGGAAATAACCCTGGAACAAATTATCGCCAACCCCTCCTGGTGCGAACTTTCTCCGGAATTGCCGCATGTCGCCAAGCTCATAGGGCAGAGCATGGGTTATTTCGGGCACCGCATCAATATACCGGACGGGCTGCTCAGCTGGTTTTTCTGGGCCGTGCGGCGCGAGCATTACCTCTTCTGGAGGGATACCAATACCTACTGCAATATATCCCCCTCCAACATAGAGCTTAAACTGCACCCCCTGCTGGATGAAAACAAATCCCTGAAGTTCAGCATATTTCTGCACTTCCACGACCTGTCCATTCAAATGCAGGAAGATAACAGCCTGCATGGGCAGATGCCCATGTGGGTGTGCTGGAAGCATTCCTTTTACCAGGCGCACACTACTATGGATACGCGTCTGATCCGCGAAATTTCGCGACACCCCCCGGTTATACCGCAAAAGGATCTCTCGGAATTTCTGGATCGGGTCTGGACCAGGATTCCCTCTTCCGCCATCTACGGCGAAGAAGAATTCCTCCAGAGCATAGAGCCGGTATTCATGCCCGCCGTTTACCGGCCCAAACTCTTCCTGGATGAAGAGGGCAGCCTCCTGACCATGCAGGTGCAGAATATTTACGAAACCGCGCACGGCGAATTCGCAATTTCGGGGCCGAACCCGGATTTCCGCACCGGCAGCTACAATTTTGAGGGGAGCACCTACCTCCTGCACCGGAACTACGATGAGGAACTGACGCTCATCAATACCCTGGCCGACATGAAATTCCAGCCGCGCTCCCTGCGCCAGTGGTTTCTGGAGCAGGAAGACGCCATCAATTTCCTGCTGGACTCCTATCCCAAGCTGGTGACGCAATACCGGGTCTACGGCGAAAAGAAGCTTACCCGCTACAAAGTGCGCCTCACCCAGCCCACCATAAACGCCGTGGTGAAAAGCAACGAAAAGGAAAAATGGTTCGATCTCAAGATCGACATCCAATACAACGGGCAAAGCGTACCCCTGGAGAAAATCTGGAAGGACTGGCTGGAAGGCAAACGCTACACCCAGCTCAAGGACGGCTCATATACCAGCCTTCCGGAAAGCTGGCTGAAAAAAATATCCCACCGCCTCCAGAGCCTGGGCCTGGACCCGGCCGATCCTCCCAAAACCTCCTTCAAGCAGTTTGAGGCTCCCGTGCTGGACAGCCTGCTGGAAGAAATACCCGGCGCCCTCACCGATTCCTTCTGGAACTCCCTCCGGGACAAGATCCACAACTTCAAACAGATTGAACCGGTACAGGATCCCAAAGGACTTAAAGCGGAACTGCGCGCTTACCAGCGCCAGGGAGTGGCTTACCTCAACTTTCTCAACGAATACGGCTTCGGGGGCATTCTGGCGGATGAAATGGGCCTGGGCAAAACCGTGCAGACCCTGACCTTTTTGCAGTACCTGCTTGAAAAAGGCAGCAAAGGCCCCAACCTGATCATCGTGCCCACCTCGGTACTGCCCAACTGGGAGCGCGAGGCGGACAAGTTCGTGCCCGGCATGAAAAAACTGATCATCTACGGCAACAAACGCCAGGGCATGTTCAAAAAGATAGCCGCTTCCAACCTGGTGCTCACAACCTACGCGCTCCTCCGCCGGGATCTGGAGGAACTGCAGAAATTCGAATTCAATTGCATCATTCTGGATGAAGCGCAAAATATCAAAAACCCCAGCACCATTACCGCCGGTTCTGTCCGCAGCATCAACGCCCGCCTGCGTGTCTGCCTTTCGGGAACCCCCATTGAAAACAATATTTTTGAACTCTGGTCCCTCTTCGAATTTCTCATGCCCGGTTTTCTGGGCGCCCAGAGCGCCTTCCAGCGCGGAGTGGTCAAGCCCATAAAAGACGGCGACAACGACACCCTGGACTTTCTGCGCACGCGCGTAAAACCCTTTATCCTGCGCCGCACCAAGGCCGAAGTGGCCGGAGATCTGCCGCCGAAAATCGAAAACGTCACTTATTGCGGCCTGGAGGAAGAACAGGCCGAACTTTACGCTCTGCTGGCCAGAAGACTGAGGGAACAGGTGCTGACCTCGGTGGACCAGAAAGGAATGGCCAAAAGCCAGATCTCCATTCTGGACGCCCTGCTCAAACTGCGCCAAATATGCTGCCATCCGCGCCTGCTGAAAATATCCCTGCCCGGTGTGCACACCAACATTGCTTCAGGCAAATTTGACGCCTTTAAAGATATGGTGACCGATATCGTGGAGGAGGGACACAAGGTGCTGGTCTTCTCCCAATTTGTGCACATGCTGCAAATTATACGCAGTTGGCTGCAGTTACAGGAAATTCCTTTCGCGTACCTGGATGGTTCCAGCAAGGATCGCTTTGAACAGGTGGATCGCTTCAACAATACGCCGTCCATCCCCATTTTTCTGATCTCCCTCAAAGCCGGTGGCACAGGGCTTAATCTGACCAGCGCCGATTACGTCATTCATTACGATCCCTGGTGGAATCCGGCGGTGGAAAACCAGGCTACCGATCGCACGCACCGCATAGGCCAGACCAGGCAGGTTTTTTCCTACAAGCTTATTTGCCAGAATACCGTGGAGGAAAAAATACTCCAGTTGCAGGAAAAGAAAAAAGACGTCGCCGAAGCCATCATTCCCGGGCGGAGTTCTTTCAGCTCCCTCAGCCGCGATGACCTGGAAAAACTGTTCGAAGTCTGATCCTTTCAGAGCGCCGGCAGCCCGCGTCACACGCCTCCGGGCTTCCCCAGCGGCGGCAGCAGGCGCTCCACGGCGGCGGCTGTCCTGAAGAGGGCGGCTTCGTCAAAGGGCCGGCCCATAAGCTGCACGCCCACAGGCAGGCGGCTTTCATCTCCAAGCCCCGCCGGCAGGGCCAGACCGGGCAGTCCGACCAGGTTGAGGGTGACCGTAAGCAGATCCATCTTGTAAGCCAGAAGAGGGTCGTTCTCGGTAAAGCCGAAGTTCCAGGCCGTGCGGGTGCAGGTGGGAGCCAGAATCAGACGGCAGTTCTCCAGGGCGCGGTCAAAATCCCCGCGCAGCAGGCGGCGTATTTGCGCGGCCTTGCGGTAATAGGCGTCATAGTAGCCGGAGGAAAGCACAAAAGTTCCCAGCATGATGCGGCGCTGCGCCTCCGGGCCGAAGCCGGCCGAACGCGAGGCGACGTAAAGCTCGTCCAGTTCTCCGGCCTGTTCCGCCCTGCGCCCGTAACGCACGCCGTCAAAGCGGGCCAGATTGGTGCTGGCTTCGGCCGAGGACATGATATAGTAGGAAGCCACCGCGTATTTCTGGTGCGGCAGGCTCACAGGTTCCAGAACGGCCCCGGCGTCGGCCAGCTTGTCCAGCAGGCCGCGGCAGACCCGTTCCACCTCCGGGGTAAGTCCGGAATCCCAGAATTCCCGCGCCAGGCCAATTTTAAGCCCCTTCAGCGTATCTTGCGGCTCCCTTTCCCCTCCTTCCAGAGCGGCCCGCACAAAATCCTGCTCCGGAAGCCCTCCGGGGTGGAGATCCAGACGGGCGCTGGTGGCGTCCCTGGGATCCGGCCCGGCAATGACTTCGAACAGGCGGGCGCAGTCTTCAACGCTGCGGGCCAGAGGGCCGACCTGATCGAAAGAGCTGCCGAAGGCCACCACGCCGAAACGGGAAACCCGCCCGTAGGTCGGCTTCAAGCCGACACAGCCGCAGAATCCGGCAGGCAGGCGTATGGAGCCTCCGGTATCCGTACCCAGAGCGCCGAAAGCCTGAGCAGCGGCGACAGCGGCGGCGGAACCGCCGCTGGAGCCTCCGGGCACCCGCGCAAGATCCCAGGGATTGCGGGTGGGGCCAAAAGCGGAGTTTTCCGTGCCCGAACCCATAGCGAACTCGTCCAGATTATTTTTGGCAACAATCACGGCCCCGGCCTCCTTCAGACGAGAAGCCACGCCGGCGTCGTAAAAGGGAATAAAATTCTCCACGAACCTGGAAGCGCAGGTACAAGGATGCCCCTTGAGACAAATTATATCCTTGAGCATTACCGGCACTCCCCAAAGAGGCTTGTCCTCTCGCGGCCCGATCTCGTCCAGGGCCGCGGCCCTTTCCAGAGCGGATTCCTCCAGCACGCTGATACAGGCGTTCAGGTAAGGCTCGGTGGCTCTGATCCGCTCAAGGCAGGAACGGGTGAGGTCCAGCGCGCCGTATTCCCGGCGGCGCAAGCCCAGAAGAGCCCGGCTCAGGCTCATGGAACAGAGATCAGACATGAAGCACCCTCGGCACGACGAACATTCCCTTTTCCTGTTCCGGAGCGTTGGCCAGGATCTGCTCCCGGCTGAACCCGGCTTCCAGCGGAATATCCTGACGCGGCGCGGCGGTCAGGCTCACGGGCGAAAACAGGGGAGCAACCCCGCTCGTATCCGCCTGATTCAGGATATCCATATATTCCACAATTTGCGCCATCTGAACGGCGAAACTCCCGATTTTATCCTCGGCTTCGGCCCCGGAGAGACCGGCGGCCAGGTCCAGCCGGGCCAGGCGGCTGACATGCAGAACCGTTTCCTTACTTATCGCCACTTTTTCATTCCTCAAGGTATTGCCGCAACAGCTTGTTGATAAGGCCGGGGTTGCCCGCGCCTCTGGTGGCCTTCATCACCTGGCCCACAAAAAAGGCCAGCAGCCTGGTCTTGCCCCCTCGGTAGGCCGCCGCCTCCGCCGGGTTACCTTCAACGGCCGCGCGCACGGCTTCTTCCAGGACGGAAGAATCCGAAAGCTGCAGGAGGCCTTTTTGCTCAGCCAGGATGTCCACCGGCAGATCGCTGTCCAGAAGTTCCGCAAAAATCTCGCGCACCACCCGCAGACTTACTTTGCCGGCGTCAAGCATGCGCACGGTATGGGCAAGACGCTCCGGAGAGAAATTGACCGCGGACCAGGAAAGGCCGCGCCGGGCGCATTCCGGCAGCAATTCCGCCAGAATCAGGGTGGCCGTCCGCTTGCCCCCTCCCCCCGCCTTGAGGGCGGCTTCAAAGTAATCGGCCAGAGCGGCGCTGGAAGTCAAAATTCCGGACTCCTCGGCATTCAGGCCGAAATCCGCCTCAAAACGCAAGCGGCGCTGTTCCGGGAACTCCGGCAGACCGGAGCGTATCTTCTCCACCTCCTGCTCCTCCAGAAATACGGGGGGCAGATCGGGACAGGGAAAATAACGGTAGTCCGGAGCGTTTTCCTTGGAGCGCATACCCCGGGTAATACGGGCTTCGGGATCATAATGGCGGGTTTCCTGCTCAACCTTGCCCCCGGCTTCAAGAATTTCACGCTGGCGTTCCTGCTCATGGCGGGCAGCGTCAAGGATGCTGTTGAAAGAATTGAGATTTTTCAGTTCCGCCCTGGTGCCGTAGGGTTCATCGCCCTCCCCTTCCTTTACTCGCGGGCGCAGGGAGATGTTCACATCGCAGCGCATGCTGCCTTCTTCCATATTGCCGTCGGTAACATCCAGGTAAACCAGCAGGCGGCGCAGGTGGCGCATGAAATCCACGGCCTCGTCCGGGCTGCGCAGATCCGGCTCGCTGACTATTTCCACCAGCGGAGTGCCGGCCCGGTTCAAATCCACCAGGCTGGCATCAAGCCCTTCGTGCAGGCATTTCCCGGCGTCGTTTTCCAGGTGGATGCGCGTGATGCCCACGCTTACGGGGCGTCCGCCGGAGATAAATTCCACGCGTCCGCCTTCGCAGATGGGAGGCTCCCACTGAGAAGTCTGAAAACCGTTGGGCAAATCCGGATAGAAATAACTCTTGCGCGAGAAGAGCGAAGTCCTGTTAATCCTGCACCCCAGAGCCAATCCGGCCCGCACGGCCAGACGCACGGCCTGGGCGTTGATCACGGGCAGGGCTCCGGGCATGCCGGCGCAGACAGGGCAGACCCTGGTATTGGGCTCGCCGCCGAAGAGATTGGGACAGGAACAAAACAGCTTGGCTCGCGTCAGGAGCTGAGTATGCACCTCCAGACCGATCACGGTTTCCCAGCGGGATTCCAGGGGGCCGCTGCCCATAAAGATTCCTCTCGCTTATTTTTCCTTTAAAGGGCCTGCCGCAGAGACGGCTTTTAATTCCGGAGAAAGGATGGTAAAGAAATTGCATCCAAAGGTCACGAAAAAAATGTCAGGATCAAGGATATAGACGATGTGCGGAATCATAGCCTACGCCGGGCACCGGCCGGCCGTTCCTCTGCTGATTGACGGGCTGCGCCGCCTGGAATACCGCGGGTATGACTCCGCCGGCGTGGCCTTCATTCAGCAGCGGAAAATACATTGCCTGAAGGCCTCCGGCAGGTTGTCCGCGCTGGAGCGCACCGTCTCCTCCTTCAGGATGCCGCTGCTGGCCAGCAGCGGCATCGGGCATACCCGCTGGGCCACCCACGGGGAACCCAACGAGGCCAACGCCCACCCGCATCTGTCCAATGACGGCGGATTCGCTCTGGCCCACAACGGCATAATCGAAAATTACCGCGAGATCAAAAGCCGGCTGGCCGGCTTGGGCTATGTTTTTTATTCCGATACCGATACCGAGCCCCTGGTGAACCTGATTGCCGAGGAGCGCAAAAAAACTCCGGACAATCTCTCCGCCTTCCGCAACGCCCTGCTCCGGGTGGACGGCGCCTTTGCCCTGAGCCTGATCTGCCTGGACGAGCCGGAAGCCGTTTACGCCGCGCGCAAAGACGCGCCGCTCGTCGTCGGGGCGGGGACGGAAGAAAATTTCATCGCTTCGGATGTTACGGCTTTTCTGCCTTATACCCGCAATGTAATTTTCCTGGAAGAAGGCGAAATAGCGCGCGTGACTCCTTCGGCCCGCGCCGTCTTTGATCTGCGGACCCTAGAGCCCGTCTCCCGCCATGTCCGGAAGATAGACTGGGATATATCCTCAGCTCAGAAGGGCGGTTACAAACACTTCATGCTCAAGGAAATCTTCGAGCAGCCCGCTGTCCTGCGCAACGTGCTGGCCGGCAGAATAAATCCGGGCGGAGGAAAAGTGGAACTGCCGGAATTGGAGAAGCTGCCCCGTCCGGCCCGCATCCGTATCGTGGCCTGCGGCACTTCCTACAATGCCGGCTTGTGGGCGGCCCCGCTTCTGGAGCAATGGGGAGGCATTCCCTGCGCGGTGGAAATAGCCTCGGAATTCAGATATCGCAAGCCCATCCTGGGTAAAGACGAGCTGGTGATTCTGATCAGCCAGTCCGGAGAGACGGCCGATACCCTGGCCGCCCTGAAAATCGCCGGCGCGAGCAAAGCCGCCACCCTCGGCCTGTGCAACGTTATCGGCTCCTCCATAGCCCGCGGAGCCGACAGGGTCGTCTATACCCAGGCCGGCCCTGAAATAAGCGTGGCCTCCACCAAAGCCCTGTGCAGCCAGATGGCTCTGCTGGCCGTTCTGGCCCTGCACTTCGGCCTGCGGGCCAAAACCTTTCCCGTGGAAAAGGCGAAGGAGGAACTGGCCCGCTTCTCACAACTGGCGGATCTGCTGGAAGGGCATCTGCCGTTGCTGCGCCGGGAGGTCGAACCCATAGCCCTGCGGGCCGCCAACGCCAAAAATATCTTCTTTCTGGGGAGAGGCCAGAACTACGCCCTGGCCCAGGAAGGAGCCCTGAAATTCAAGGAACTCTCTTACGTCCACGCCGAAGCCTATGCCGCCGGAGAAATGAAACACGGCCCCATAGCCCTCGTTGACCGGGATTTTCTGACTATTGCCCTGGCTCCCCGCGACGAGCACCTGCCCAAGATGATCTCCAATATCCAGGAAGTGGCGGCGCGGGGAGGCCCCATCATCATGCTGGGCCAGCCGGGAGGGGAAACTACGCCCGAATCCGCGCAATTCTGGTCCATACCGGAATGCCCGCCGCCTTTTGCCGGCTTTGTCATCCTGCCCATGCTCCAGCTTCTGAGCTACGAGGCGGCGCGCTACCTGGGCAAGGACGTGGATCAGCCCCGTAATCTGGCCAAAAGCGTTACCGTGGAATGAGGAACTTCTTATGCGAACCGCGCTTGTGATTGATTACGGCTCTCAGGTCACCCAGCTCATTGCCCGGCGCATCCGCGAAGCGGGCGTGTACTCGGAAATCATTCCCTGTACCGGAAACCTGGAGGAAATAGCGCAACTGCGCCCGGGCGCGCTCATTCTCTCCGGCGGGCCAGCCAGCGTCGGCGAAAAAAACGCCCCTACCCTAGATCCGCGCCTGCTGGAAATGGGCGTGCCCATCCTGGGCATCTGTTACGGCATGCAGCTTCTGGCCCATCATCTGCGGGGAGAACTGGCCCAATCGGTGAACCGGGAATATGGACCGTCGCGGCTTGAAATTACGCAGGATTCTCCTCTGTGGCACGGCTTTGATCCGGAACAGGAGCTGAACGTCTGGATGTCGCACGGCGACAAAGTCAAAACCCCTCCCCCGGGCTTCGCGGTAATCGGGCGCACCTCCAGCCTGGAGGTAGCGGCCATGGCCGATGAGAGGCGCCGCATCTACGCCGTGCAGTTCCACCCGGAGGTGTACCACACCGAGAAAGGGGAGCAGGTGCTCAAGAATTTCCTCTTTCAAATCTGCCGCCTCAATTCCGATTGGAACATGACCGCCTTTGTCAGGCGCAGCCTGGAGGAACTCAAGGGGAAAATAGGCGGTAAAAAGGTGATCTGCGCCCTTTCCGGGGGAGTGGACTCCACCGTGACGGCGGCGCTCCTGCACAGAGCCATAGGCGGCAACCTGCACTGCATCTTTGTGGATAACGGCCTGCTCCGCGAAAATGAAAGCGCGGAAGTGGCCGGGCTCCTGCAGCGGCATTTCGACCTGAACCTGCGGAGCGTTGACGCCGGCGAACTCTTTCTGGGACGCCTTAAAGGAGTGCTTGACCCGGAAAAGAAGCGCAAAATTATCGGGCGCAGCTTCATCGAGGTCTTCGAGCAGGCCGCCGGAGAACTCGGGCAGGCGGATTTTCTGGCTCAAGGCACCCTCTATCCGGATGTCATCGAATCCGTATCCGCCACCGGCATGGGTACGGTAATCAAAAGCCATCACAATGTGGGAGGGCTTCCGGAGCGCATGCGCCTTACCCTCATCGAACCTCTGCGCGAGCTGTTCAAGGACGAAGTGCGGGTGGTAGCGCGGGAATTGGGCCTGCCCGAAGAATTCATAAGCCGCCATCCTTTTCCCGGCCCGGGACTGGCCGTGCGCGTCGTGGGCGAAATCACCGGGGAACGCCTGAAAATTCTGCGCCGGGCCGACAGCATAGTGCTGGAGGAATTCCGCAAAGCCGGCTGGTACGATAAGGTCTGGCAGGCCTTTGCCGTGCTTCTCCCCCTGAAGACCGTGGGCGTGATGGGCGACGGGCGCAGCTACGAGCACATCATAGCCCTGCGCGCGGTGGAAAGCGTGGACGCCATGACTGCGGACTGGGCCGATCTCCCCCATGATCTCCTGCGCTCCGTCTCCAGCCGCATCACCAATGAAGTGAAGGGGGTGAACCGGGTGGTTTACGACATTTCCTCCAAACCTCCCGCGACCATCGAATGGGAATGATCATCAAATGAAATACGCCCTGCTCTATATAGCCACCATTGTACTGGTGAACGCGGCTTTTGACCATGTGCCGCTGCTCTCTCTCCCCGGCGGGGAACTCTGGTCTCCGGTATCCCTGGGAGTGGGCCTTGTTTTTGTCATCCGCGACTATGTCCAGAGGAATATAGGGCATCTGGTGCTGCCGGCCATGCTCGCCGGCGGAGCGATCAGCTGGTTTTTATCCACGCCGGCCATAGCTTTTGCCAGCGTCTGCGCGTTTTTCGCCGGCGAGGCGCTGGACTGGGGCGTGTATACTTTCAGCGGAAGGCCCTTTTCCCAGCGCATCCTGATTTCCAGTACTCTGGGCACTCCGGTGGACAGTATAGTCTTCCTGGCCCTGCTGGGAATTTTTTCCGTGCCTTCGGCGCTGATTATGACCCTGGGCAAAATGTGCGGAGCCGTGGTCGTCTATCTGTTCGCGCGCAGACGCGAACCGGCTGCCCGGAGAAGCTGCCGTGCCTGAGCGCCCTCACCGGAAAAAAGGAGAAAGCGGGGCTTTTTCCGGGTTGAGCAAACTCGGCTCTCCCACGGTTTACAAGTACTCCGAACCTGAGAGAGCCACTCTGGAGGCCTTTCCCAACCGTTATCCGGAGCGCGACTACGCCGTCACCTTTGAGCACCCGGAATTCACCAGCCTGTGCCCCCTGACCGGGCAGCCGGACTTCGGGCTCATTCGTGTGCGCTATGTGCCGGGCGAGCGCTGCCTGGAATCAAAATCCTTCAAACTCTACCTGACGGCTTTCCGCGACCACGGCTCCTTTATGGAAAGCCTGACCAACAAAATCGCGGAAGATCTGCAGACTCTGCTCTCTCCCCGCCGCCTTACAGTGGAAGGAATTTTCAACGCCCGTGGAGGCACACGCATTTCCGTGCGCGTGGATTATCTGGATGCGGCCCTTGCTCCGGAACGCCTGGAGGCGCTCCGCGGGCTCTGGTAAAAGAGGTCTCAGATCCAGCAAGACGGCGTTGCGGCCGTCCGCTGCGCCGGACCCGCCCTTTCCGGCCGTGTTCCGTTTCTGGAGGCGGCACCCAGAATCGAACTGGGGATAAAGGTTTTGCAGACCTCTGCCTTACCACTTGGCTATGCCGCCGTTTCAAAGATAAAAAACTGGAGCGGGAGACGGGATTTGAACCCGCGACTTCAACCTTGGCAAGGTTGCACTCTACCACTGAGTTACTCCCGCTCAACGGAAATCTGGATGTAAGGCAAAAGCGGACGACTGTCAAGTGCGCCTTCCCCAAATCCGTAAAATGCGCCCCGCAAGTTCCGCGAAGATTGCTTGACGGGTTTTCCGGATTAATATATCAATCTATAAAGATATTGTGATAAGAAACGGAAGGCGGTGTAAATCCGCCACGGGCGCGCCACTGTTACCGGCCAGACCAGCCTGTGCCACTGTCCGCGGGAAAGCGGACGGGAAGGCCAGGCGGCTTTTCCAATTCCACAGGGCCGGAAGTCAGGAGACGACTTGTCACGATAGCCGCGATTGGCGCGGCGCGGCAGTACTGTCTCGCGTACAGGCATATGCCGGCGCCACCCGGATTCTTTCATCGTCTCCCGGTTCCGGGCGCTCGTGAAATAGACTGCCCTTTCAACATTTTTGATGAAAGGAGCAATCATGCTGACCCACATTCTGGGTTTCCCCGGCATCGGGAAACAGCGGGAGCTGAAACAGGCTCTCGAATCCTTCTGGAGCGGGCGGCTTTCCGCCCAGGCCCTTTCCGAAACATGCGCGGCTTTGAAAAAACGGCACTGGGAAATACAGAGGAATGCCGGTCTGGACTATGTGACCACCGGCGATTTTTCCCTGTATGACCGCATGTTGGACACCACTCTGATGCTCGGCGCGATCCCGCCGCGCTTTGCGCCCTGCCTTGCCGGCTCCCCTCTCGAACTGTATTTCAGTCTGGCCCGGGGCGATGCCGGACGCGACATAAACGCCCTGGAAATGACCAAATGGTTTGACACCAACTATCACTATCTTGTTCCGGAAATAGACGCCAAAGGCCTGTGGACGGGGAGCACTCCTCCGGTCGTCGAGGATACGCGGCAGGCGCGGGAACTCGGCTTTTCTCCTAAACCGGCGCTGATCGGGCCTTTTACCTGGCTGGCTCTGGCAAAAAGCCAGGGCGGCGCCCTGAAATGGGCGCGCCTCGACGAGATTGCCGCCGCTTACGCGCGTCTTATGGTCAAGCTCTCCGCCCATTGCGACTGCATTCAGATTGAGGAACCGGTGCTGTGCACGGAATTGTTGCCGCGAGAAGCGGTCAAGCGCTTTGAGGGAATATACGCCGTCCTGAATTCCGCTTGCGGCGACGCGAAGCTCATGCTGACGACTTATTTCGGCCCGCTGGCGCGAAATGCGGATTTAGCGTCAGCTTCCGGCTGCGCCGTTCTGCATGTGGATCTCGCGCGCGGCGGAGGACAGCTTGAGTCGGTGCTCTCTTCGCTTCCCGGCGATGTGGCGCTTTCGCTCGGCCTGGTGGACGGGCGCAATATCTGGAAAACGGAATATGCCCAGGCCGTGCCGCTGATCAGGAAGGCCGTTTCCGCCTTGGGTCAGGAGCGCGTCCTGCTGGCCTCAAGCTGCTCTCTGCTGCATTGCCCGGTGGATCTGGACGGAGAAAGCTCCTTGCCGGAACACATCAAAAAGCGCCTGGCCTTTGCCGTGCAAAAATGCGCCGAACTACGGGACTTGCGCGGGATAGTCGAGGACGGAGACGCAAAGGCGCTAGCGGAGAATGCCGCTGCTTTGAAAGAGGCCGCGACGCACCCTGATATGCGTATAGCCTCCGTGCGGCGGCGTGTTTCTTCCGTCACGCCTGCCATGCTCGCGCGCCGTTCGGACTACCCGGCGCGGCGCATCGCCCAGGCCTGGCTCAGGCTCCCCCCGCTGCCGACCACCACCATCGGCTCTTTCCCGCAGACAGATTCCATCCGCAAAACGCGCCTGGCCTACAAGAGCGGCGAAATGTCGGAAGCGGAGTATACGGCCGCCATCCGGAACGAAATCAAAGACTGCATCGAAAAACAGGAAGAGCTCGGCCTGGATGTTCTGGTACACGGCGAAGCCGAGCGCAACGATATGGTGGAATACTTCGGCCAGCAACTCGGCGGATTCTGCTTCACCCGGAACGGCTGGGTACAAAGCTACGGCAGCAGATGCGTCAAACCGCCGGTCATTTACGGAGACGTTTACCGCAAGGCCACCATGACCGTGGACTGGATACGTTATGCCCAGTCCCTCACCTCAAAGCCGGTCAAAGGCATGTTGACCGGCCCGGTGACGATTCTGTGCTGGAGCTTTGTGCGGGACGATCTGGAGCGGAGCGAGGTCTGCAAACAAATCGCTCTTGCCATCCGGGACGAGACGCTTGACCTGGAAAAAGCGGGCGTGCGCGTCATCCAGATCGACGAGGCCGCGTTGCGCGAAGGCATGCCGCTGACCGCCGCGGAAGCCGAAATCTATCTGCGCTGGGCCGTCGAAGCCTTTCGCCTCGCTTCTTCCGGCGTGGAAGACGGCACACAGATACATACGCATATGTGCTACAGCGAGTTTAATGCCATTCTTCCCTGGATAGCCAGGATGGACGCCGATGTTCTCAGTATCGAATCCAGCCGGAGCGGCATGGAGCTTTTAGACGCTTTTGCCGAGTTTCGTTACCCCAGGGGTGTGGGGCCGGGCGTGTACGATATCCACAGCCCGCGCATTCCCGCAACGGAAGAAATGGAGCGGCTTCTCCGCAGGGCTTTGCTCCATATTCCCAGAGAACAACTGTGGGTAAACCCGGATTGCGGGCTGAAAACGCGCCGCTGGGAAGAAGCCTGGCCCGCTCTGCGGAACATGGTCGCCGCCGCCGAACGGGTACGCGGCCTGGCCTGATTGCTTCTCAGGCGGGAAGCGGCCGGGAGGGGTTAAGCGAATCAGGAAAAGCGCATCCCTCCGGCCGCCGCGGCCGCGGCATAGGCCTCCAGGGTGCCTTCCAGAAAGTTCCGCGGCCGCAAGCCCTCCAGAGCCCTGCGTCCGGCCAGGCGTAAAGCTTCCAGCTTTTCCCGGTCCAGGCGCAGAACCTCCAGCATCCCGGCCAGAGCGTCTATGTCCGCCAGAGGGACAAGCAATTCGGAGGGCAGTATGTCCGGCATGACCCCTATGTCGCTGCTTAACAGGGGAACATCGCAGGCCAGCATCTCCAGAGCCGCCCTGGCAATGGCCTCGGAAGCCACTGAGGCAAGCACCCCCAGATCCAGGGCGTTAATGCAGGCGCGCACATTTTCCACCCTGCCGGTGATGCGCGTGCGTTCCGCGATGCCCTCCTCCAGGCAGAGGAGTTCAATATCCCGGCAATCCATCCCGGCAGGGGCGCCTATGCACAAAAGTCTGATCCCCAGAAGCTCGGGATGTCTCCTCCTGAGCCTCCCCAGAGCCCGTATAAGAATCTCATGCCCTTTCACCGGATCAAGGCGGCCGAGAATGCCGACCACAAAATCCTCATCCCTGTAGCCGAAGGCGGAACGCGCGGCCCTTCCCTCCTCCCTGTCCGGATAAAAGAGATGCGTATCGACCCCTCCCGGGACAGTGAAGACTTTGGAGGAAGGCACGGCGAAACGATCCAGGAAAATGTCGGCGATGCCGGAATTGGTGGCGATAAGCGCATCCGCGACCTCGGCGTAAAGCAGGCGGTTGAGCAGGTTGTCGCGGGGCGGGCGCTGATCTCCTCTGGTGCGCACCAGGGCGAAATTCCGTTCCAGTTTTTTGAGCAGCCCCCATAAAAAAAAGTATTCACCCCTGTGGCAGTCCACTACGTCCGGCCTGTATCCCCGCAGCAGGGAGCGCAGGGAGCGGGCAAGACCAGGCAGGGCAAGAGGCCCGGCGCTGTTCAGAGGCAGGGCCAGGGGCGCGAGCCCCCACTCTTCGGCCTTACGGAAGCTGTCCGTACCCTCCAGACCGAGCACCAGGGCCTCGTGCCCGTTTTCCCTGAGCAGACGGGACAGGAACAGGGCATACCAGGCCGTGGCGTTGAACCAGCGGACATTGACCACCTGTATGGTGCGTAATTTGCGCATGCGCCTTTTTATCCCAAAACACGCGGAAAAGCAAAGCTCCCGCGACGCCGTCAGCGCAATCTGAAGGCAAAAGGCAGCCGGACCAGGGTGTTTACCGGTACGCCGTTGATTTTGCCGGGAATGAAACGCATTTTCCGGGCCGCGCTCAGGGCCGCCTCCTCAAAGTAGCCGGGAGGGGAGGCCGAGTGTATGACGCATTCCCTGGGGAGGCCGGAAGTATCCACAATCAGCTCCACAACGGCTTCCCCCTCCATATTCATGCGCCGCGCCCGGCCGGGGTATTCCGGAGTGACTCCGCGCACGACGGAGGGGCGCTGATCCACCTGCTCCTGAGCATAGGCGGAGAGCCCGCCGAACCGGCGCGCGGGGGCGGAAGGAGCGTAACCCGGCTGCGGGGCGCTTTCCGGCGCGGCCTCCGCCGGCGGGGGCCTTGCCGCTTCAGGTTCGGGGGTTGGGCGCCGGGGCAGGGGCGGCTTTCTGGCGCTGATGACCTGAGGCTTTTCCGGAGGAGGAGGCGGAGGCGGCGGAGATGGCGCGGCCGGGGGATCCGGCGGGGGAGCGGGGGCGGGATCCGGCTCCGGGGGAAAGGCCGGCGACGCCAGATCGGCCAGGGACACGCGGTAAACCTTCTCCGCCTGTTCCTGCTGCACCGAGGAAAACAGAAAAATCATTCCCGCGATGCCGCCATGCAGGCAAAGGGAGAAAAGAAGAAGCAGGGCGCGTTCTTTCATGGCCGCCGGCGCCATTACCGTCCGTCCGTTCCCGGCGGGCTTCCCTCCCGTGCGCCCGCCGGGCCGGGAAGCGTCACCAGGCCTATGTCCATAATGCCGGCTCCGCGTATTCTGCCCATAACCTCCATAAACGTGCCGTAAGACACGTTCCTGTCCGCGCGGACAAACAGGCTGCGGCCCGCGGCCCGCGCGTTCGTCCGCAGGACAGAGGCTATGTCGCCCAGGGTCGTCTCATATTCGTCTACAAAGAGAGCGCCGTTATCCTTGATCGTAAGAATCAGGCGATCATTTTCCGCAGGCAGGGTTTCCGACTCTTCCACTTCCGGCAATTCCACATCAAGCCCTTCGGTCATCATGGGAGCCGTGATCATGAAAATGATCAGCAGAACAAGCATGACGTCCACAAAAGGAGTGACGTTGATTTCTGAAACGAAGTCGTCGTTGGACAAAGAGGTGGCCATGACTATTCCTCTCCCGCAAAAGCAAGGCCGTTCCTGTGCTCTCCGGCCTCATGCTGGAGGCGGTTCAGCAACTGCCCGGCGAAGATGATGCAGATGCCTTCGATGGAAGCTATTCTGGCCCGGAAGATATTGTAGCCGCAGGTGGCGGGTATGGCCACAAACAGCCCGACAGCCGTGGCGATCAGCGCTTCGGCTATGCCGGGCGCGACCGTGGCTATGGAAACGCTTTTCATATGGGCGATGGAGTGGAAAGAATACATAATCCCCCAAACCGTGCCGAAAAGACCGATGAAAGGCGCGGTATTGGCGGTGGTGGCCAGCAGGGAGAGGGAGGATTTGAGCCGGGCCATCTCCTCGTCAACGCCGAAGCGCAGGGCGCGGCGCACATTGTCGTTCAACAGCCGCTCGGCATCGCCGGTGCGGCTGATGCGGTTGAATTCGCGCACGGCGCGGCGGGTGATGCCGTGCAGGGGCGAGCGCGGATTCTTCTCCATGTCGGGCAAGGAAGCGCCCAGCCCCCCGGCCTCGTCAAAGCAGGCAAGGCCGGAGGCCGCGAGCCGCTGCGCCCTGCGCAGGCCTACAAACTTGCCCGCCATGAAAGCCCAACTGGCGAACGACATGAGCAGAAGCAAAAACAGGACGCATTTGGAAACAAAAGTGGCCTGTATAACGGCGTGTACGAGAGATTCCATATTTCCTCCCTGTCATCCCAACTCTCCGGCGCATTCGGCGCCTGAAAGGCTATAGTCCGGAACAAACCCGGGATCAAACTTTGCGGCCCAGCGCATTTTCTCCGGAAATGAAAAAATTATTATAATAATATTATAGTATTATACACAAGAATATTTTCTTAAGCTATAATCGGTGTTTCCTTTTTTGAGCAAAAATAATCCGACTCTGAGCACAATTTGAATTTGATATTCATTATTAAATCTAAAAAAATCATCAGGAGTCAATATGTCGCGCAAACTTTTTTTCGTCCTTGCCGGGATCACCGGCCTCGCGCTGGCCGCGGGCGGAACGGCCGCCGCGGCGGAAGCTCCCGCGCAATCGCTCTGACGCAACTTTCTGCAGGAGAGCCCCTGCGCACTTCAAGCCAACTTAGAGCATTTCCACTTTGATGTTGCACATCCATGTTCTTTCAGCTCCACGCCCGCTCCGGCGCTCACCGGCGCAAATGAATTGCGCCTGCGCCTTCGCGGCGGGCGTCCGCTCGCGCGGCCGCCTGAGCAATTTCATTCTGTAATTGCTAATGCAGGTCATGGCAGACGATCTTAAAGCAGATCACGCTTGAATAGTCGGCCCATATTCGGATTTCTGGTCGGAATTTACAATGATTTTTGCTTGTTTAATCAGATATTACAAACTATTATCTATTTTTCAGGGCCGAATACTCATTCCAAGGTCCAGCCGCCGGCATTTTGCTGCGCGCTCCAGAGTTCGGCGTACAAGCCCCCGGCAGCCAGAAGCTCGGCGTGCGTTCCCTGACCGACTATTCTCCCTTTGTTCAGGACTATGATGCGGCCGGCTCCCACGACGGTCTGCAACCTGTGGGCAATCATGACAACGGTTCTGCCCCGGATCAGGGCGCCTATGGCCCGCTGCACCTCCGCTTCGTTTTCCGGGTCCAGGGAAGCGGTGGCCTCATCCAGCAAAATGACCGGCGCGTCTTTTAATATCGCCCGCGCTATGGAAACGCGCTGCTTTTCGCCGCCGGAGAGGGTGGAGCCGCCTTCGCCGACCAGGGTGTCGTAGCCGCGGGGGAGAGCCGTGATGAATTCATGGCAGCGGGCGGCTTTGGCGGCTTCCTCTATTTCCTCCTGAGTGGCCTCCTGCCTGCCGTAGCGGATGTTGTTGCCTATGCTGTCCTGGAAAAGATAAACCTCCTGAAAGACCACGGAAATACGCTTCAGGAGTTTTTCCGGATCGATTTCCCGCGCGTCCGTGCCGCCGAATTTTACGCTTCCGGCCTGGGGATCGTAAAAACGCGCAATCAGCCGGAGTATGGTGCTTTTTCCGCTGCCGGAGGGGCCGACCAGGGCGGTGAGGGAGCCGGACCGCAGGGACAGGGAAACATTTTCCAGAACAGGCTTTTCTCCATAGCGGAAAGATACGTTTTCAAACACTATGTCGTGGGCCGCCGGCGCATCCTTTTCTCCGCCCGGTAGGGGCTGGTGCATAAGATTCAAGATTCGCTCCCCAGACAGGGAGATATATTTGAACTCCGCCAGACGCATCAGAGCCGCCGCCAAAGGATCGAACACCCTTGTCCCCACCAGCAGGAACAAGGCGAAAACCGGCGCCGGCAAGGAGCCGCCCAGACTCAGGTACACGCCGGCGATGCTCATCCAGGCGAGTCCGCTCCTGATTCCGGCGACAGCCACCAGATAAAAGGAGCCGAAGAGGCCTTCGACGGCAATGCTGTTTTTCATGTAGGCATGAATCGCGCGTTCCAGCCTCCGGAAGTTCGCGCCTTGCAGGTGGTGGGCCTTGATGACTTTCATCCCGTCTATATATTCGCCGAAACTGTTTGCCATGACGGTTTTCGATTGCAGATACGCCTTTCCCCTGCGCCTCTCCAGGCCGGAAACCAGCCACAGGAGAAGGAACGAAAAAGGCAGGGCCGCGAACATGGCAAGAGCCATGCGCCAATCGACAAATAAAAAAAAGACCAAAGTAATCAGGGGGGTGATAACGCCGCCGACCAGTTGGCCGAGTATATGCGAAATGGCGTTTTCCAACTGCGAGAAGTCGTTCATCATGATATTTCCGAGTTCACCGGGGTCTTTGCCCACGAGAAAACCCAAGGGGAGTTTGCACAGATGCTCCGCGAGGGCGGCGCGGCCGGCCGCGGAATTTTCGTAAGCTCTCCGGTACATTGAGCGGAAGGCGAATATTTCCCCGCCGAACTGGACGACGAGGAAAAAAAGCATCAGGCAACAGAGGAAGCGCAGGTTTCCCCAGTCAAGTTCCCGGCCGGGCGCGGCGTAATGCCCGTAAAGGAGGCCGAACATGAAGGCCACGAAACCGTAGGGCAGAATATTGCAGATATCGGCGACGACCGCCCCGGCAATGGGCCTGAGCAGGCGCCTGGGGTCGCCAAAACTTATATAATACAGTTTTTTAAGCATGGCTGTTCTCCCGTCCGATCTTCCAGTTCAGAGCCTGTCGATGGGCGTTCCACATTTTTGCGTATATCCCGTCGGCTTCAAGCAGAGCCTCGTGTGTGCCCGCTTCCGCCACAGACCCGTTTCGCAGCACGAAGATCGCATCGGCCTTTCTGATGGTGGAAAGCCGGTGGGCGATGATGATGACGGTTTTCCCGCGCATCAGCCGCGAGAGGGCCTGCTGCATCAGGTGTTCATTGGTCGGGTCGGCGTAGGCCGTGGCCTCGTCTAGGACAAGGATGGGCGCGTTTTTCAGAATGGCCCGCGCCACGCACACCCGCTGCTCTTCTCCGCCGGAAAGATGTACCCCCCCTTCGCCGATGAGCGTGTCGAAGCCCTGAGGCAAAGCTTCGATGAATTCGCGGCATTGAGCCGCCTCGGCGGCGGCGCGGACTTCTTCCGGGCTCGCGGAGGGCCTGCCGATGAGAATATTGTTGTGGAGACTGTCCGAAAACAAAAAGGCGTCCTGAAAAACAAAAGAAACCATGTCCATGAGCGCCTTTGCGGGAATATCCCGGATATCCACGCCGCCTATGGAAACGGAGCCGCTCCGGACATCCCAGAAGCGGGGTATCAGTTGGGCGAGGGTGGTTTTTCCCGAGCCGGAAGGTCCTACAAGCGCCGTCAGGGCGTTTTGTCCGGCCGTAAAGCTGACTTCATGCAAAACTTCGGGAGCGCCGCCTTCGGCGTCGTAGGAAAAAGACACCCGCTCAAAGCGGACGTCAAAGCTTTCCGGAACTCTGCCCTCAACCGCGTCGGGCAGGGGAGCCTGCGCCAGCATGGAATCAATGCGCCTCACGCCTTCGGCAATCATGGAAAAATTGCCCGCCAGCGAGACGAACTTGAGCATGGGCACGGACACTCCGGGCGCGAACACGAGGAAAAGCGTCAACACCGCCGCGAAGGCGACGTTTTCCGGCTCCCTGCTCAAAAGAAAAAGCCCCACGGGCAGAATAAAGGAAGGGAGCGAGACCAGCAGCACCTTGAAGAGGGCATAACCGTTCTGCAGCTTATCCCCGAAGCGGATGCAGAAATCCCGGTAACGGAGCATGTCCGCGTGGAAACGCCGAAAGGAAAAAACCGTCTGCCCGAACACCTTGACGGAAGGCATTCCCCGGACGTACTGCACGGAAGAGGCGCTGATTTCTTCCAGAGCATCGTAAAAATCGCTTATGGCCTTTTGGCATTCCTTTCCCAGCATCAGGCTGTACTGCGCGGCGAAACCTATGATAATGGGGATTACGGCCGCCAGCGCCAGCCACGGGTTGAGAAAAAACATGCCCGCGAGCATGGCGGCCAGCAGAAGCGCGGCGTTTACCAGATCCGGCAACTGGTGGGCGATGAACAATTCTATTTTCTCAACGTCCATCTCGGCCACTTTTTTGATTTTTCCGGAAGCATTCCGGTCAAAGAAGCCCAGCGGCAGCCTGCCTATGTGATCCGAAAGCCGCACCCTTATGCCGTAAAGTATTCTGAAGGCGGCCACGTGAGAACACATCGCGCCGGCGTACATGAAGGCATAGCCGCCCAGGAGGCCCGCAAGGCCGAGCACGGCCCAACGGATCATCTCCTCCCCGTTCATAAGAGACGGGTCCGGCGCGTGGCGTAAAAGCTCAAGCAGGACGATATAGACGGAGTAATAGGGAAGCAGCATCAGGGCGACGCTTATCGTCGACAGGATAAACGACCAGAGCAGCAGAGTCTTTTTCTCTCCGGACAGTTCAATCAGTCTGGCGAGAGCGTTTTTTTCCCCGGCGGTATGCGACATGTCCTGAATCCTTACGGCAAATTTCTTCGCGCTTTTTTCAATATCTGCCCCGGAGTTATTCCGAATTCCCTGCGGAAGGCAGCGATAAAATGCCCCGTATTGCTGTATCCGACGGCGTTGGATACTGATACTATATTTACAGAAGTATCCGTATTCCGTAATAAATCGTTGGCGTAGTACATGCGTTCCTTTCGTAGTATGCCGCGAATCGAATCCCCGAAGCAAATCTGAAATCCGCGCTTCAGTTTATACTCATTCGAGCCGCACAAGGTGGACAGGTTTTGTATGGTGGGGGGATCAAACAGGTTATTTACAAGAATTTTTCTGGCCGCATGGATTTTTTCCATATCTGATTTTGTCAGCATGCGGTTTTTTTCCTTATCCGCACTCATGGCGTCAAGATATAACGACACCAGTTCAAGGCATTTCCCTTCCAGATAAATCGACTGATACGCATCCGTGCTCACGGCCGTCCTCTTGCGGGATATAGCCGACGGCTCCGGCATATTCGGGCTGAGATCATGGGTTTTCATGCGGAGAGCCTGTAAATGCCGGCTATACTCCGGGAAAGGGCGGAACATGGACTGAGAGAGCCGGTACCGCGGGTTTGGATTTCTGAGGCTGGCCTGAGCATGTCTTTTTTATATAGAAAATGAAATTCAATATCAAGCGTTTTCGGCAATTTACCCCTTCTCCCCGCCCGGCGGGCCGGCTGCCGCCACGCTCCGCGCCCTCAAACCCAGGCGAAAAAACAAAGGATTGCCAAAAAAAAGCAAATGGCATATAAAGGCGACCGCGGAGTCCACTTCAAAAAATATGTTCTTCCCTGAAATACTGAAAAAAACCAGTCTGGCCGCGCTGCCTTTCACAGCCCTGCTGTTCCTCCTGCATCTCTTTCTCCTGCCGGAGAAAAGCGGCGTCTGGTCTCTGGCGGCGGGCTGGCTTCTCCTGAGTTCCGGCATGGCCGTCTTTATCTCGGGCGTGGATATAGGCATACTTCCCATGGGCCAGAAAGCGGGATCGGAACTGGCCAACCGGCGCAGCCTCCCCCTGCTCTGCGCCTTTTGTTTCGTCGCGGGATTCTTCATCACCGCTTCCGAACCTCATCTGGGCATACTCGCGGTCTGGACGAAACGTCTGGCCCCCGGAGCCGGACGCCTTTCGAGCGCGGCGGCCATAAGCGCCGGCGTCGGGCTCTTCGCGGCCCTGGCCGCCGGAAGGATAGTTCTGCAGATTTCCCTGAAAAAAATCCTGACCTTTTTCTATATCCTGATCCTCGGCGGCGCCTGTCTGGCGGAAACTCCCTTTACCGGACTGCTTCTCGGCGCCGGAGGAGTGGCGGCGGGGCCTATGGCCGTGCCTTTCATTCTGGCCCTGGGCATGGGCATAGCCGCGGTGCGCGGCGGGAGCGAAGCCGGCAGCGACAGTTTCGGATTGCTGGGGCTGACCGGTCTGGGCCCCATCCTGGCCCTGCTGCTTCTGGGGGCGATTTTCCCTGGAGAATGGAGCGGAGGAGTATATGAGCGAAAAGAGGCGGCCGGTACGCTTTTATCTTTTCTGCTCCTTATACCGGCCAGCCTGAAGGAAATGGGCATAGCCGCCCTGCCCCTGCTGGTCCTGCTCATTCTTTTCGGCACTACCCTGTTTAATCTCTCCCGCCTGCAGGTAATCCGCTTCACCAAGGGGCTGCTCTACGCCTTTGCCGGGCTGTGCATCTTCTTTACCGGGCTCCGGGGAGGATTCATGGCGGAAGGGAATCTGCTCGGCAACGCTCTGGCCCTTACGGATAACAAAGCAATAACAACGCTCGCGGGCATGCTCCTGGGAGCCATGACGGTCTGGGTCGAGCCCACCGTCTGGGTGCTCAACGCCAGAGCCGAGGCGGCTCCGGGGGGGAACATCAGCCACAACCACATCATGGCCGCGCTCTCCCTGAGCGCGGCCTGCGCCACGGGTCTGGCCCTGCTCCAGGCCATGAACGGCCTGAACCCGCTCTGCCTCATACTGCCCGGCTACGCCCTGGCCCTGCTCCTGAGCATATTCTGTCCCCGGCTGTTCACGGCTCTGGCCTTTGATTCCGGAGTCGTGATGATCGGCCCCGTGACCTGCATCTTCATGCTCTCCCTCGTCACCTCCGCCGCCGCCCTGCCGGAAAGGGCCACCGGCTTTTTCGGGCTGATAGCCCTGTTTGCCATGACGCCGCTGCTTTTCATCCAAATTCTGGGCATACTTCTTCAACGCAAACAGCGCCTGAACGAACGCCGGCGGGCCGGAAAAGAGGCCGCCCCGGCGGGCCGGCAGTGACGGAAGCTCCCGGAAGCGGAACAAGCCGTATTCCGGGACGGCGAGGCGGGAGCGGGAGAAGGGCTTTCAGCGCATGAGGAAATTTTGATGAACGAAATCCTGACCGTATCCAGTTATCTTCCCGGAGATCTTGTGATTTCCATCGTTCCCCGCGGGCAGGGGGAAAAAATCATGCGGGCGGTCAGAAGGGCCGGAGCCAGAGGCGGCACCATCTTGGAAGGACGGGGATCGGTGAACAACAAGCTGGCCCGCATCCTGGGCCTGGACTCCAGAGCGGTGGAGCTGGTCTTTACCCTGGTGGATTCGGGAATCCTGGAGGCCGTGTTTGAGGCCCTGGCCACGGATGAAGACATACTCAAGCTCCCCGAAGGCGCCGCCATGCACCTGAACGCGCGGGGCATACTGCGCCGGGAGATACTCCCCCCCGGCGCCCGGGCGGAGACGCCGGAAACGGATATTTTTTCAGTCAATCCTCAAGCCGGGAGATCAGCCATGAGCCAGGCGAAATATGAACTTATCACGGTGATCGCCAATACGGGCTTTTCCGAAGAGATAATGGAAGCCGCCCGCGGCGCCGGAGCTCCGGGCGGCACGATCATGAACGCCAAGGGCACGGGCCGGGCGGAAGACGTCAAATTCTTCGGCATAACCATAGTGCCGGAAAAGGAATTCATTATCCTGGTGGTTCCCAAAAACAAGACCAAGGCCGTTCTGAAGGCCATCCAAGATCTTCCCTCCATGAGCCAGGCCGGGGTGGGCATAATCTACTGCCTGGATGTGACGCGCTTTGTGCAGTTGGGCAAAAAAATGCAGCGGGAATTCGTAAGATAGATTATGCTCGCAACCTACAGAAAAGCCTTTGTCTTCAACTTTCTCGGGAGCTCCGCCACCTGGTACAAGCTGACCATTATGGCCTTTCTGCTCCTGAACCCTCTGCTCCTCTTTGTTTGCGGCCCCTTTATCACCGGCTGGACCCTGATCCTGGAATTCATCTTTACCCTGGCCATGATCCTGCAGTGCCACCCCCTGGCTTCGGGCGGCCTGCTGGCTCTGGAGGCCCTGGCTCTGGGCATGACCTCTCCCGCCGCGGTGCTGCACGAAGTGGAAAGCAACCTGGAAGTGCTGCTCATGCTCATGTTCATGGTGGCGGGCATCCATTTCATGAAGGAGGGCCTGCGCCTCGCCTTCACCACCCTGTTGCTGCGCGTCCGCTCCAAGATGCTCCTTTCCCTGATCTTCTGCGTCATTGCCTCGCTTTTGTCCGCCTTTCTGGACGCCCTGACCATGATTGCGGTGATCATCACCGTGGCTTCCAGCTTCTACATGGTCTATTTCGACTATATTCAGAGCCTCCCCCTCTCGGAGCGGGCGGATAAAGTTCCGGAAGGCGACGCCTTCAAGGCTTTTCTGCGCAACATCATGATGCACGGGGCCGTGGGCACCGTCTTCGGGGGCACGCTCACCCTGGTGGGCGAGCCGCAGAACATCTTCATCGCCCAGCTCATGGGCTGGAACTTCATGGAGTATCTGCGCATATACGCCGTCATCTCCGTTCCAGCCCTCCTGGCCTGCTATCTCACCTGTTTCTTTGTGGAATGGACTAAAATCCTGGGTTTCGGCAAACCCCTGCCGGAAAGTGTGCGCGCCCTGCTCAAAGCCAGGGCGGACAAACAGATGGAAGGCATGGATATACGGGCCTGGGCGCGAATGATCGTGCAAAGCCTGGTGGGCGTATATCTCATCTCGGCCCTGGCTCTGCATATCGCGCCGGTGGGCTTTATCGGCCTCTCCGTGATGGTGCTGCTCACCGCCTTTCTGGGAGTCACCGAGGAGCACAAATTTGGCGAAGCCTTTACCGAAGCCATGCCCTTCGCCTCCCTCCTGGTGGTCTTTTTTTCCATCGTGGCGGTCATTCACGAACAGCAGCTCTTCACCCCCCTGATAGCCTCGGTGCTGAAGCTCGAGGGCGAAGTCCAGCTCCTGGCCTTTTTCGCCGCCAACGGCATCCTCTCCACCATGAGCGACAGCGTGTTCGTGGCCACGGTCTTCATCAGCGAAGTGGAAAAAGCCTTCAACGCGGGAGCCTTCGACCGGGAGTGGTACGAAAAGCTGGCCGTGGTGGTAAACACGGCCACCAACATCCCGGCCGTGGCCACCCCCAACGGGCAGCCCGCCTTTCTCTTTCTGCTTACCTCCTCCCTGGCCTCGGTGATCAGGCTCTCCTACCTGGAAATGGTAAAAATGGCCCTGCCTTTCCTGGTCAGCACATCCACGGTAGCGGTCATTTCCATCATGTATTTCCTGTAATTCCGCGTCCGGAGCGCGGCCTCACGGGCCGCCCTGCTCCAGCACCTGAAAGTCGAAATCGCCGTCGGCCTTTCGGCTTACCTCGTAACGCAATTCTTCCGTCACTCTGTTTTCCGCGTCAAATATCAGTATTCTGGGGCGCAGATCGCAGAGATCCTCAGGCCGGGGCACATATTCCACGGCGCCGATAATCACTTCGTCCCCTTCCCGGCATCTGCGCGCGGCCGCCCCGTTCAACTGACAGATACGCGAACCGGCTTCGCCGTAGATGACATAGGTACTGAGGCGCTCCCCGTTGTTTTTGTTCCAGATATACACGAATTCCAGAGGGTGAATGCCGGCCCGGCGGCAGATCAGCGGATCCAGAGTGACGGAGCCGTGGTAATCCAGTTCCGCTCCGGTAATCCGGATACCGTGCAGCTTTGCTCTGATGGCCTTGATCATGGTAGGCTCACTCTTCCAGGTTGAAATCCACGTTTATTTTATAAAGCCGGGCCGCGGGCAGATTCAGCACGGGGGTCCCGGTCTCCTCTTCCAAAGCCGCGATTTCCGCCAGCGCCGCCTCCCGCGAAGGGGAGATCAGGGTAAACCAGACATTGTAGGCATGCCGGCGCAGATAATTGTGCGTCACGCCCGGGCGTCTGTTGACCGCGGCAATAAAGGTTGCGAGTTTCTCCTCGCCCACCCTGGCCGCGCACAGGGTGCTGCTGAAGCCGATCCCGGCGGAGTGAAAATTGGCCCCCAGGCGGCGGATAATTTTCCTGGCCCGCAAAGCGCGCACCCTGGCCAGGGTTTCCGCCTCGGTCAGGCCCAGTTCCCTTCCCAGAACGGCGTAGGGCCGGCTTTCCAGCGGAAAAGCTGACTGTATCCGGTTGAGGAGTTTTTTATCCAGATCGTCCGGAAAGTCCGCGCTTTCCACGGCGGAGTCAATGCTCCCGCCGTCAAGCTCTTCCGGCGCGCCCGCCGGTTTTGTCCGCCCGCTCACAGGTATTGCTCCTCCCGGTCATCCGGGGCGGCCCGGCGGACAGCCTTCCGCCCGAATCCGGGGGCTTGCCGCGCTGAGGGAGAAGCCCGCAGCGGCTGGTAACTGCACAAGGGCTCCTCCGCCAGATGGTCGCCGCTCAGGCTGTATGCCCTGGCCCGGCAGCCGCCGCAGACTTTATGATATTCACAGACACCGCATTTTCCCCGGTAAGCTTTCTGATCGCGGAACTGCAAAAAATACTTGGAGTTACGCCAGATCTCCGGAAAGGGAATTTCCCGCACCTGCCCGCAATCCAGTTCCAGATAACCGCAAGGCTGTACCTGTCCCGTATGACTGACGAAGCAGAAACCCGTGCCTCCCAGGCAGCCTCTGGTCAGGGCGTCCATGCCGAAAACGGCCGGAGTGACAGGCGTCCCTTCGGCCCCGGCCCTCTGGCGCAGTATGCGGTAATAATGCGGGGCGCAGGTGGCCTTGAGGTGCATGGAAGTGCTTTTGCGGAAATCATAAAACCAGTTCAAAGTTTCTTCGTATTCGGCGGTACTGATGACCTGATCCGGTATTTCCGCCCCCCGGCCCATGGGCACCAGCAGGAATATGTGCCAGGCTTCCGCCCCCAGGCTGTCCGCCAGCCGGAAAATCCGCCTGAAGCTGCGCAGGTTGTCCCGGGTGACAGTGGTATTGATCTGAAAACTCAGGCCCGCCTCCCTGAGAAAGCGGATGCCGCGCAGGGCGGCCTCAAAAGCGCCCGGAACGCCCCGGAAGAGATCGTGCCCGGCGGCGTCCGGCCCGTCTATGGAGATGGAGCACCTCCTGATGCCCGAGCTTTTCATCCTGGCCGCGTTTTCCGGAGTGATCAGGGTGCCGTTGGGGGCCATGACGCAGTGCAGCCCCCGGCCGGAGGCATAGGCGACCAGTTCAAAGATATCCGGACGCAGCAGGGGTTCTCCGCCGGTAAAAATTATGATGGGGCTGCCGCTTTCTCTGAAGCCGTCGATGAGCGTCTTCGCCTCGACGCTGGAAAGTTCGCCCGGATAGCTCTCCGGATGCGCCTCGGCCCGGCAGTGTTTGCAGGCCAGATTGCAGGAGCGGGTGACTTCCCAGGCGATCAGGCGCGGCTCGGGGAGAGAGCCCGCCGCCTTCTCCGCCGCGCCGGGCGGATGGAACATCAGAGCAGCCCCCGGCCGAGCAGTTCTTCGGCGAAATAGGTGACGATCATATCCGCGCCCGCTCTCTTGACGCCCAAAAGGGCTTCCAGAGCGGCGGCGGTCTCGTCCAGCCAGCCGTTGGCCCCGGCGGCCTTGATCATGGCATACTCGCCGCTTACCTGGTAGGCGGCCACCGGCTTGTCGAAAGAGTCGCGCAGTTCCCGGACTATGTCCAGATAAGGCCCGGCCGGTTTGACCATGAGTATGTCCGCATCCTCCAGCGCGTCCGCTCCCGCTTCACGCAGGGCTTCCCGCCGGTTGGCCGGATCCATCTGGTAACTTCTGCGATTGCCTTTTTTGGGCGCGGATTCCGCGGCTTCGCGGAAGGGGCCGTAAAAGGCCGAGGCATATTTCACGGCGTAGGACATGAGAGGCAGGTTGACAAAGCCGCTCTCGTCCAGAGCCGCGCGTACAGCCCCCACCCTTCCGTCCATCATATCCGAAGGCGCCACCATGTCCGCCCCGGACTCGGCGTGGGACACGGCGATCCTGGCGAGCAACTCCAGAGTCTGGTCATTGTGGGGCTCGCCTTCCCGGTCGAGAAGGCCGCAGTGGCCGTGCGAAGTGTACTCGCACAGACATATATCCGTTATCACCAGGAGATTGCTCCGGTGCCTTTCCTTCAGGAGCCGCGTCGCCGTCTGCACTATGCCGCGCTCCGCGTAGGCTTCCGAGCCCAGGGGATCCTTCCTGGCCGGTATGCCGAAAAGAAGCACGGCCTTGAGCCCCTTGTCCACGGCCCGGGCCACCCTCCTGTCCAACTCATCCGGAGAAAGCTGCGCCTGCCCCGGCATGGAGCTTATGGGCCGGCATACGTTTTTTTCCGCTGTTTCCAGCACAAAATAGGGCATGATCAAATCCTGCGGGCGCAGTTCGGTTTCCCGCACCAGATCGCGCAGCAGAGGTTTCATGCGCAGGCGTCTGCCCCTGAAAAAATCGCTCATTTCGTCACTCCCGGCGTTTGTGGCATTTTACGCTTGAGCTGAATCCGGATGGAGCCTTTTCCGTTCATTGAACTTTTATCTCTTCGTCCGTCAAATAACAAGCCGGATCTGGAGCCCAGATGTCGCCGTGGACGGATTCCGCCCGGGCGCGGAAGTTTCCGCCGCAGATGTTCAGAAAGCGGCAGGAGGCGCAGCGCCCGGTGACGTGCTTGTGCTTTTCCTTGAGCTTGGACAGAAGAGGGATGGAGGAATCCGTCCAAATCTCGGAAAAGGGACGCTCCAGCACGTTGCCGAAAGTATGGTTGCGCCAGAACTGATCGGCATGCACCTTCCCGTCCCAGGAGACGCAGGAGAAACCGCGCCCGGAACTGTTGCCTTCATTGAACTGAAGAAGCTCGAACACCTCGGCGGCGCGCCGCGGATCTTCCCTTTTCAGGCGCAGCCAGAGGTATGGCCCGTCGGCGTGATTGTCCACGGTGAGCACTTCCCTGCTCAACCCCCTCTCGAACAGGGAGCGGGTTTTATCCATAATCAGATCCACTGCCCGGCGGGTTTCCCGGTGATCCAGATCTTCCCGCACCAAGGCTGAACCGCGTCCGGAATAGACCAGATGGTAGAAGCAGATGCGGGGGATCTCCAATTCTTCCATCAGGCGGAAAAGTTCCGGCACTTCGCCCACGTTGCGCCGGTTCATGGTAAAGCGCAGGCCTACCTTCAGCCCCTCGGCCTGGCAGTTTTCAATCCCCTTGAGGGCCAGATCGAAGGAGCCGCGCACCGCGCGGAACCTGTCATGCACCTCCCGGCCGCCGTCCAGGGATATGCCCACGTAGGAGAGATCCGCCTCCTTGAGTTCCCTGGCCTTTTGTCTGCTGATCAAAGTGCCGTTGGTGGAAATGACGGCCCGCATTCCCAGGCTGGTGGCGTAAGCGGCCAGTTCCGCCAGATCTTCGCGCACCAGGGGCTCTCCCCCGGAAAAAAGCATTACCGGAGCTCCGAAGGCTGCCAGATCCATGATCATTTTTTTGGCCTGTTCCGTGGAAATGTCGTCCTCTCCCTCGGAATCGACGGCCCCGGCGTAACAATGCACGCATTTGAGATTGCAGCGCCTGGTCATGTTCCAGACCACCACAGGTTTCTTATCCCGCGAAAACTGCAGGAGATGGGAAGGGAGCCGCCCGGAGTCGCGGCCGTAGCGCAAGGCGTCGGAAGGCTCCACCTGTCCGCAGTATAACTTGGAAATGCCGATCATAAACTTATTCTCCTCAGAAGCTTATTCTCCTCGGATATAACCCGGCCTGACGCCGGACGTCATGCCTTCTTCTTCACCATTTTTCGCAGAGAGTCCAGCGTCTCTTTCCACAGGAAAGGGGCCGTCAGGCGGCAGAGTATGGAAAAGCTCAGGCTGAAGACGGCGAAAGAGACGCAAAGACTCAAAAAAGCCGCCAGCAGAGGTACGGAAGGAAGAAGAGCGTCCGTGAAATCGCTGCTGAAGCGGGAAAGCAGGGCGCAGGGAAGGGATAAGCCCAGAAGCAGCGCCAGGCGTTTACCCAGGCCCAGGACGGCTTCGCCCCCGAAGTGGCTGTTCCAGCGCCGGAGCATAAGGAAAGTGTAAAGCGCCATGCCTGAGACCCCGGAAACGGCGACTCCCAACACTCCGTAGCGCACGGATAAAAACCAGTACAGAGGGATGGCGAGCAGAGTGGAAACCGTGCCGGCCAGTACCGGGGTCAGGGTGTTCCGCCGGGCGTAAAAGCCGCGTCCGAGCGTCTGCTGTATGTTCCACAGGGGAGCGCTCCAGAGCATGATTACCAGAATTACGGACATGCTTTCCGTATTTTCGGCGGAAAACATGCCCTGCTGGAAGATCAGGCGTATGGTCGGCCCGGCCGCCGACATCATCCAGAAGGACAAAGGGATGATCACGGCCAGAGAAGCCAGCATGACTCTGTTTACGGTGCGGTTGAAGCCGCTTATGTCTCCGGAAGCCGCCAGGGAAGCCAGAAAGGGATAGGCGGCCACTCCTATGGACTGAGTGACGACGCCCACCGGCACCATCATGATCCGCCTGGAATAGCTGAGGTAGCTTATGGAACCTTCCTGGCCGAAAGAGCCGAAGACACGGGCCATCTGCTCATCCAGCATGACTATGGACTGCCCCAGCATCAGAGGAAAGGCCAGCAGGAGGAAAGGCTTGAGCCCAGGATGGAAGAGAACGGCTTTAAAGCGCAGACCGCCGGCTCTGACGGCCAGAGCCGGCAGGACGAGAAAGCCCAAGACCGCGCCCGCGAACACCCCCCAGGAGAATCCTTCCATGCCGCGTTCCGGAAAAAAATGCACGCAGATTATCCCCCCCGTGATTGTGCAGCCGTTATAGACCAGAGGGGTCAGCGCCGGAAGAGCGAACTGGCGGCGCAGCATCAGGACGGCGTTGAAGCAGGAGCCGGAGAGTATGCAGACCTGGGCGGGCAGGGCGATCTTTAAAAAAACTGTCAGGCGGTCGATGACCAGAGGGTCGGAAAGCCCTGGAACAATGAGCGCGCCTAGAGCCGGGGCAAAAATCCAGGCCAGGGAGGCGAAGGCCAGCGCCGCCAGGGAGATCCACCACAAGGTCGCGGAAAAAAAGGCCCAGCCTTTTTCTTCGTCTTCTTTGAAAAATTGCGTCAGCAAGGGGATGAGGGTGATGGAAAAGTAGCCGCCGGCCAGCAGAGAGTGAATTAAATCCGGGATGGCGAAAGAGGCGTTATAGAGATCGGTTTCAACTCCGGCTCCGAAATAATAGGAAATCACCTTGTCGCGAATCAGGCCCATGAAGCGCGACAAAAATACGCTTGCGGCCATAAGCAGAGCCGCCGGGCCCAGTCGCTGCGATCTGGTGAACACGCTCATGCGGCGTTTCCGGCGCAGAGCAGGGCGAGCTGCCGCGCTTCCAGGAGCAGCTCCCGGTAATCCAGGCTGCTGAAGCGCCCCTGTTCGTACAGGATGCGGCCTTCCACCATGGTCAGACATACTTCATGCCCCCCGGCGGCATAGACCAGTTGCGACACCGGGTTATAGAGGGGGGTTAGTCCGGGGCTGGCCAGATCCAGAGCGGCGAGATCGGCCGGCCCGCCGGGAGCGAGGCGGCCCAGTTCCGGCCAGGAAAGGGCGCGCGCGCCGTGGAGCGTGGCCATATCCAGCGCCGTCTGCGCGGGCAGAACGGTGGGATCTCCTGAAAAAACCTTGTGCAGCAGGGCGCAGGCGGACATCTCCTGAAAAAGATTCAGGCGGTTGTTCCCGGCGGCCCCGTCCGTGCCCAGGCAGACATTGCAGCCGAGGGCCAGCAGGGCCGGCACGGGCGCGATTCCCGAAGCCAGCTTCATGTTGCTGCGCGGATTATGCGCGATGCTGACGCCGTTTTGCGCCAGCAGTTCCATTTCCTCCTCCAGCAAGTCCACGCCGTGCGCCGCCAAAGTCCGCGGCCCCAGAATCCCGGCCCGGCGGCAGACCTCCACCGGACGGCAGCCGTACATTTCCAGGCTCATCCTGGTTTCTTCCCCGCTTTCAGCCAGATGTATATGCAGGGGAAGATCGAGCTCCGCGGCCAGAGCGGCGCTTTTCTCCAAAATCTCCGGGCCGGTGGTATATATGGAATGCGGGCAGACGGCGTAACGCAGGCGGGAGTGGCCCGCCAGCTCTCCGGCCTGTTCCCGCGCCAGATCGAAGGCGACGGCGGGATCGGCGTAACCGATGGAAGGAAAGGAGAAAAGGCCTTCCCCCACCAGAGCGCGCATTCCTATTTTATCCACCGTGCGGTATATTTGCCTTTCATTCAGATACATATCGGCAAAAGCGGTGATCCCGCAGCTCAGCATTTCGGCGCAGGCCAGGGCTGTGCCCACTTCCAGCATGCGCGGGGTCAATCCGGATTCACAGGGAAAAATGTGCTTGTTCAGCCACTCCATAAGGGGCAGATCGTCGGCGAGCCCGCGCAACAAGGTCATGGGCGCGTGGGTGTGCGCGTTGATCAGGCCGGGCAGGATTACAGCCCTGCCCAGAGATCGACGCCAGGCCGGAGCCCAGTCGCGCTCGGCTTCCACCCGCGAAACGATGGCGGCGACGCGCGCTCCCCGCACGGCAACGGCTCCGTCCCGCACGATTTCACGCCGCTCATTCTGGGTCACGATAAAATCGGCGCTGATTATTCCGTCACAGACCTGCATTCCTGGCTCTCGCAAAATTTAAATTTTTGGCTCTAGTTGCGTTTAGTGTGTATTTTCCCTTTTATGATTGCCTGAAGCCAGTCTTGAGGTGAAATAAGGGGACATTCATGTAAGCGCCGCCAAGTGAGGTAGTTGGGCAG
>JAISOL010000032.1 GCA_031275645.1 Deltaproteobacteria bacterium
GCGAAGGTCCAAAATCACATTTTGAGCCTGCAAGGGAGACTCAGGTGCGAAATTGACCTCAAAAAAGACCCCGGCATTCCTTTTTGCTCGCCCGCAAACAAAGACGTGGTGGATTCTGGTAGGCGCAATTTCTTGTAATCATTTTAAAAATCACTTATGCTACGCGTTATTGGAGGTTGTGATGCGTCAGCGTAGTCAATCTGAAGGTGCCGGTTTCCCCCTCATTCTGGCTGGTATTGTCGCTGCTTTCCTTTTTCTGGCCACTTCAGCCGGCGCCGGCGAAAATGTCCAGGACAGGCAGGCGCTGCGTGAAGTCCTGCGTGAAATTCTGAAGGAAGAGCCTTCCCTTGTCCTGGATGTTCTGCGCGCCAACAGCGAATTCGTGCTGGATGTGGCCCAGCAGGGCTCGGATTTGCGGCGGCAGAGAATTTTGCTTTCCCAGTGGGAACAAGATCGGAAGCATCCCAAATCTGTGCGTCTGGAGAACCGCCCCACTCTGGGATCCGCCGGAGCTCCGGTCACCATTACGGCGTTTACGGATTTTACCTGTGTTTACTGCCGGGAGGGAGAGCAAACCATCAAGCGTCTGCTCCTTCTTTATGACGGTAAAATCCGGGTGGTTTACAAAAATATGCCCATGAAGACGCATCCCGGAGCGGTGGAGGCCGCCGAATTCATGCTGGCCGCGCAGTTGCAGGATATAGACAAGAGTTGGGAGCTTTTCGATACTTTTTTCGCCAACCGGACCAAGATTCTTTCCGGCGAAGGACAGGCTTTCATGCGTTCGGCGGCTGAAAACAGCGGTTTGAATCTGAAAAGGCTGTTGGCTGACGCCAAAAGTGCGAAAGTACAGAAAATACTGGCGGAAGATGAGGAAGACGCCAGAAAATTGCAATTTGAGGGAACTCCGAGCTTTTTGGTAAACAACCTGGTCATTCGCGGAGCTTTGCAGGAAAATCTTTTCCGTCAGGCCGTGGACATGGCTCTTGACGATGCTTCCGGAAAGTAGCGCGCCGTTGCCCCGGTAGCGGAGCAGCCGGACCGGATGCGGCGATTTACGCGGGCGTGTGTAGTTTTATGGCAAAGTTCTGTCTGTTTTTTTTGGCCGTTTTCGTCGTCGCGCCCATATCCGCAGCTCACCCTTCGCCCAATCTTGAGCGGATGGACGAATCCTGGCATTCATTGCTGCTCCGGCTTGATAGGGACAAAATTTACGGGCCGGATGTGGAGTTCTGGTTCATTAATCTGCCGGAGAAGTTTTCCAGCCGGCCTATGGGGATCAAGGCGCGCTTGCTCTTCCGGCAGCGCTTTATTCTCGCGCCTTCTTCTCCAGATTCGGATTCCGGGCCGTCAGTCTACCCCGGTGTGGTAACTCCGGACAATATGCTCAGGTGCCGCGCTTTTTTAAAGGAACACGCCGGGATTTTCCAGGCGGTGGAAGAGCTTTACGCAACGCCCAAGGAGGTGTTGGTCAGCCTGCTCATGGTTGAAAGCCGTCTGGGAGATTTTCTGGGGTCGGAAAATGCCTTCTGGACTCTGGCCTGTATGGCTGCGGCGGACAAGCCGGAGCGGATCATGGATTATCTGCGGGATTTGCCCTTTGATTCCAGGCGCGAGAAGTGGTTGCGCGACCTGCTGGAGGTCCGTTCCGCCAGAGCCTACGCAGAACTCAAGGCGCTCATCCTCCACTGCCGCCGCTATGAGTACAATCCGCTGGAACTTCCCGGCTCCGTATACGGCGCCATAGGCCTGTGCCAGTTCATGCCTTCCAATATAGATATCTACGCAGCGGACGGAGACGGGGACGGCAGAATTGATTTGTTCTCTCTGGCCGACGCTTTGCCCAGCGCCGCCAATTTTCTGAAATCCCACGGCTGGAAAAAAAGCTCTCCGGCCTCGGATTATTCCAGGCTGCTCCGTTATTATAATAACAGCGAAATTTACTCCAACACCGTACTGGCCCTGACTGCGGGGGTGCTGGAAGCGGAGGCGCGATTGCCCGGAGGCTCCGAAAAATCCGGAGAGGGCGATTCTGTCCCTCCGGCCGGGGCAGAGGAAAAAAGGTAGGAGAGTTGTCTTTTTTGCTTCATGCTCCGGGGCCTGAACTTCTGAAAAATCTGTCCGGCCTGCAGGCAGTCCTTTCCGGCGTATTTCCGCTTAAATCCAGACATCGCTCGGATCTTCCCCTAGCTGTGCGGGATCTTTCCCGTCTGCTCACCAGCGAGCGGGGACAAAGGAGGGTTTATTGGGCTCAGCCCCGCTTTGTGGCTGCTTACCTGAATTATTTTCTGCCCTGGAACCTCCTGCGTCTGGCCTGGCTTTTGCCTGGGCTGCCGCTTCTGCCGCCTGTATCCCCGAAACAGCGCCAGGGGATTGCGCCTTTCGCGGGCAAAGCCGGGCCAGGCGCGGACTTGCCCGCAACGGACAGGAGCGGAGCAGTCCGGGTGCTGGATCTGGGCAGCGGTCCGCTTACTCTGCCTTTGGGCTTATGGCTGAGCCGTCCTGAACTGCGTACAAGAAAATTGCATTTGCTCTGCACGGATTCTTCGCCCCACCCTCTGAACCTGGGCCGCGCTTTGCTGGAGAATCTGGCCGGACGATTCTACACTACCGGACCGGACAAGCTTTTTCCCTGGGAATTGCGTCTGGAGCGCGGAACTTGGGAGGCGGCACTGCATGGGGAAAAGGGGAGATTTGAACTCATTACCGCCGCCAATCTGCTGAACGAATTGTCAGGACGCCCCCGCGATGCCGAAGAGAGGCTGGAGGAAAAGTCGTCCGCGCTGTTCCGGGCCATGCATCTCGCTCTGGCCCCAGGGGGGAGGATTTTTCTGCTGGAACCCGGTACCCGTCTGGGAGCCAGGCTTATAGTCCGCATGCGTTCTCTGGCTCTGGAGCGGGGTTATCTCCTTGAATCCCCCTGCACGCACCGCATGTTTTGCCCCTTGGGGCACAGAACGGGAGAAGGCGGAGCACGTCGCGGTCCGGCAGGCCTGGAGGCGAATTCCGGACGCAGTCGGGAAGCGTTCCTTCAGGAAAGGGGACGCGGAGTCAGGCTGAACAGCGCCTGGTGCCATTTCAGTTTTTCGGCTGCCGGGGCTTGGCCGGAACTGCTGGATTTAAGCCGGGATGCCGGATTGGAAAAGGAACGCCTGCATCTGGCCTGTCTGCTTTTGCGCAAGCCGGGAACGGATTCCGCTCCGCAGCCGGAAAAGCATTCTTCCCGCCTGCGCGTGCGCGTTGTTTCAGATCCTCTCTATCTGCCCGCCGGCCGGGGGATTGCCCGTTATGTCTGCTCCGCTCTCGGTCTGGGCCTCTTGCGCTCGTCCGAAGATCTGCCTTCCGGTATGCTGGTGGAAGCGGTTGTTCCCGGCTGGCCGGACAAAGCCAAAAAAGACCCCAAGAGCGGCGCTTGGGAAATGCTGCTAAACCTTACCAAGTAATGGAGCATTTTGCGCCCGAAATTGTCGCTTGACGGCGGGCAAAGCCCGTCTGCGCCAATCTCGCGGGCTTTTGCCATGCGGAAGCAATGCGCCGCCTAAGGACGCCCTGTCTTTGGTTGGGCGCGATCCTCTCCGGACGCGGGTTGAGCCTCCGCCCGGCTCTGTTTCTGATTCTGTTCCTCCGGGTCCGGCAAATGTACCCAGGCGCCTTTTTCGTTCATGGAAAAAAGAGGGATGAAGCGCCCCCCGTATTGGGTATGAAGGAAAATATTATCACGCGGGCGGGCGTTGTTGTCGAGGATAAACCAGGTATTTTCACTCGCAACCGCAAGGACGGCGTGTAGTTGAGGAAGAGCTTTTTTTTGCGCGGTCAGGGGGCGGACTAGCACAATGCGCATGCGTTCAGCCGGAAAGCCCAGAAAGCGCAAAGCGAAGTATTTGGCAATGGCGTAGTCTTCGCAATCCCCACCGCGTTGGGAGATGAACTCCCGCGGCGTATCCCAGTGTTCGGGCGAACTCCAGGCATAGGTATCGCTTTTGGATCGCCATTGATTGAAGTAACCGTTGACCATGCGGAGTTTATCCGCATCGCGGGCAAGTTTTTCGGCTCTTTGCACGAGATTGAGCCATTGCGCGGCGTCCGGAGGACGTAAGTGCCCGCCGTTTTTTGTAAAACTCGGAGTGTTTGTCTCTTCTTCCAGAACGCGCCGCCAGAGCGGCGCATAGCGTTCCTGATAGTTTCTGTCCGTCAGCGCGTTTTGTTCCGGAGCGTTAAAGACAGACGGGCCGGCAGAGGCGGTTCCGGGCAGGATAAAAAGAAAAAACAGCGCCCAGGCGCACGATTTTTTTCTGTGACGGGCGAACATGGTACTTTTTTCTTAACAAGGTTCTGGCGCATAGGCAATTCAAAACGAGACCGCCGGCAAAGCCGGCGGCGTCTTCCGGGAGCGGCCTCTCCGAAAGACGAATTTTGTGGTCAATCCGGCTTTGACAAGGCGGGTCGGCGGGAGTATGCCTTTTTTTGCGGGAGGATGAGAGCGTGAATATAATTATTTTCGGACCCAACGGCAGTGGTAAAGGTACTCAGGGGGCGCTGATCAAGGAGAAATACGGTCTGGCCCACATTGAATCCGGGGCCATTTTTCGCGAGCATCTGAAAAAAGGCACGGCTTTAGGGCTTCAGGCCAAAGCCTACATGGATCGCGGGGATTTGGTGCCTGATGCTCTCACTGTGCCCATGGTTCTGGATATTCTGCGGGAAAAATCTTCCGGAGGATGGCTTCTGGACGGCTTTCCGCGCAATCCGGAGCAGGCGGAGAAACTTTGGGAGGCCCTGAAGTCAGCCGGTTTGCGTTTGGATTATGTGGTTGAAATACTTTTGGCCCGCGAAACAGCCAAAAAGCGCATCATGGGGCGGCGCCTCTGTCCAGATGATCCCTCCCATCCCAACAATGTTTTTATTGAGAAGATCCGGCCGGAAGGGGAACTTTGCCGCATCTGCGGCGCTTCTCTGACTTCCAGAGCCGACGATCAGGACGCGGCGGCCATCGACAAGCGCCATGACATATATTACGATGCCGAAAATGGTACCTTGGCCGCGGCCCGCTTTTTCAAGGATCTGACGGCGCGCGGCCCTACCCGCTATATAGAGATAGACGGGGAGGGAGATATAGCCCTGGTTAAGGAAAAACTGCTGCCTCTTCTTGCGGAGGCATGACAAACCGCCGGGAAAAAGTTTGATTCGGCGGGGATTTATATATTGACAAGAAGGTCTGCGGCGTATAACATAATAAGATCATCGCTAAATTGTGTTTACTCGGAGGAAATCGTGGCCAACCACAAATCAGCAATCAAACGCCATAAGCAGAGTCTGAAAAGGGCCGCTCGCAACCGCGCCATTCGCAGCCGCATCAGAAACGCCGTGAAGAGCGTGCGTTCCGCCGTGCAGGCCCGGAACAGCGAACAGGCCGCGCAGACTTTACAGCAGGCATCTTCCATTATTGACAAAGCCGCCACCAAGGGCACGGTGCATTGGAAGAACGCCGCCCGCAAAATTTCCCGCCTGACCAGATTCGTCAACAGCCTTCAGAGTACAGAGCAGGCCTGATTTTTCATTCTTCATGTCCGGCATTGCTCCCTCCCCGGAAATTCTGCTTCCTCTGCCGGAAGATTGTCTGCAGGGCAGTTTTATCCGGAGGGTCAAGCGCTTCAGCGTGGAGTTCGAGACGGAAGGGCGGAGACTGTGGGCGCACAGCAACAATTCCGGCAGTATGCTCGGTCTTCTCAAGCCGGGGGCTCCCCTTCTGGTTTCTCCAGCGGGCGGAAAGGAGCGCAAACTTCCTTTTACCCTTGAACTGATCAAGCCTGACGCGGTCTGGGTAGGCGTGAACACGCTTACCCCCAATCGCCTGCTCCGGGCGGCCTTTGCGGCTGGCCTGCTACCCTGGGCGGACGGATATACGCATTTGCGGCCGGAGGCGGCGCGCGGCAGAAGCCGCCTGGATGCTCTGCTCACCGGGCCGGATCTTCCTTCCTTGTGGGTGGAATGTAAAAACGTCACTCTGGTGGAAGACGGGGAGGCGGCTTTTCCGGATGCCGTCAGCCTCCGGGCGCGGAAGCACCTTGAGGAGATGCTGGATATAGCGGCTGAAGGAGGAAGAGCCGTTTTTTTCTACTGCGTCCAGCGTAGCGATGCCCGCTGTTTCGCCCCGGCGGATTATATTGACCCGGCGTATGCTGAGCTTTTTTGGCGCGGGCTGGAGCGCGGAGTGGAGGCCAGAGCGCATCTGGCCACGGTCAGTCCCGCCGGCATAGGCCTTGGGCCCCTTTTGCCGCTTAGGGCATTCCAGGATTGAGAAAATTCATTTCCCGAAGATTTTGTTCAGACCTCTCTGTAACTCCTGCTCCAATTTCTCGCCGCCTTTCTGTATCTGTTTGTTCAATCCATCCCGGCTTTCCTGGAGTACGGGCAGGCCGCTTTTCTTCCGCAAATCCTGAAGCGCTTTTTCCGCGGCCTTGGTTGCGGTGATATTGGCCAGGGCTTCCAGATCTATGCTGACGCTCAGGTTGTGGATCGGCCCTCGGATTATCAGAGGCAGATTGTCGATGCCTTTTGTCGTCAACATCCCCTTGTATTCCACTTCGCGGCTGAGCAAGGCGATGCTTCCCGACCCGGTCACGGATATATCCCGGCTTTTCAATGTAAGGTGATCATTGATCAGTTTGCCCTGTCTGGCTGTGAAACTTCCCCCGAAGTCATTGAAAACGTAAGCTCCGGATTGGCGATATCTGGCTATTTCCGCCGGAGCGCCCTGCGGAATTAGATCAAGGCCGCTTATTTTTCCTTCTTTGACCAGTATATCGCCCTTGCCGTCCAGGCTGGAGAGGATGCTTTCGTTTTCCAGGCCTTTGAAGGCCAGATCCAGATTCAGATCAACATTGCCGCTGAGACGTTTTTCGTCCAGCAGGGTGAGCAGGGCTTTGCCCAGGTCCAGGCCCCGCGTTTTGGCCGTGAGGGAGACAGGTGGGAGAGGGGAGACCAGCCCGGCCTTTCCGGAAGCGCTGACGCTGCCGCCAAAAATTTTGCCCTGCGCCTTTTTTAAGGTAAGTTCCCCTTTATCCAGCAGGGCTTGCAGCACAATATTTTCCAGAGGAATTTTTTTTATGGTAAGGCGGCGCATATCCAAGGCCAGCTCGGCCTGGACATGCCCCAGAACGCTCCCTTGGAACGGCCCTTGCGCGGTCTGCCCCGGTTTTTCCGTCCTGGCCCCCCGGGAAGCTACCGGAGTCGGGAAGGGAGAGGACTCTTTCGCTTCGGGCGGAGGCAGGTAGCGATCTATATCCAGAACTCCCAGTTGCAGCCCTCCCCGGAAAGAAGCCAGAGTTTCGGCCGGCAACCCGGCGGCTCCGGGGAGCTTGCTGGTGGCGCTGCCTTTGATGCTTGTCTGGTCCAGAGAGGCTTCAAGGGCGCTCAAGGTCAGTTCGTTATTTTTCAGGCTCAGGCCGAAGCCGGCGGAGAAAGCGCCCAGGGTTTCCGGATCAGATGTTTTCGGGGTCAGGCCCAGAGCGTTCAGAACAAGGCGTGGCTTCGCGCTCAGGCTCAGGCGGGTTTCCAGAGAAGAAAACGGCGGAGAGTTTTTAGATGCGGGATCAAGCCTGGCGCTGAGGCTGGGGATGGAGAGGACGATAAGATCGGAATCTATTTTGAAGTTGAAGCCGCTCAGGCGCAGATTATTCTCCTTGAGGGAGAAATTGAGGCTGCTTTCAAGATTGTTGAGGCTCCCGGCATCCTGCCTGTGCGGATTCACTCCGGCCAAAGCCATATAGGGCCACGGATTGCCTTTGATTTGCAGGCTTCCTTCGGCCTGAGCGAGGGGGAGATCGGCTTTTGGAGAAACAGCGGGGGTGAGCTTTATGCTTGGAGCCTCCAGCAGCATGTTTTGTTGGTCCAGATTCAGGCTGAGTCCGGAAAATGTGAATTCCCTTCCCTGCATAGATACGCTGGAGTATGCCTCCAGGGAACGCAGCAGGCCGGAAGGGACTTTTATGCCGGCCGGGCTGAGAAAGGCTTCCGGAACAAGGGCAAGTTCAAAATTCAGTTCGAGCTTTTTCAGCGGGTACTGGGAAGAGGTATTCTCTTCCAGAAGAGCCGTCAACGTTGGAACGCGCGCTCTGAGTTTTTCCCCTCCCAGCCTGAAGTCCGCCTTGCTCAGGGAAAGCAGTTTGTCCTGGAGCCGGAAGTGCAGGGAGGCGTCAAGGGAACTGAGAGGTGAATCCGGGGAGGAGGCCAGGGGAGAATTTCTCGGGATCTCTATCTTGAGTACAGGCAGCAGGCCCAGGGGATTGCCCTTCAGACCCAGGTCTCCCTCCGCCAGCAGCTTTTGTCCCAGGCCGAAATCCAGTCCCATTTCCAGTTCGCCCTGGCTGTGCCGGAGCAGACAGTCCAGTCTTCCGGCCAGGGAAGCCAGGTTGAAACGCCCGCCGGCGTTTCCGTTTATTTCCTGTCTGCCTTGCAGTTGCGGCGTTTCAGCGTCGATTTTCAGGTTTTTCAGATTAAAGATTATATCCTTCTCCGTGAACATATATTTCAGAATGCCGCCCAGAATCAGCCCGGCCTTTATTCCGGCCTTGCCGTCCTCCGCTTCCATATCCAGAGCGAAGGATATATCGCGGTTCAGGCCGACTTCATCCAGACGCAACTGGTTAAGCCGCAAAAAATAGTCCTGGTTTTGCCCCTGATGTTGGTAGCGCACAGCGCAGTTTTCAAGAAGAACTTCCGTTATGCGGCTTTGCAGCAGAGTATTTAAACGCTTTTGCGCGTCTTCTTCCGGTGGGGGGAGGGATGAAGCTTCATTTTCCGCGGGGAGAGGGGCGTTCGTCGCGCTTTCGGAGTCATCCCAGTTGTTTCTGCCCTGAACATTTGTGACCAAATTCAGATTCAGCCCGTTCAAAAGCACGGCGTCAACCTGCACTTCACCGCTGAACAGGGGCAAAATGGCCATGCGCAAGCTGATCTCGTCCAGGACGGCCAAGGGGGGCTCCGGTTCAAAACCTTGGGCCGGAGCCAGAGAAACTTCCCGCGCGTTAAGGGCCAGACGCGGGAAGATTTTAAGGCTGAGCCGGCCTTTGAGTTCCAGTTGCCGCCCGGTGGCTTGCTTGACCAGCCGGGATATTTCCTCCCGGTAGTCGTTGGGGTCGATCACCAGCAAGGCTATGCCCAGCGCGAGAAAAAATACCAGGATAAGACCGCCCAGGATCAATATGACTTTTTTGAGTAATTTTTTCATGGGTTTGCCGGAGTGCCTTTCTGAAAAAGACGTCTTCGATTTTTTCAGTATCGACTATAATATAGCCGGCCCTAGAAAACTATCAAGGACAAAGAGGCGGCAGAAGCCGCTTTGCGCGGTCTGATGAGACTTCTGGAAGTAGTGGATGTTACATGAGGCGAATGCCTTGCGGCTCCGGATCCGGCTTTCGCGGCCAATCCCTTGCCTGTCCCCCCGGCCAGCCCGGTTGCCCCGCCCGTAACCATGCCTTGAGCGAATTGCGACTTGTAAGCTTTTGACTTTGGAGAAGTTTGCGAAGGCTTGGGGTGTTGGTGTTTGGTAATTATTTTAGTATGTTATTTGAATGCAGGAATTTTGCGTTCTATCTATGTGAAATTATATAAGGCTCTAGTTGCTTTAATTATTGAAATGTAGTAGATGGTCGGTCAGAGGTGAACATGAAAAGAAGAGATTTTTCAGCTTTTCTGACCAAAATCTGCTCATTGAGTCCAAAACAAAAG
>JAISOL010000069.1 GCA_031275645.1 Deltaproteobacteria bacterium
TTGGCCGCTATTTTTTCATTTGTACAGGCGTCACCTTCTCTGAAATTACAGCCGCACTCTTTGCAAAGGAACCGCTGTTTGCCGGCCACGATGCCGCTTTTGACCGTCTGCGCTGACCCGCCACGAACCGCGCCGCTCCGACCGGGAACTGGACGCCCTGGATTACCGGCTGCGGAACATCGTCCAGTCGGGCCAGTTGAGCGTGTACGTCGCCCGCGAAGGGATGCGCTTCGCCCCGCCCGGCTCCAGGCCGCCTGGCCGGAGAAAGAAACACTTTGCTCTTGACAAAGCGGATTATCCTCATACAGTATGGTACGGCATAACACCCGAATACGGTTTTTTTATTATGCGCGTGAGCTTGTTTTGTTGTGGCGGGGTGTGGAGATTTGAAGCGCTCGGCTGTTATGAATGATAGTGTGCCCGTTTTTTTGCAAAAATGTTTTTTTTCAGGAGGAATTTTATGATCAAATTTAGCCGTGTATGGCTGACGGTGTTGTTCACCCTGGCCCTGCTGGTCAGTTTCGGCTGCGGCGGGGGCAGTTCTTCTCCTCAGCCCGAGAGCGAAAGAACCGCGCAGCAGACGGAACCTTCTTCCGATGTGGGCGCCAGGCTTGAGGAAGCGGGCAAGAGCCTGGAGAATCTGCCCGTCTATTTCGCCTTTGACCGCTCGGTTCTGAGCAACGAAGCCAAGGCCCTGCTCAACGCCAAGGCCGGTATTCTGAAACAGTATCCCGAAATATCCGTAAAAATTGAAGGGCACTGCGACAACCGCGGCACCGAGGAATACAACATGGCGCTGGGCGAGCGCCGGGCCAAGGCCGCCTACGATTACCTGGTAATGCTCGGGGTGAATCCCTCCCAGCTTTCCTGGGTGAGCTTCGGAGAGCTGTATCCGGCTGTGGAAGGGCAGAACGAGGATGCCTGGAGCAAAAACCGCCGCGACGAGTTCAGCCCCAACATCAAATATTGAAAACCTTCCCTTGCTGTTGAGATCATGAAAATCCGTCCGCGTCTGCTCTGCGCGCTTGCGGCTTTATGCGGCATGGCGGGCGCGGGCGGTTGCGCCGCGTCCGGCGGCGACTTCTCTTTTCCTCCGCCGACGCCGCAGATTACCCCCAGCCCCTACCTTGAGGAGCCGGCGGAGGCCGGCGGCCAAAGCGCGGTCCATGATTTTTCCGGCGCGGCTTACGGCCTGGGCGGAGATCCCGCTTACGGCGAAGACGAGGTCTGGGCGCCGGAAGAGGCGGAAGCCGCTTCTTTCATTCATGCGGCCAAAATCTACTTCTACTTCGACAGCGCGGATCTGACGGAAGAAGCCAGAGAGGTGCTGCGGCAGAAAGCGGCGATACTTCTGGAAAAGCGGCAATTTTCCGTTACCGTGACCGGACATGCCGACGAGCGGGGCACGGAAGATTACAATCTCGCGCTGGGCGAACGCCGGGCGCGGGCGGCGCTTGAATATATGATCAGCCTGGGCGTGCCCGCGGACAGACTGCGCGCGCTCAGCCTGGGCAAAAAATTTCCCCTGGTCGGGGGAAAGGGCGAAAGCGCCTGGAGCCAGAACCGGAGAGACGAGTTTTTCGTCCGCAAAATGCCATAGTGCCACCATGTGGCGCCGGGACTACCGAATGAGAAAAATTTTCCTGACCTTTGTCGCGGTCATGCTTGTGGCCCTGGTCGCCGTTTTCCTTGATTACGCCGTAGCCGTCACGGACGCCCCCCCCGATCTCTCCGCTTACTGAGCCGACATATGTCCATGCTGCCCAGAATATTGGTGGTGTTGCCCTTTTACGGCGGTTCCCTGCCTGTGGGGCTCCGCTGCGCGGAAGCTCTGCGGGAGAACGGCTGCCTGGTGGACCTGTTCGCGGCCCCGGCCTTTTACGACTCCTTCAAGGCTCTGAAAGAACTGAAGATAAGCCAGAATCGCCTGGATTATCTGGAAAGCGGCCATATCAAATTGGTCAGCGAGGCCATACTGGCCCAGGCGGAACGTTTTCAGCCGGATCTGCTTTTGAGCATGGCCCAGGCGCCCCTGAGCCTCACGGCGCTGAAGCGTCTGAAGGACGGGCATATCCCCACGGCCATGTGGTTTGTGGAAGATTACCGGCTCTTTGTGTATTGGCGGGCCTTTGCCCCGCATTACGATATTTTCGCGGTAATCCAGAAGGAACCCTTTTTAAGCGAGTTGCGGGCTCTGGGCGTGAAAAACGCCCTCTACCTGCCCCTGGCGGCGCATCCGCCGCTGCACAGACCTCTGGAACTCAGCGCGGCGGACAAAAAACGCTTCGGCGCGGACCTCTCATTCATGGGCGCGGGCTATCCCAACAGACGGCAGGCTTTCCGGCGTCTTGCCTCTTATGATTTTAAAATCTGGGGGACGGAATGGGAAGGCGAGAGCGAACTGGCGAACCATGTGCAACTGCGGGGCAGGCGGATCACGGCCGAGGAAACGGTGCGCATTTTCAACTCCTCCAAAATAAACGTGAACCTGCATTCCGGAGTCAGGCGGGATCAGGAAGTGACCGGCGGCGACTTCGTCAATCCCCGCACCTTTGAGATAGCGGCCTGCGGAGCCTTCCAGCTGGTGGACAGGCGGGAGCTTCTGCCGGATCTTTTCGCGCCGGACGAGCTGGCCGTCTTCGAGAATATGGATGAGTTCATATCCCTGGCGGATTATTACCTGCCCCGCCCGGAGGAAAGGGCTGAAATAGCCCGCCGGGGGCGGGAACGCGTGCTCCGGGAACATACCTATGCCCGGCGTATGCGCGCCCTTCTGGACTTCGCGGCCGCGCGCCTGCCGGGCTGGCCGCGCAGCGCCACGGACGCCCGCTCCTCCGGAGAACTGGAAGCCTTGCCCGAAGCCCTGAAAAAAAATCTGGCCGAGCTGCTGCAAAGCCTGCAAATACCGCCCTCCACGGATTTCGAGACCTTGATTTCAGCCCTGCGCGCCCGCAGCGGCAGGCTGACCCCCTTGGAAAGCGCCCTGCTCTTTCTGGATGAATGGAAAAAGCAATACCCCGGCCGCCCGGCCAATGTCGACTGAAAAAACCTGGCGCCGCCGCCCAGGGTCATTCAATTCTTCCGAATCTGACGAGCCGCAGTGCTGTTTGTTTGTTTTCCGCGAGGATTTCTATCCCCTCAGTGATATTTTCATACCCCAGCAGATGGAGCAAAGTA
>JAISOL010000039.1 GCA_031275645.1 Deltaproteobacteria bacterium
CAATTACTTTGCTCCATCTGCTGGGGTATGAAAATATCACTGAGGGGATAGAAATCCTCGCGGAAAACAAACAAACAGCACTGCGGCTCGTCAGATTCGGAAGAATTGAATGACCCTGCTCCGGTCCGGCGCTCTGTTGACGAAACCGGGCCACCGGTCTATTCTTGCCGAAAGCGGCCGTTTTCCGGCTCCTGTCCGCCGGACTGGAGCCGGCCGGCGTATTAAGCCGGCTGTGGGTCGAAAGATACTGTAAGGAGCACCCATGAGCAAGCATCTTCTGTTTCCGGTCACAGGTCTTCTCTTCCTGGCGGGAGCGTTATTTCCCGCTGGCGGGCGGGCCGAGGGCGGCTTCTCTCCCGCGTCCGTCAGGGTGGAACGGAGCCTGGCCGGCCTGAGCGCCGAAGGAATCCTGAGCGAGGCGGCCATCCCTCCTTCCGTGGAGACGGAGATCCATATCCTGCTGCGCTTCATGGCTCCCAGGCCCGGCAGGGCAGCGGAAAGGCCGCCCCTGAGTCTGGCTCTGGTCTTTGACCGCTCCGGCTCCATGGACGATGCCGGCAAGCTGAACTACGCCATCCGGGCCGGCAAGGAGGCGGTACGCCTGCTCGGCCCCAGGGACAAACTGGCCATTGTGCAGTACGATACCACTGTCCAGGTGCTCTCCCCCCTTGCTCCGGTCACGGACAAGGCCGTCCTGAACCGTCTTCTGGACAGCCTGACCCCCGGTGAATACACCTTTCTCTCCGGCGGCCTCCAGGCTGGCATCGCCCAGTTGCAAAAGGCCGGGGACGGCAGCCACAGGAGAGTTCTCCTGCTCTCCGACGGCCTGGCCAACCGCGGCCTCACCGATGCGGGAAAGGTGGCCGCCATAGGCGCTTCCGCCAGAGACAAGAACATCTCCGTTTCCACCCTGGGCCTTGGCCTGGACTACGATGAAAACATGATGCAGCTGCTTGCCCAGCGCGGCGGAGGACAGTACAGCTACATCCGCGATTCCGAGGATCTGCCCGCCTTTTTCCGCCAGGAACTGGCCCTGGCCGCCGAAAGCGTGACCAGGGGGTTCAGGCTGATCTTCATTCCCGATCCCGCTGTGGGCGAGCTCAAGTGTTACGGCTATGCCACCTCTCCGGCGGACAGGGGCCTGATCGTGGAAATGGGCGATCTCTATGCCGGAGAGGAGCGTCAGGTTCTCCTGCGGGCCAGGGTCCGCCCCGGAAGCGGCCCGACGCAGGCTCTGGGAATGGCGTCCCTGTCCTTTGCTCTGGCTGATGATTCCTCCGTCGGCCTCCAGACCCTGGAACTGCCACTGACCGTGGCTCTTGTCGCGGATGAAGGGGAAAGAAAGGAGCAAAACGCCGCTTTGGAGGACGTCACCAGCCCCGTCCGGGAGGAGGCTCTGCTCCTGGCGGCGGAAGAGGCCCGTGTCCGGGCTGTGGAGGAGTTGCAAAAGGGCAACCTGAACGAAGCCAGCGCCGTTCTGAACCAGGCCGCCGCCAGTCTGGCCGCGGCGCCGGCCAGCCCGAAAATCGCCAACTCCATGGCTTCACTTGCCGCGGATGAAAAACTGCTGGCTATGGCGGCCGCCGAGCCGAGCCGGCAGCAGGAGATGGCCAAGCAAAGCAAATATTCCCTGTACAAAAGTTCCCAGGGAAAAAGCCAGACCCTGTTTCTCCAGCCCGGCGACAGAGGAGCCCCGGTGGAGAAGCTCCAGCGGCTCCTGACGGAAAGGGGCCTGTACAGCGGCCCTGCGGACGGCCTGTATTCCGACGATCTGGCCAATGCCGTGCGGGCTTTCCAGAGCCGGGAAGGTCTGGCCGTGGACGGAGTTGCCGGCCAGAACACCCTGCGCGCTCTGGGGATGTGATGCCGGGGCGTGATGCCCCCGGCTCCTTATTCAGGCCAGAATTTCCCGCAAAGCGGTCAGAAAAATCCGGTTTTCCTCTTCCTTGCCCACGCTGACGCGCAAAAGCCCGGGCAGGCCGTAACTGTTCAGGCGGCGGACTATGACTCCGCGCCGCAGCAGGGACTCGAACACATGGCCGGCCTCTCCCTCCGGCCGCGCGGGGCCGTCCCGCTCCGGCGGGGCGAACATTATGAAATTGGAACTGGAAGGATAAACCCGGCAGCCCAGAGCCGCCAGTTCCCTCTGGAGCAGCTCCCGGCCGCGTTCCACCGTTTTCAGCGTTTCCAGGAGGAAATCCCTGTCTTCGAGGGCGGCCAGGCCGGCGGCCTCGGCCAGAATATTGACGGAAAAGGGCAGACGCGCCCGGCACAGGCAGGAGGCAAGTTCCGCCGGCATAAGTCCGTAACCCAGACGCAGGCCGGCCAGCCCGTGGAGTTTGGAAAAAGTGCGCAAAACGGCCAGATTGCCGAAATCCCTGAAACGCGGCAGGAGCGAGAATTCAGCAAGCCGGGAGTTGGGGATTCCTTCGGAGCAGGCGGCGAAATCCATGTAGGCTTCGTCCAGAACCAGCAAAGTTCCGGCCGGCAGGCGCAGGGCCAGTTTCTCCAACTCCGGCGCCGGCGGGGAGTAACCCGAAGGATTGTCCGGGGTGGTCACAAAGACCAGGGAAGTGCGCTCGTCCACCAGATCAAGAAGAGCTTCCCAGTCAAAATGAAAGTTTTCCCGTAACGGAGCCGCGCGCAGTTCCACTCCGCAAATCCTGCTCTGCAGGGGGTAGAGACCGAAACAGGGTTTGAAAACCGCCACATTGTTCCTGCCCGGTTCCGCCAGGCAGCGGATCAACAGGTCTATGACCTCATCCGAGCCGTTGCCTATGACCACGCAATCCGGAGACAGTCCGTGCAGACCGGCTATGGCCTCAACCAGACGCGGGCAGCCGGACTGGGCGTAACGGAACACGGAGGCCGCCTTCCGCTCCACCGCCTCCTTGGCCAGAGGGGAAACTCCGAGAGGATTTTCGTTGCTGGCCAGCTTGATGATCCTCTCCAGGCCGTAACGGGAGCGGATTTCGTCAATGGACAGGCCGGGAGCATAGGGTTCCAGCTCCCGCACCGCCAGGCGAGCGGAAAAAGATGTTGTCATGGCTGCCTCTGAAAATATATGCTGTCCGCATCCTTTCGGACAGAAGTGCCCATAACATATACTCCCGGCTTAGACAAACAAGGAGATGCGGTGAAATTCCACGACGCGCACAACCGGCCCATGCGAGATGCGCCCCTGCCTTCCGTGCCTGCCTTGTTTCCGCGGCTTCTTCGGGAGAAAAGCCTTTCTTCCGCGGAAATTCCGGATGAAGCCGGCTGCGGCGCCCTGTGGGACAAATATGCCATGCCCGCGCATATCCGCGCACACTCGATCCGGGTGGCCGGGGTGGCGGAGAGCCTGGGAAGACGCCTGCAGGCCGGCGGGGCGCGCATAGACCTGTCTCTGCTTCTGGCCGGAGCCCTTCTGCACGATCTGGCCAAGGCCTATACCATAGAATTCGGGGGCAACCACGCCCAGTTGGGCGCGGCCTGGACCAGGATGGAAACAGGCAGCCCGCGCGTGGCCCAGCTGGTCTTTCACCATGTGCATTGGCCCTGGCCCCTGGATCTGGGCAATGAAAGCATGTTGCCCTGCCTGCTCGTGCTGTACGCGGACAAAAGAGTCAGGCATGATGTTCTGGTCAGCATAGAGGAACGTTTTCAGGATTTGATGCGGCGTTATGGACATACGGAAAAAACCCGGATTTTCATAAGATCCTCCATGGAACAGGGGCTGGAGATTGAACGCGCCCTTTCCGCGCGTCTGGGAGTGAACCTGGATGAAGATACTTTTGATAGCCGGCGGCTGGTCTGAGGAAAGGGAGGTTTCCCTGAACGGCGCCAGAGGCTTGGCCGAGGCCATGCGGCGTCTGGGCCATCAGGTGACTCCCTTCGATCCCGCTGAGGGCTTTGACGGGCTGTTCGCCGCGGCCCAGGGGCAGGACTTTGCCTTTATCAACCTGCACGGCTCTCCGGGCGAGGACGGTTTGCCGCAGAGCCTTCTGGAAAGCGCCGGCCTGCCCTACCAGGGCTCCGGGCCCAGAGGATCGTTTCTGGCTCTGAACAAGGCCGCGGCCAAAATAATGTTCCGCCGGGCCGGTCTCCCCACGCCGGACTGGCTTCTGCTTACCCGGCACCCCGGTCCGGGCTGGCGGCCTCCCTTCGGCTATCCCCTGTTTGTAAAAAGCAATACCGGCGGCTCCAGCCTGGGCCTGATCAAGGTGCATAACGCGGCAGAACTCGGCCCGGCCCTGGATCGCCTTTTTGCCGGCGGCGGAGAATTTATTGTGGAACCGGCCTGCCCAGGGCGGGAGCTTACCTGCGGAGTGCTGGGGGCGCTGCGGCCCACGGAGGGAGGAACCGGCTCCGGCCCTGTTCCCGGGGAAGTGGAAGTTCCCGAGGCCCTGCCCCCCATCCTGATCCGCCCCCTGCGCGGAGAAGAAGGATTCTTTGACTATGTCAGCAAATACGCGCCTGACGGAGCGGAGGAGCTTTGCCCGGCGCCCTTGCCCCCTGATCTGCTCGCCCTGGCGGAAAGCCACGCCCTGGCCGCCCATCGGGTTCTGGGCCTGCGGGGATACAGCCGCACGGATTTTATCCTGAGCGACAACGGCTCCCTGACTCTGCTGGAAACAAACACCCTTCCCGGAATGACCGGCGCCAGCCTCTTGCCCAAGGCCGCCGCCGCCGCCGGCCTTTCCTTCGAGCAGCTGGTCGCTCGGCTCGTGGATCTGGGGCTGGCCCGCGCCCGTGCTGAGCTGCTATAATCTGCTCTGGAAGCTGGCCAGGCCCTTTCTGCGCCGGCACAAGCGCCTGGGAGAAGACTTCTCCCGGCGTCTGCTTCCTTCGGATTGGCCAGGTCTGGCCGATCCCGGAGGAGCTTCTCCTCCTTACCGGCTTTGGCTGCATGCGGCCTCCGGAGGCGAAGCCTATCTTGCGCTGGAACTGCTCCGGAAGCTGTCCGGGGAGGGAGCGCCTTCCGAAAGACGTATTTTATGCACCTCCTGCACCCGCCAGGGGCTGGAGATACTGCGGCAGGCCAGACGGGAAGAAACCCGCTCGAAGAAATACGGCCCAGGCGTGGATTATTTGCCTCTGGACGAGCCGGATCTGATGGATCGGGCCGTATACCGCGTCTTCGGAGCGAATAAGGGAGAGCCGCGGGTGCTCGGCCTGCTGGAAACGGAAATCTGGCCCGGACTGCTTTGGGCCTGCCGTAAGCACGGCGTTAGCGTGCTTGTTCTCAACGGGAGAATGAGCGCGGCTTCGCTGCGGGGATACCGCCTGCTCCGCGCCGGCCTGCGCCGTTGCGCCCCGGCGGAAATTCTGGCCGTCAGCCGGGAAGATCTGGAGCGCTTCCGCGCCCTTTTCGGCGGGGGGGAAGGAGATTTTGAAGAACCCCGGCGCTATTCCCTGATGCCCAACATCAAGTTTGACCGTATACGGCCGGCGGCAGGCGGTCCGGACGAGGAAGGGCTTTTTCCCCGGCCTCTGCTGGCTCTGGCTTCGGTGCGGGAAGAGGAGGAAGCTCTTCTGCTGCCCCTGATTTCCCGCCTGCTGTCCGCCGCGCCGCAATGCTGTCTTGTGCTGGCTCCGCGCCACCTGCACCGCCTGGAAGCCTGGGAAAAACATCTTGCCGGACTTAAGCTGGACTATACCCGGCGCAGCGCGGGTTTGAGCCCCGGTCCAGGAAGAGTGCTGCTCTGGGACAGCTTCGGCGAGCTTGATCTGCTCTATCGTCTGGCCTCGGCGGTTTTTGTGGGGGGGAGCCTTGCCCCTCTGGGGGGGCAGAATTTTCTGGAGCCCATGAGTCAGGGACTGGTGCCCTGTATAGGCCCCTTTTGGGATAATTTCGCCTGGGCGGGAAAGGAAATCTTTGAACTGGGTCTGGCGCGTCAGGCCCGGGACGCTGGAGAACTGGGGTCTCTTCTGCTGGAGCAATTGGAGAATCCCCCGCCGAGGGAGGAGGTAAAGACCAGACTGGCCGCTTACCTCCGCCCCCGGCAGGGGGGGACTCTCCGGGCGGCGGAGAGCCTAGAGCGCGCTTTGCGCTCCGGCTGAACGGCTTATTTGCTGTGCTGAACGGTCACATTCACCAGGTTGGCGTTTTCCAGAAGAATTTTATCCAGATCATCCATGGGAACGGGATTTTCCGGATTAAGCGCCAGCCGTATCGAACCGCCTTCATTCACAAAGGAGCGCAGGGCCGGCAGCAGGCTCCTGAACAGAGAATTTTTGCCGGCGAGTTCATCCGTTTGGTCAAATTCCGCCAAGATTCCGTCCCTGGCTTCCGCAATCGAGCCATATTCACCGCTCTTCACCAGGTACCGGAGAAAAGCGTCCCTGAAGCCCTTGTCGGCGAAGGAAACTTCCAGCTTGCGCAAAAGGGGATCGCCGTAAGTTTCATAAGGAGAAGGCGGACCGCTCAGGACATCCATGGCGAATTTGAGTTCTCCCAGATAAGTTTCTTCCAGGGAGAAGGTAAGGGTGAACTCCAGAAGGCGAGCCGCGAGCATGTCCAGATTGAAGTCCGAGTTCAGGTTCAGTCCATTTCCAGTCTCGGTGAGCGTCTGTAGAGCCTCTCTCTTTTCGTCCTCTCCGTAAGGTTCAAGGAAGTCGAACCCCTGAAGGAGGATCTGCTGGCTGAGGAAGAGATCCCGCACCAGGGATTTGAGGTTGGCCTTGTCGCCCAGATCAATATCCGTGCGCCAGAGTCCCAGGGAAGCTATATCGGGCAGACGCAGGTTTTTCAGATAAATGTTTTCCAGCCTCAAGCCTTTGAGCAGAGCATAGGGATCCCCGGAAAGAAGTTTCTGCGTCTGCTCGTCTTCCATTATGTTCTTGGGATTCAGGATGAGATCCGTCAGGGCCTTGGGAATAACCGTCCTGTCCGAGCCCGCTTCCTCCAGGCTGAGAATTTCCTTCCGGTCTTTTTCAAAGCGCAGGTTGCGCAGCCTCTCCATTCCCAGTTCACTTATGCTGTGCGCTCCCGTTTCGATGGAGTCCACGGAGAAGGCCAGGGATATTCCCCCCATATCCGTTAAATCCGCGCTGACGCGCAGATTTTTGCTTTCGCTGCGTTCATAGTAATAATCCAGAAGAACAGGCAGCAGAGAGAGGAAGAAATTTTCAGGGTCGGGTTCAGGGGAGGCGCTGTGCGCGATCAGGAGATCCATGAGTTTACTGTAGTGAGACTTGTACCCCTGCATATGGAAGTCTTCCAGACTCAGATTAAGATTGAAATCTCCCGCAAACCCTTCGGAAAAAAGGCTGAGATTGCTCAGGCGAATATCGTCCACGCCCGTGTCGAAACCGGAATTGCTTTCCGGGTTGAGCGTAATCTTTCCGGAAGAAGAACCGGAAGCCAGTGAGAAATCAAAGAGCCCCTTCTGTTGCAGGTTTATCTTTATATTGCGGAATGAATCCCTCCCCGGCTTCGCGTTCCGGATATAGGGAAGAGTGTCGGCAAGGCGCGCCCGCGCGTCTCTGACTCCCTTGTTTTTAAGAAGCGAGGCGCGCATATCCCTGTAGTTGTACGCAAGATCGTTGAGTTCGTAATATTCCAGCTCCAGAACCGGCTTTTCCATCCCTTTCAGGGAAATTTCCAGCTTTTCCAGGATCAGCGCGCTTATTTCGCTCAATTCACCCGGCCGCCCCAGAAAGGTGGAGAGATCTATTCCTTTTTCGGTCAGGGAGCCGATCCTGAGGCCCAGTTCCGGATAATCCGGCACAGAATAAACTATATCGCGGATCACGACGCTTCTGCTCAGCAGAGATACTTCCACTTCGGCGTTTTCCAGGATCAGATAGGGCTCGCTCAGGGCCAGATCATCTTTGATACGCAGAGCCGCCCTGCTTTCAAATACATTTTTGCCCACGAAGAAGAGCGCGGCCAGCAACAGAACTAGTCCCGGAATGATCCATCTGGATTTGCCGGATAGCTTTGGTTTGTTCATCGAAATTTCCTTTATGCTCTGAAAGCTCTCCTTTCAGGGAGATTCCAGCTTGATGCCCGGCATGGCCGGGTGGATTGAAACATATTTTCCCGACGGAGGTTTTCAGTTCAACTTCAAAGTATGAATAGGCGCCAGCTTACTTGAAGACGTTCTGATAATCCACCAGTAAAAATGCGAGAGGCAAATTTTTGGAAGTCACGCGGGCTCTCTCCGCCAATTTCCTCCGGTAAGGCCCAAGGCTGGCTTTTCTGTCCGCAAGGGCCGCCGGTTTGTCCCGGCGATAACGGCTTTCCCGTTTTCAGGGCGCGCGGCTACAGGTCGGAGCCGGCCGCCGAATCCAGGGTCATTCAATTCTTCCGAATCTGACGAGCCGCAGTGCTGTTTGTTTGTTTTCCGCGAGGATTTCTATCCCCTCAGTGATATTTTCATACCCCAGCAGATGGAGCAAAGTAATTG